>JACPIL010000089.1 GCA_016188105.1 Candidatus Woesearchaeota archaeon | reverse complement strand
TTGATTATTGTTTTAGGTGGAGTTGCTTTGAAAACGTTGGCGAAAGAATTTTCTGTGGAAAAGTTGCATGGCAAAGTTATTGAAAAAGGAAACCAAAAATATTTTGTTACTTACCATCCTTCAGCAGCGTTACGGTATCCTGGGAACAGGAAGAAGATGGAAGATGATTTTAGAAAATTGAAGAAATTACTGTAAGAGATTTTATAAATAAAAGTTGAATCTATTTTTTATGGTTTTCGAAAACGAGCAGTGTAAGTCTATCAAAGTTCTTGCACCAAATTTGCCTTCCTTCTCCCAGGTCATGTCTATGATATCATTAGATATAGAACGCGGGAATATTGAACTGTTACTAAGAGCAGTAGGCAAATTAACTTTTGAAGGAGTAATTGCTCATCCTTCTAGTTTTAAACCGGGATGGGAAAACGGACTCGAAAAGAATAATGTTATTACCTCTGTGCGATATGAATTTTTCTCTGCTCAGGATTGTAGCCTAGGTTTCTCTTATAGATCGCAACGCCTAAGGGAGTTTGTTTCCAATGCCGCTGCACTCTGCAACAGCCTTAATTTACAGAGAGAAATAAACCTAAATCAAGATAAAAATTATTCTAGATTTTATCATCTTAGCGGTTGGATCCAAGGACCGGTGAGGGATGGTTTGACGGGATTTTTTTATTTGCGGGATACTCTCGGAAAACCAATAAACTTAGAAGGAACGATCAGTTATCAATAAAGAACTTTCTAATATTGATTCTCTTCCCTTTGATACGGATTTCTTTTTCTTTTTTTCTGGACATACAAAGGAGCAGTAAAAGAAGTTGCTGGGTTATACATCCCTAACTTTGTAGCGATATCATATGTTCCAGTTCTTTGAGGATTGCTATTTTGAGCCGGCCTTAATCTATACATATTCTCAGTCATCCCTTCTAATTCGCCTCTTTGTCTTCGAACAAGATAGCCATTGTCTATAGGAGCTGGTAAATACTTGAAGACATCTGCTAGAGCATGTAACTTTTCTCTGACGTAGGCCGTTTCTAAGGAAGGTCCTTCTTTCATCTTTATTTCTAAATGAGGTCTTTTTTAAAAGAGTTTCTGATAGATTTTCAGCTTAACAGAAAGCCTTAAATTCTTCTATTATTTCTTCTATTTTATTCCATTAATTTAAAAAGAGGTGTTACCATGAAAAAGCATACCAAAAAGTCTAAAGTAAAATCAAAGAAGAGAATGCCTTCTAAAAAGGTAAAAAATGGGAGTACTCTAAAAGCAACAGAGTTGCTTCGGGAAGTCCTTAATCTGATTGCAGTGTATAAGAAAGAAGCAAAGAGAGATGTAACCACAAGGATTGATCCTGACACAGCCGAAGAATTGACGAAGAAGTTGGAACTGCTGGCGAAGGCTCTTTGATTTGGATTTTTCTTTAGCTCTATTTTTTTAAAAAGAGTAGCGGGGGGAAGACTTTCAATCTCAGAGTGCTTCTCGTCCCAAAGATTGTGAATTCGGAAACTTAAAGCAAAATGCTTTTCGGTCTCTTCCGATCTCCGGGTTATGAGCCTTCCACACCTGTTACCGCGTGTTAACAGATTCGGCGGGCACTCCGAACTACCCTACCCCGCTATAGTTGTATCAAACCACGTTCGCTTTAAAAAGATTTGGTTTTTAGCTGCCATAAAAAACTTTATAAATAATTCTTCTTTCATTCCGTATTATGAAAAAGAGGATGGATAGAAGTAGGTTAAAGTTAGTTCTCATAACTATAGGGTCTGTACTCTTTGTTCTTTTTGTAATAATTCCTGTTCTCTTTTCTTTGTTTGACGGTCCTCGATTAGGGAATGTGGCCTTGATCCCGATAGAAGGGGCAATAACTGGTAATGGAGCTCAGAGTTTTGGCGCTTCCTCAGCTTCATCTAAAGATTTAGTGGAATTTATTGAAGCGGCAGAAGATAATCCCCAAGTTAAGGTTCTACTTTTGGAAATTAATTCCCCTGGCGGCTCGGCAGTTGCATCTGACGAAGTTGCTGCTGCAGTAAAGAAAGTGGACAAACCGGTAGTTGCGCTTATTCGGGAAGCTGGGGCTTCAGGCGCATACTGGATCGCGTCAGCATCAGATCATATCATTGCCAACAGGATGTCTATAACTGGAAGCATAGGCGTGTTATCTTCTTATCTTGAGTTCAGCGGCTTGATGGAAGATTATAATGTTACCTATCAGCGTTTGGTGGCTGGGGAAAATAAGGATATGGGTACACCTTTCAAGAAGCTTAGTGAGCAGGAACGAACTGTTCTGCAAAGTAAATTAGATACTATCCATCAATACTTTATTGAGGAAGTTGCTATAAATAGAAATTTGGATATTTCTAGGGTTAAGGTTCTAGCTACCGGAGAATTTTATCTTGGTGTAGAAGCGTTGAATTTTGGTCTTGTTGATGCTTTAGGCGATAAAGATACTGCTGAGGACTTTATCCAACAGAATTATGATTTAGAAGAGATAGATTATATTGTGTATCAGCATGAGGCTGGCTTCTTAGAAGCGTTGGCCGGAGTATTTTCAGATTTTTCTTTTCATTTGGGTGAAGGAATAGGTTCAGCTTTAGTTGGACAACAAGGGGTGCGGATTTAATGGAGCTATTTCTTAAAAGAAGACTTAAGATTGCCGCTCTTATTGTTATATTTTTAGTTATGTCCATCTTATCAATGGATTTTAGGGGAATTACTGGTGCTATTGTTGCTGATGTCGAAGTAAGTGATGAAGTCCAGCAAGCTTTTGCAGATGGAGAGGAACAAGTTTCGGTTATCGTTCTTCTAAAAGATGACGAAATTGAAGATTTAAACGCGGAAGAAAAGAAAGAAGCCATACGGGAACAGCAGCAAGAGGTATTAGAAGGATTAGTTCAGGAAGATATCGTAGCAGCTTTTGGTTTGCTTACCGATGAAAAAGAGTTTGAGTTACAGCGCCAGTATGAAAGTATTAATGCTTTTGCCGGTGAAGTGACAGAAGAAGGTTTGCAAAAGTTGCGCCGTGAAAGAGATGTGGAATTAGTTGTGGTAAACAAGATCCGCCAGGTTTTTCTTGCCGATACCATGCCCTTGATTAATGCTAATGATGCTTGGAATATTTCTATCAATGGGAAAGCTATTACCGGTGCAGGAGAAACAGTTTGTGTAGTTGATACTGGTATTGATTATAATCATGCTGCTCTAGGTGGCGGTCTTGGAAACAAAGTTATTACAGGCTATGATTTTTTTAATGATGATGCCGACCCCATGGATGATCATGGGCATGGAACACATGTTGCTGGGATTGTAGCTTCTACTGATAGCACTTATCGCGGAGCAGCTCCAGATGCTAAACTGGTTGCGATCAAAGTATGTAACTCTGGAGGATCTTGCCCTGATGATGATGTCCTGGCAGGATTAGAATGGTGTGTCAATAATGCAGCTATGTATAACATTTCTGTTATCAGCATTAGTTTAGGCGGCGGGCAATATAGTTCTTATTGTGATGATGAGTCGGATTTTGCTCCTTATGCCGAAGTAGTCAATCAAGCCGTAGCGAACAATATTAGTTTTGTTGCGGCTACTGGTAATAGTGGTCCAAATGGTATTGCTGGCCCAGCCTGTCTGCAGTCGGTAACTCGAGTTAGCGCTACAACGAAAGAAGATTCCATGGCCAGTTACGCTTCCCGCCATGCTTTTTTTAATGATACGGTTGCTGCTCCGGGGTCATCAATCACTTCGCTTAATGATGGCGGAGGAACAATTGCGATGTCGGGAACCTCGATGGCTACACCCCATGTTTCTGGTGCTATTGCTTTGATGAAACAATATTGGAAGGAAGCCTATCACAAAGTTCCAACTTCAGAAGAAGTTGAGCAAAAAATGATTATTTCTGGCTTTTCTGTCTATGATTCTTCAACTGATTTTACCTATCCTCGCATAAATGTTTTAGCTATGCTACAACCTTCACTTACTTTTGCTGATGCTCCTGAAAATGGATCAGTGCTTAATACAACCACGGTTCAAATTGTGATGATTCCAGACCAGGATCTTTCTTATGCAGTCCTAGAATGGATCTATCCCAACAACAGCATGGTGAATATGGATATCGTCCTTACTAATCCACGGGAAGTTGCAGTAAATGTTTCTAACCTGGATAAGGGTATGCATAGCTATCGCTTCTCTGGAATTGATATTGGTGGGATGGAAGGAGTTAGTGCTTTGCAAACCTTTGTTGTTGATGATATTCCGCCAGCAATAGTGGTGCAGAACCCAAGTAACGGATTAAATATAACGGGGGAATCATATAATTTAACTGCTACTGCTCTTGATGCACATTCTTCTATTGCTTCGGTATCTTTCAATGTAACCAATGATACTACTTCTTTCTTGTTGCCAGCAGTTGAAAGTAATGGAGAATGGAAAGCCTTACTTAATCTTTCTGCCTTGATGGAAGGAGAACACCCCGTGCTTGCCTATGCTTATGATTCTTTTGAGAACACCAATCAAAGCGAAATGGTATCATTTACTCTTGATCGAACCGGTCCAGTAATTACACTTCTGAGTCCTGTTGCAAATAGCACTGAAAATTCTACTAACAATATCACTTTCCTATACAATGTTAGTGATGACTTAACTGCACTTTCTCGCTGTGATTTCTATTTGAACGATCTTATCAATGATACCCTACTCGCTGTAAAAAAATCTGAACTGCAAACTATTAACAAAACTCTGCTCAATGGTAATTACACCTGGAAGGTTTCTTGTTTAGATGTCTTAGGAAACAGTGGAAATTCTGCACTACAACCTTTTCAGGTTATAGTTCTGGATCAATCTGCCAACCAAACTAATAATAATCAAACTGACAACAACCAAACTGATAATGATCAAACCAGCAATGAAACGATTATTGTAAATCAAACCGTTTGGTTAAATCTGCCAGCAGCAGATTATCTTTCTTCGAATGCATCGGTAATTTTTAATTGTTCGGCTAATGGAAGTAATACCCAAGCTAATATCACTTTATTTGGAAACTGGAGTGATGGCTGGCATGCAGATGAAACTACGTTGTTGAATGGTTCTACTTCTGCGACCTTTGTTAAAACCGTTCTTGATGGTTCTTATAGCTGGAATTGTCTAGCTTATGATGCCGCTGGAAATTCTATTTCGGCAGTAGCAAATAAAACTTTTACTATAGATACTAGCAAACCAACCTTAATTGATGTTGCTGTTGGTAGTATAGAGAAAAACTCGGCGGTGATCAGCTGGAGCACCAGTGAAAAATCCAATTCGACAGTTCAGTATGGGACTTCGCCAGCTTTAGGTACAGTAAAAAGTGTTACTGATAGCTCTGTCTCTCACAGTATTACGGTAGTTAGTCTCAACACCTCTACACTCTATTATTATGCGGTGAAGTCTTGTGATAGTCTTGGTAACTGTAATGGCTCAGAAACTTTTACTTTTACTACGGAGGCTGAAGAGTCTAGTGTTTCTCCGACCCCAGCTCCTACGCCTACTCCAGCTCCTGATAGTTCAGCTGCAGCAAGTTCTGCTTCGACCGGCGGCGGTGGCGGTGGCAGTGGGGGAAGTACCAGTCAGGAAACTGCTTCGGTTGAAGAAGAGGAAAATTCTTTTGGGGTTTTTGAGGCTGAAGCTGTAGAAGATACTCCAGCAGCCAGCGTAACTGCTGCTCCTTACTCTCGAACTTTACTATTGGCTGGACCAGAACCAGTTGAAGTAAATTTTGAAACTGATGATCTCCCGGTAAAAAAGATTGCTTTAGTATCATCAGCAGAAAAAGAAGTGACTGTTTCTGCATTTTTACTTTCAGAGAAACCTGCAGCGGTAAGTCCTCTTGACAATCCGTATGGGTATCTGGAAATAACGACCACTCTTGCTGAGGGAGAATTAGAAGAAGCTTTGGTTACTTTTGCTGTGTCCATGGAATGGCTCCTGGCACATAATTATTCTCAAAATGCAGTGGTATTGCAAACCTACGAAGGAGAAGATTGGGTAGAATTAGATACTAATTTAATTTCGGAAGATCAAGATACAGCTACTTTCCAAGCAAAAGCATTCCATTTTTCCTACTTTGCTATAACCGCTGGGCAGGAGAGAGGGTTTGGTAGTTTAATCACTGGATTGTTTAGCGCGGTAATTCCTGATGAAATTTACGCTAAAGAGTATGTCTTATTCGGCTTGATAATGTTAACTGTCTTGCTTTTGATAGCTTATGTAATAGTAAGTAGGAAGCAAAGATACTAGAGCTATAAAAAGAAACATTTATAAAATGGCAGAAATTTTGTGATGCCAGATGAAACGAAGCTCACGACGCTGGAAGAAAAAAGGCCAGATGCGCTGGAAGTGGCAGCGTAAGAAGTTGAAAAAGGCCAAGCGTAGAAG
>JACPIL010000088.1 GCA_016188105.1 Candidatus Woesearchaeota archaeon | reverse complement strand
GGACGCCGGGAAGCACTAATGATACTCCTGAAACAGCAGCGGGCTGGGTGATAAGCGCATATAAGTTTTGTATCAACACATACGATATCACTACTAACCCTACAAATCCCGCCCCCATGCCGATGTAGCCGAAGAGGATGACCCATTCGCGAAATTTTTGCGAGATGTAGTCCATCCAGCGAATTCCTAACTTCATGCGGTAAAGAAAAATAATTTTTGCCTGGCGATCGATCTTTTTCCAGCTTAAGGCTATGAAAAGGACAACAAGTAGATAGAAAATAAGAATAAATTTGTATTTTAGGATAAAAGCGAGTACATCTATCATGGGTGGAAGAAAGAAAGACTGTTTTTATATGTTTGGGTTCCTAAGGCTCTGTCCTAAAAGTGGTTAGCGTGCAAAATCGAACGATACTTTGATATAAGATATTGTTGCAGCAAGGGGACGCTCCCTACGGGAATGCTGCATTATTTTAGAGAATACGAAGAGTGAGTTCACGCTAACCCAAAGCAAAGCGGAGATTTAGGACAGAGCCGGTTCCTAAGGCTAATATGAAACCATCGATCACTCCTCTTCTTGGACTTTTATCTTAACTTTTAGACAATAGTTCGCTGAAAATGTTTTTGCTATTTCTAATTGTCTTTCTACAGGCAAGGTATTTCCACCATCAGTAAAGAAAATATTTCCATCCAAATAACCACGCCAGATTTCCCTGCCATCAAAATGGGTAAGCCTGATCTCAACTTCTGTATCTCTAGTTTCTTCCAAATTTTGGGAATATCGCACTTGCCAATCTGAGAATTTTTCTTTTTCAGGCAATCTTTCATTAAGAAATCTCTCGAAGTCATCGTAAATCTCTCTTTCAATATCTTTTTTTAATTGCTCATGATCTTTTTTGAGTCCTTCTTCTTTTTTTTGCAAGCGCCTATACTGTTCACAAAAAGATTTCTCTGCTTCTAGAAGTTCGTCGATTGCCATGATTGGTTTAACTTATAACAATAACTTAAAAGATTTATGTAATTTAAAACTAGTATAATAGACAATGGTCTATTTCTTTCTTTTCGGCCTAAGCTTTACTGAAGAGCAACTTCTACATTTAATCTTACCCTGACTGACTTTCAAGCTAGAAGCCCTGATTTTTGCTTTGCAGAGTCGGCAAACAAAGATGCCTTTGATCAATCGGTTCAATGCTTCATCGAATTTAGTTGCCATTTTATGCTTTCACTTGTTTCATGACTTTTGCGCCCATGATGGTCCAGTAGAGGACTTCTTTTCCTTCCTTCACTTCTGCTTTCAATTCTTCGGGAATTTCCATATCAAAAGTTTCATAGGTTTCCATATCCATGACGTTGGCCATATTCCCATTTAAGGAAAGGATTTGAGCAGATTTCTTTTCGATAATAGGAGCTTCTACCCGATCGTGACCAGGCATTACTAATTGCCTTTTTTTTCCGTCAAGAATACCTACTGCGGTCAAGTTTACTTTAGCGTGCCCGTGTTTTCCAGGACGTGAAGTTGCAGTATCGGTAATCTTACAAGCTGCATCGTCAATGATGATAGTGTCTCCTTTCTTTAAGGTACCGACACTGACCATTTTTTTTTCGTACATGTGATATCGGTCATAAAATATTAGGGGTTATTTTTAAATGTATCGTAACTGGGCGGCCCTATATTCCCAAAAAATCCCAAAAATTAGCTTTATTTGCTCTTACTGAACGTTTCTTCTTTCTAATGATGTTTTCAATCTCTTTTTCAATCAATTCATGATCTGGATATAATTTTTCGTCTTCCTTAAAGGCCGGGCTATGGAAAGAGCTTCTGCCATAATTATGCTTGAATTTATGGTGTTTGTGTAACATCTCGTGGTACATAAGGTAATCTAAGATTTCTTGCTTGGCATCTGCAAAAAGAGTGGACACGGTAATGGTATCGGTATGAAAATTATAACTTGCCAGCTTGCGGAAGGATGCCGTTCCCCAGGATAGGTTAGGTTTTTCTACTGAGTTAGATAAAAATAGGTGATTGACGCGATTGAAGGATGATTCTAAAGCCGGGTCAGTTTTAGTTTTAGGGGTTAAGATAGGAATATTTTTGATAAAATTATTGTAAAGGTCGATGTTATGGGTGTGTGCTTTCTTTTTGAGAATCCTGATAAGTAGGTGCTGGACTAAACCGATCTTAATCTCCCGATCGATGTCCTTCCATTGCAGGTTGAGATTTACTTTGATTTTCCTTGGTTCTAAACGGATGTTGGCGTTGAAATCAGCCAGTCTTCGGTTGTATTCCAACTCTGCGAAATAGGGGAATTCTTTCTCAGGGAATAAGCGTTGATAAGATTCTTCGATGAGGTTCATGCTCTTATTTTGCTTTGATATTTTATAGTAATTGTGAATTATTGTTATATATTTGTTCACAATTACTAATAAGCAAATGTGTGAATAAATATATGAATATTTAACACATTTGCTATATAAGAATTGCCTATATTATTCTATTAAGTATAGATTGATAATACTCTTTAGGTGTAATTAGGGATGATGAAGTGAATTATTTATAGTTACTTGGTGTACTTGTTATTCTATAACGTACTCTTGAAAGATCCTTATCTCCAAGATTGGGAGACCTGTGGATAATCTCTCTACCCCTGTTTCCAACATATAATTCTCCTTTCATAAGAGCAACCCAAAACGGCTTTATTTGGTAAATCTTAGATTGATCTCTAATTCTGGAATTAATATCTTCTCCATTAGTAAGAGATTCCCTATTTACGTTATCATTGCTTACCCATTCTGTTCCTCTGCCTAAATATGTACAGATAAGCCGTAATTCTACTTTGTCTGTATGGAATGCTGGTGTATCATTGACTTCTCCAAGAAGAGCTAAGTCAATATACATTTGATGATACCTTTGATTTCGGCGGGATATTTTTCTGAAGGAATCGGCCAAGCAGGTTAAATCATTTACTGCTTCTTCACATCCTTCCAGATTTCTTACATCCTGAAAGTGATGGTCTAATCTCGGTTTGAAGATATCATCTGGGAAACATTCGTAAAAATAAGAAGAAGTGTTTTGATTAGCAAATCTTTTATGAATTTCTTCAAAAAATTTCTTTACAGCGTTGTTTTCATCTCTTGGTAAGATAATTAAATTGATATTCGGTTCGTGAATTCGGAAGAAATCATCCACACTTTGGGCAACAACGACGTGATCAAGAGAGTTCATCTTACTCTATCTCATACCTCAGAATAGCAGCAATGCCGCCTAATTCTTTCAGCTGTGTCCCCTCCCGAGTTTCAGTAGAAATTATCTTGACAATAGCACCGCCTTTCTGAGCCCGCTCTTC
>JACPIL010000087.1 GCA_016188105.1 Candidatus Woesearchaeota archaeon | reverse complement strand
ATTATGGCAGCAACACCAATAATGATTCCTATCACAGTCAGCCAGGAACGCAGCTTCCGATGGCGGATACTATTTACCGCTAATAAGAAATAATCAAAGCGCATTTTTTTTCTTCTTCCTTCTGCGGTAGAGCAATATACCAGCAACCAGCATCAGCACCGCAATAACAATTATCATCAGTGTATTATTGTTCTTCACTAATCCTAGCTGTTTCGCTTCTTCTTCCGTGTACACAGGAATTTTAATCAGCTTTGACTCTTTAAAGAGATTGTTAGCAGCATCGCGGTATTCCATCTCTACGGTTAAAATAGGGTCTTCTGATAAGGGAATGATGGTAAATTCTTCGGTTTCAAAGTCACCCACATCTACTTCGCCAATGTACAAAGTATTTGGTGAAGTTATTTGGTAGAGAGGGCTTTCTTTGAGAGTTATCTTGAGGTTCTTTACTTGAGCCAATCCGTCATTGACAAATTTAAGTGTTACTTTACCATTGTCGTTTACCTTCACTAATTCAGATTTCTCTAACAACATATCCAAATGAGCTTTGGCATTTATTTCGATACTGATAAGAGAAGTTTTGCTTGCTCCGCCATAACTTATCACCACTGGAATTTTGTAGATAGAAGGTTCTGCCGTAGATAAGGCTTTTACTCTGAAAGTGACTCTCTCTTCATCTTTACCATCTATTTCGTCGATGATTTTTTCGTTAGAAGAATCAACCGGTACAAAAGGCACATTGCTTAAGTCTATGGTTACCAGGACATTTTCAATATCCAAGTCACCGACATTTTCCAAGGTGATATCGATGCTTGTCTCTTCGCCGGGGATAACAGTTTGGGGATACAGAGTGAATGAACTTACTGCAACCTGCGCATTCACCAGCGGAATTACCATCATTGCCAGAAGCAATACGGATAATAATATTTTAACTGCTTTCATGTTTTTATCCTCCTACAATCTTTCCATCCTTGAGCTTGATGACTTTATTCGCTAACTTGGTTAAGTCTGGATTGTGCGTGACTAAGATGATAGTCTTTCCTTGCTGGTTCAAATCTTTGAGCATTTTCATGATCTCATCGCCAGTTTTAGTGTCCAGGTTTCCAGTCGGTTCGTCGGCAAGGATTATTTCCGGATCATTGACTAAGGCTCTGGCGATAGCAACTCGTTGCCGCTGACCTCCAGACAATTGATTCGGAAGATGGTGCATTCTGTTTGCCAAGCCAACTTGCTCAAGCAACTTTTGCGCTTTAGACATTCTAGCTTTTCGTGAAGCATTTTGAAACATCATTGGCAAAGCGACATTATCTATTGCATTCAGACTAGGTATCAAGTTGAAAGTTTGGAAGATGAATCCGATTTGCTTCCCACGAACTTGAGCTAAATCGCTTTCAGAAAGATTTTTGATATTATGTTTCCCTAGAAAGATATCTCCTCTGGTAGCAGTGTCTAAGCAGCCGACTAAATTCATAGCGGTGCTTTTCCCTGAACCGCTGGGACCAATAAGAGCAACAAAGTCCCCTTTATTGATGCTTAAAGAGATGCCATTTATGGCTGGAACTTCTACTCCTTCCAAACGGTAGATTTTGTGCACGTTTTCGAGTTTTATCAGAGAAGACATTCTATGAGAAAATGGTGGGGATTCTTTATAAATATTTCCAGGAGGAGTATTTAAAAGTAGTGACAAGTGGCCAAAATTTATAAAAGAGGGAGGATTTTTCTATCTTAAAAATGATCAATCCTCAACAATGGCAGCGACATATTGAAGATAGCAAAGACATTTTCTTCAAGAGACGTTTTGATATATTCAGAGCATTTGAATTTAGCATTAATTATTCTCTGTTTTATAATTCTCTCATTGAATCAAAATTAATCGAGGCTAGCCGGGAGGTTTTTGGAACAGACTCTCCTCCCGGAGTCGCTATTTTTTCTTTCGGTGCACCGGCCCGTAAAGAGATGTTTGGGGGATCAGATGCCGATGTTGCATTTTATCGGGCAGGTAATGATACAGATAAAGAGCTTAGGCTGAGAGAAAAGTTTGTTGAATTGTTGCAGGGTTTTAATTTCACTAAAGTGGATACCCCGATTTGGGGAACTTTAGGCGATATTCAACGCTACATGACCACTTCTGTTACTGAAGCAAATCAAGTGATGGAAGCGCAATTTGTTTGCGGAGATCCTGGATTTGGCAAAAGCGTCGAACAATTGAGAGCTTCATTGTATGACAAAGACGTTATTGCGCGAAATTTAGTTTTTCAATTTTTTTATTTTGACCAGTATTATACTAAGAAAGCATCTCCCGGCCATCTAAACCTGAAATATTGCGCGGGAGGGATAAGAGATTTATTATTTCCCATGTGGTATGCCCAATTGAAGGAAGGGATAGATAGAAACTTGAAGACCACCGCCCTGGAACGAGGGCTTAATGCTTTGTATAAAGATGAATTATTATCCAACAAGGAGTTAATAGACATTTTGAGATACTCTTCCTCGATAGCATTTATTAGAGATGAGGTTATACGTTTGACTCCTGGAGATATGGATGGTAAACTAACTTCTCAAAAAGCGGTAGAAGTCTACCAAAGAAGATTGCATCTCTTTGAAAGTTCTCAAGACATAAAAAGGCTTGTTGAAAAATCAAGAAGAAAAATAATATCTGCGAAAGCTAAGGTCTGGGAAGGCCTCTGCCAGTATTTCGCTGCTAGCAAATCGAAAAGTTGGAATGCTTGCTTCAAAAAGGCATTAGCTCAAGATAATTTAGAATTGCCTTCGGAGCTTGAAAATGATGAAGTTATAAATACTGCCAGAATATGGAATTTTAGTGCCAAAAGCGCAAAACAATCTCCTTATTACATAAAAAGTATTTCTAATAGTGATAGTTGGGTTGTTCTAGCCTCATTGTTATCTAATCCGCATGTCTCTGGAAATATCATTGATTCAATCATCAAAAGAAAAGGGCTTACACCTGGTTATGAATATCTTTTAGAGATCGCGGCAAGAAACCCTAATTTAAAAACAGGTACGCTAGAATTTATTTTGGAGGACGATTCAACTGAACCAAGATTCAAAAAGCCCGCTTTAGAACTTGCAAAGAGACTAAAATTATGGCCAAAATAATCTGTTTTGAAGGCGCCCATGGCAGCGGTAAAGGAACTTTAATTGATTTTTTGCTGAAAGAACTTGCGGCTAACTATGCTGGGAGATATGCAGTTATAAGAGATTCTGAATACCCTGAATTTGAAATAGTGAAAAGGGATATAAGAGCCGGCGCATTATCGGATAAAAGGGAAATAATTACAACTGTCGCAGAAACGAGAGCTCAGATTTACTTTAAGCATATCAACCGGCGTTTGAATGTTTTGGATCTTGCTATACTTGATAGAAGTTATTATACTAGTGCAGTCTGGCAATCTGAATCTTTTGATGAAATGTACGACATAATCGCTGAGAATGAAAGTAGGGGTGTACCAAAAGCAGATTTGACTTTTATTTTGTTTGCGCCGCCGGAAGTGATTATGGATAGATTAACCTCTAGAAAAAGTCCAGATTTAAATGAGCGCGCTCTTGGGGGAATATTAAATGATCAGGTAAAATATCTTCATCTCGCAGAAAATCGCGAAGAATGCGTTGCATTTGATACCAATGGAGAACCTGCTGAACTGGCAAGAGCAGCTTATAGATTAATTTCGGCGAATAATGCTTTGTGATCAGACACTTCTTTTTGGATACATTCAAAACTTGAAAATGAATATCTCTTTGGAATTAATATATAATCATAACTGCAATTATCTTCAGGAAACGAAATATATTCGTAATCTGAACTGGAAACATAATTATTTTTGGTGGCTAATCTTTTTATCTCAGAGGGATATTTGATGTTAAAATCGCCCAAGATTATTGGTTGGATCGATTTTGCATGGATTAGTGTTTCTTCAGCATGTAAACGAGCAAACAAATCGTTATTAGAAAAATGTACCACCCATACCGGGATTATTTGATTTCCTGCCCGAACATTTGCAACCAGGATTTTTCTAAGATATTTGTCATCTTTATGTTTTTTAAGCACAATTTCGTCGCTAGAAAAAGGAAATTTGGAAAGAATGGCAAGGCCTTCATGACAAATAGGAGTATTGACCAACCCTTTAACCTTGTTTCTGTTATTTACGCGCAGGAATTTAAAATATTTAAAATTTAATTCATCGTTCAATTGTTTTGCTTGATCCATCCCCTTTTTATTTTTTGCTCTGTCGTCCCTTATCTCCTGTAATGCAACTATGTCTGGTTTATATTTTTTTATGAGGGCAATTATTCTTGGTTTTCTCTGGCTAAAATGATGGTAGTTGTGTATATTTAAAGTGATTATTTTTAATTTGGCTGTATCCATATTTTTGTGTAAGTTTTCCGCATTTATAAAACGTACCAAAATATTATAAATAAGGCGGTTTAAGTTTAATTATGGAAGAAGTTGTGGATATTGTAGACGAAAATGACAACCTAGTTGGCCGGGAGCTTAAATCTAAATGCCACAGGGATATGCTTCTTCATAGAGGAGCAGCAATTCTCGTTTTCAAGGACAATTCATACACAGAAATCATTATTCAAAAAAGAAGTATGAAAATATCAAACCCTGGAAAACTTTGCATTCCGGGGGGGCACCTCTCTTCTGGAGATGATTATATCACCGGTGCAAAAAGGGAACTACAAGAGGAACTGTTTCACGGGCAGGAATTGCCTAAAGAGATTGAATTTAAAGAATTATTTAAAATAAAAAAGTCAACTGATCATGATTATGAATTTAATGTAGTTTATCGCGTGGTCCATCTTGGCCCATTTTCTAATGATCCTGATGAAGTTGAAGATTACTTCTTTGAGGATATTAAAGAAACATTAAAGAAGATAAAAAATGAGCCAGAAAACTATACTGAAACAACTGCCTTGCTACTTAAAGAGTACCAGAAAAGATTCATGTGATGGGTAACCCCGCTCATTGCCAAAAGATTTCTGCTTTCTGTAAACTCTCTTCCAATAATTTCTGAAGCGGCACGCTTTCTAACTCTTCACTAATCTTACTATAATCAGATTTAGTCGAT
>JACPIL010000016.1 GCA_016188105.1 Candidatus Woesearchaeota archaeon | reverse complement strand
TAAAGACCAACCAAAGCAAGGAAACACATAGCCAGGTATTTTTTTCTTCAACTAAAGCGGATTTGTGTTTCCACAAAATATAACCTACTGCAAAAAGGACAACTAATGACGCTACTATTCCGATCCCGATGGGGTTGTTGATCTGATTATTTGCTTGAGCGAAAAAGAAATCGCTGAAAGTATAAGCTCGTGAAGCTGATCCTCCAGGATTAGTGAGGGTTTTGAGAATAGAAGTTAGATGATTGATTAAGCCGCCTGAAGATGCGGCGAATTCCTTTCCTGCGACCAATACGGAAGCTCCTTCTTCGTTGACCACATTACTGCCAAAGTAATCGATGAAGCCGCCTAGCGTGTATTTGTAGATCATCACTCCCCACCACAGGAAAGAGAGAGCAATTCCTCCTCCTAAAGCAATAAAACCTTGAGTAAAGAATTTCCTATTAATGATGGATACAACTATTAAATATAACAGCACCATAGTCGATAATTTTAATGGCTGTTCGATGTTTTGACTTACCCATACACTGGCGGTGATGATTAAAGCGATATACATCCATTTTTTGTCTTCTTTTATTTTCTGTAAGGCGTAGAGCAGGGGAAAGAAGATGGTGATAACCAAAGAGTGTGCCCAGATAAAATGGCTTAAGTAGGCAGGGATAAGTGCAAAGATGATGGTAGCCAGAAGAGCTTTGTTTCTATTGTCGATAAATCCTTTAGCAAATAAATAGAAGAAAAGGAACCCTAAAGAGATGAGTAAGGCATTAAAGAATTTAAGGGTCCAGTTGAGGTCCGGAGAGGTTTGGTGCATTATTCCCATGAGAATGTCGTATGCAGGAGGATAAGGATCAATGTATGAAAGTGCGGGATCTATTTTATTCCCTCCTTCTAGTACTGGATCATAGGCATTTTTTTCCACTGAAACGTATTTTGCTCCTACTGCGTGTCCCCAGGGATCTTCATCTTCAAGATAAGGATAATTAAAAGCTCCTGAAGCGTACATGTACAAGGACGCAAGAACATTAATCTGGCAATCCTGAAGACTGGAAAAGCCATGCTCAGCAAAAGAAAGATTTTCCAATCTAATGGAATATGCAGAAAGTTAAGCAAAATTGCTAGGATCGGAAATATACCCAAGCCTATTCCTAAGTTAAGAAATTGCCGTTCCCAGAAATGTTCTGGTTTCTTGACCAAATAAGTAGCGGTAAAACCTAGTCCCCAGAGGTAGATAAAAAAGAGCACAATAGTGATAATATTGATCATATTTGGCAGGGAACGGAGGAATTATATAAAAATATCCGTTTTTAGTTCTATTGATTAGTATAATGGTACACTTTTATAAGATAAAATTCCTGAGAAGTATCACGCTGGTAGTTTTCATCCAAAATTTTACGGTAATATTCATCTTCTTGATAATTTCCGGAAAGTATCAGCCAAAATTCATCTTGATCTTGCAGGGTTTGCAGCAAAGCTTCTTCCGTCAGCATCTTATTCTCACGTCGGCCTTCGGTCCAGGTCAATTTTATGATCTCCGGTTTTGAGAAATAATATTCAGAGAGGAACACAGGTCCTAGACCGCCGCGATCAAGTAACAGAGTTGGTGTTCCCGCAGTTCTATCTTCTATAAACTGTGCTGCTTCCTGCCATCCTGCTTTGGTTGGTTCTTGGTAGTATTGCGATAAGGCTAAGGAATTCGCAGTTAGCAAAGCAATGATACAAACTACGGTAAGCGTAGTTCTTTTGAAGTTTGAAATTTTGTATGCTAGGTAAAGATAGACAATAGGCACTAAAAAGTAAGAATGGCGTATAAGGAAAAACGAGTGGGTTATCGGCGATCGTGAAATTGCAAAGCCAAGGATTGCAAGTGGAAAGAACGAAAAGTAAAGATAGACTGCGGCAAAGGTAAATATCGTTAAAGTCCAATAGTAATCGGGAATTTGTAGTCTTGAAACAAGAGCGGTAATTCTTTTTTTACACAAGAGAATAGCTCCGGCTGCCAGAAGGACTGCCATCAAAGGTACTGCGTAAAAGAAAACACCTAATTTTGCTAGGAATACTGGGACTCCTTTTTGGATAAGCTCTGGTTCAATTCCGGTGTCTGCAGTAATATATTGTTGTAAAAATAAAGGGATTAAAGGTAATGCAACAAGCACTATTATCAGATGAGTCAGAAGCCATTTTTTCCAAGGAAAATTTTCTTTGCGCCAGAGAGCAGCGAAAGTGTAGAGAATGATCAAAACTCCGGCAACAAAATTAAGATAGAGAGACAGGATCATGCTTAAGGCGTAGAATACATAATATTTGTTCGATATTTGCGAATGTTGCTGAGATTTTTTGTAGATTATAATAAAGAAGTATAAAGTGCAGAGAGAGAGTAAAAGGGCTGCGATTAGACCAGTGCGACGATCATAAAGGACTTCACCGATTTTGAAGATAATCGCAATTGATATGGCTCCTGCCAATAAAGAAGGAAAGCGCACAGAAAATTCCGAAGAACCAAACACTTTGATCCAATAATGAAGGAAGAGGTAATATCCGGGAGGGGCGCCTTCAGTTTCAACGGTGCCAGCCATCACTTCATTGGGAGAAGGTAGCAGAGCATAATGCAGTGAATACGCTTCATCTACCCAGATGCTTTCTTTATCTAGATCATATAGACGCAGCAGCAGTCCTAGTAGGATTATGGCTGTTAGTAGAAAAACTGCTAGCTTTTTTCTCATAGTCGATTCCTTCAAAATTGTTTTTATAAAAGTAATTGATTAGAAATCTTTTTTTTGTTATAGCACCGACATAGCGGCTCTGTCCTAAATCTCCGCTTTGCTTCGGTTAGCGTGACTCACTCTAGTATTCTGTGAGTCACGCTAACTACATTTAGGCAGAGCCCGACATAGCAAAAATTATATAAATCACTTTTGTTCATAGGTCTTATGAAAGAGCTGCTGAAAAAGTTCAGGTTGAAACATTTGTTATTCCTGCTGGGCTTGATAATCTTGATTTTTTTCTTAAACTCCCTTGACCTTGTAGCCATTTCAAAAAGCCTATCTTCGCTGACATTTTCTTCAGTAATTATTATTCTCTTTTTAACCCTCTTGAGCATTTCCCTACGAGCGTATCGCTGGCAATTTCTCACTTCCAAGGCTTCTGGAGAGCAGATATCTTTTTTATTTTCTTTTAAATCCATCTTGGGCGGAGTTGCTGCCGCCAGCTTGATTCCTGGCAGGATTGAACTGAGCAAACCACTCCTCTTAAAGCATGATTTTGACATCCCGATCTCAAAGTCTTTTCCCTTGATGTTGATCGAGAGATTATTTGATCTGTTTTCTGTTCTTATTTTTCTGGTGTTGGGATTATTTTTTGTACATCTTGATGGGGCGACCGGCCAGGGACAGATCCGCATGTTGCTGGTGTTATTGTGCCTGTTGATTGCCGGGATGCTGCTTTCGCCGGTGTCGGTTCTTAAAATGTTGCAAAAAGCTGCACCTCGGCTGCCTCTTCCAGTTTCTTTCAGAGATAAAATAGCGTTATGGTGCGAACAAATAATCTCTTCCTTTACTGCTTTTAATGAGAAAAGTTTTATTCTTATTGCGGCTATTTCGGTGGCGGCAATTATTTTGGAAATAATACGTCTGTGGTACATATTACATTTTTTAACTGTCTCTGTGCCGTTTATGGCGGTAGGATTTGTCCTCAGTTCTTCGGTGCTGATCGGAGTTCTTTCAGCTATTCCTGGAGGCATTGGAGTAGTGGAATTTTCTGCCGCCAACATCCTTTCTTCGTTGACCGGAGCATATCCTCCTGTAATCAAAAGCGCGATTCTTATCGATCGCATGGTTGCGTATTATCTTTTGGTAGCAGTAGGTTCTCTCTTGCTGATTTTCTGGAAGAAAAAGAAAGAGATAGTATCATAAACCTTTTAAAGGAAAAATTTCTTGCAGATTTATGGCTTTGAAAGAGAAAGAAACCATTTCTATTATAGTTCCTTGTTATAATGAAGAGGCGGGAATTCCGCAGCTGATAGGACAGCTTGCTTCTGTCACAGCCTCCCTACCGTCAAAATATGCCTCAGAGATTATTTTTGTGGATGACGGGAGTACTGATAAGACGAATGAACTTCTTCAACAGCATTTTGCCAGCAATCCAGCAGTTAAGATAATCAAGCATGAACAAAATCAGAACTTAGGGGCGGCCTTGAAAACCGGTTTTACCCATGCCAGGGGAGGTCTCATTGCCACCTGGGATAGTGATTGCACTTATCCCTTTTCTTTGCTGCCGGAGATGTTGCAGCTGCTTGATAAAAATACCCACATCGTTACTGTCTCACCGTATCATCCGCAGGGAAAAGTCGAGAATGTGCCGGCCTGGAGAATTTTTTTGAGTAAGAGTTCTTCCATGATGTATAAATTTTTGTTAAATTCTGGTATTTATACTCATGGAGCAATGGTGCGAGTGTATAAGAGGGAGGTTTTGCAGAATGTTCATAGTGAGGCAAATAATTTTTTATATGTTCCGGAAATCCTGATCAAGGCAGTTTTGAATGGATATAAAGTTAAGGAGATTCCTGCCACTTTACGAGTTAGACAGTTTGGCGTTTCTAAGATGAAGTTGTTGAATACGATCAAAAGCCATCTTAATCTGATGAAGAGGATTGTCGTTTTCAAAACCCTTGGGAAAGAATTATGAAAGTTGTTACTGTTCTCGGAACCAGACCTGAAATTATCAAGCTTTCTCCGCTGATACCCTCACTTGATGCAGAATTTGATCAAGTCTTAGTCCATACTGGACAACATTATTCGTGGGAGATGGATGCAATGTTTTTCCAAGAATTACAGGTTAGAAATCCTGATTATAACCTCAATGTCGGCTCTGGACATCACGGAGAGCAGACTGGAAGGATTATGATTGAACTGGAGAAAGTATTGTTAAAAGAAAAACCGCAACTGCTTCTGGTTTTAGGAGATACAAATTCCACTCTTGCTGCTGCAGTTGTGGGGAGCAAGTTAGGTTGTAAAATAGTGCATCTTGAAGCAGGATGCAGATCAAGAAACAGATATCAACCAGAAGAGGTTAATCGTGTTGTCGCTGACCATTGCGCCGATTTTTTATTTACCATTGATACAGAAAGTACAGATAATTTGTTAAAAGAAGGGCTAAAAAAAGAGCAAATTTTTCAGGTGGGAAATATTGTGGAAGAGGCTTGTTTCCGAGCTATTGCTCTGCGTGTAGCTGCAGATGATTTTTCAGATGCTTATGCTGATGATAGGAATATTTTAGTAACCATCCATCGTGTGGAGAATACTGATGATCCAGCGCGGTTAAGAAATATTGTTGAAGCGCTTACTATTTTATCTGAGAAAGCTTCTGTCATCTTTCCAATTCATCCTCGAACAAAGAAAGTTCTATCTGAGAATAAAATACAGCTTTCACCAAAGATAAAAGTGTTAGAGCCTCAGGGTTATGCAGCGTTTGTTTCTTTGCTGTCAAAATGCTCTGTGGTGATCACAGATTCT
>JACPIL010000084.1 GCA_016188105.1 Candidatus Woesearchaeota archaeon | reverse complement strand
TATCGTCAAAGGATTGCATTTCAATGAAGAAAGATTACAGCAAGTTATTCAGATTCAGGAAAAACTGCACGTCACCTACGGGAGGAAGCGCAAGAAAGCAGCCATCGGCATCTATCCTATGGAAAAAATTACCTTTCCCATCACCTATAAAGCAGATACTCCGCAGAAAATCAAATTCAAACCATTAGAAGCTCATACAGAGATGACTGCTTTAGAAATTCTAGAACACCACAAAGCCGGGAAAGAATATGCGCATTTACTGCAAGGATTAGCAAAATATCCTATCTTCGTAGATGCCAAAGGAGAAATCCTGAGCATGCCACCGGTAATTAATTCAGACAAGACTGGCCGAGTTACCGATGAAACCAAAGATGTTTTTGTCGAATGTTCCGGTTTCGATTTTGAAGTATTAAGCACCTGTCTGAATATGATTGTGACTGCTTTAGCAGATATGGGTGGAGAAATCTATTCCTTGAAGTTAGAATATCCTGACGGAGTAAAGATAACTCCCAATCTAACTCCCACAAAAATGAAATTAGACTTGCCGTACGTCAACAAACGATTAGGCCTTTCTCTTTCCGAAAAAGATGCTATCAAACTATTAGAAAAAATGTGCTATGGTTTTGAACAAGGACAGGTTCTAGTGCCAGCATATCGCGCAGACATATTACATCAAGTTGATCTGATCGAAGACATCGCTATCGCTTACGGCTATGAGAACTTCCAGGAAGAAATTCCTAACGTTGCAACCATCGGAGAAGAAGATGCCTTTGAAAAGTTTGCTAAAAAAGTTAGAGAATTGTTAGTAGGGATGCAATTGTTAGAAGTCAAGAACTTCCATCTGACTACTAAAGAAGATCTCACCACCAAGGTGAATCTACCAAATGAAAAACCTATTCCTCTCAAAAACGCGATCGGCGACCATAACCACCTGCGCAATGCTATCATACCTAGTCTTCTGAAAACACTGGCAGAAAATCAGCATCATGAATATCCGCAGAATATCTTTGAGATCGGCAGGATCTTTGTTCCCTGGGATACCGAGACCGGTGTTCTCGAGCCAGAACATCTCTGCGTCATGTTGTGCCATGATAAAACAGATTTTACTGAAATAAGACAAGTACTAGAAGCACTTATTCGCACTCTTGGACTAGAATGCGCAGTTAAAGAATCTGAGCATCCACCGTTCATCCCTGGAAGAAGCGGAGATGTTACTGTCGATGGAAAGAAAATAGCTTTAATCGGAGAATTACATCCGCAAGTCATCACTAACTGGCAGATGGTCATGCCAGTAGTCTGCTTTGAAATGAATCTGGGAGAATTGTTTAAGTTAGCTTGGAAGGGTTAAGATTATTTTATTTCAATGCCTTCTTTAACCGCTTCTCGAACGATAGTTATTTGCTTCTTTAGTTTGTTGAACTCTTCAGGGGTGTAACAGAGAAAGTCGACAGGATAGTTTAGGTGCCAGTATTTATACAAGCCTATTCCTCTCTGAAATGATTTTTTTCTTCTGAATGAGGGAGAAACAAGAATTAAGTCAAAATCGCTATAGCGAGTAGGTTTTCCCCTAGCGCGTGAACCGAATAATATCACTTTATCTAATCTAATTTCTTTAGATAATTCTTTCTTAAAGTCCTTCAACTTGTCTATATTTTTTTTTCTACCCATGCTAAAATTTCCTCAGCAATTGAAAGATGTTCTTTTGCTGTATCTTTAGTGAACTGATGATGAGGATTTTCTCCAGAGAAATCAGGATATCGTGTTTCGATATACACCCAAGTTAACTCATCACACTGATCGATAAGACCCTGAGGAGCTTGTGACTTTTTCGCAAGAAAAACTAAATCATGTACTTTAGGAATCTTTTGCTCTAATTCAAGCAATAAAGCTTTCAACGCTTTTTCTGCAGCCTGTTGAGAAAGGAAAGAAGCGACGTAATATACTTTATTATCGTAATTTATTTTAGCAGCCTTTAAGTCTTCCTTGGCTTGTTCCCACCAATTCTTGGTTTCCTTCCGCATAAGCCATTAAAGGTAAAAAAATTATATAAAGCTTCCTACAGAATTTAGATTGACTCTCCGCGGCTTCCATAAGTCCTTCTTCTTGCTTCAGGATCTTCTTCAAATTCTTCTTCAACAACATCTGCTTTTGGATCACTAATTCTGGCATTCTCAGGACCGGTTACTACTCGTACCCCAGCATCTTGATATTCCCGTTTATGTTTTGCTTCAAGTAATTTTTGTTGTTCTTGTTGCAGAGTTAAGTGATATGAGTCCTTAACAGCGGTTATTGCCTTCTTCCCCCAACATACATTGCATAAAGCAATAAAAAAGGAGAGGCTACAGCCGCAGCAGTTACATAAAGAGGAGTGCAAAGTAAAAAACTTCCAGC
>JACPIL010000086.1 GCA_016188105.1 Candidatus Woesearchaeota archaeon | reverse complement strand
CTTCTTCATATTTTACGGCATTGATAAGTGAAATTATTTCCTGTTTTCGCTTGTTGCTGATAATGTCTATTAATTGAGGAGTAATCTCCCGGATTTGCTGGATTTTTTCAGCTGAAGAGAAGTATTCTTGTACGCATTCTTTTACCCGCAGTTCGAAATCTTTGCTGATACGTACATTAATCCCTGCTTTCATGGCTTTGAATAAAAAAGACGGTATTTCTGTATCACCTATCTTTCTACTCTCGCCTTCTACAAATAGATGTTCAAAATGATTTAATTCCCTCAATTTTTGCAGCAGAAGATTTTCAAATTTTTTCTGTCGATGTGGTTTTAAGCCAACTCCGCCATATAAACTGCCGCGATGCTGGGCTAATTCTTCCAGATTGAGAGAATTTGCTAACTTCTCTAAAAGCTTGGTCTTTCCTGAACAGGTCAACCCGTAGAGACAGATGATTTTTGGTTTAAGCTGGAAATTATAAAGCTGATCGGTAATATAATGGCGGAAACTTTTGTAGCCGCCTTCCACCTGCAGCACTTTGAACCCAATGGATTCTAATAAAGAGGCAATAATCCCCGAACGCATCCCTCCGCGGGCACAATAAACAATAATCGTTTTTTTCCGATGATCTTTGACAGCGTTGTAAATAGATGGTATTTTGGCAGGAAATAATTCCATCCCTCGTTCAATAGCTTTTTCTCTGGAATATTGTTTGTAGATAACGCCTATCTCATGGCGCTCTTGATTGTCCAGAAGTGGGACATTGATTGCGCTGAGGATATGATCTTCATCATATTCTTTAGGTGTACGTGCATCTATGAAAAGAATATTTTCCATTTCCAGCGCTTTGGCGATATTAATTTTTTGGACCATCTTGGGTTTATCTTGTACTGGTGTAATTAGGGGGCCTCTTTAAAAAATTTGAGGAGGCACAATCCAAAAAGTGAGCGATAATCATCTTGGCCGTTTTGTTCGCCTTTTTCCAGTTTGGGTCATGGTTGTACAAAGACCTTTTTTTCGAAAGAAAAAGTAACTTAATTACTTGCCTAGCAATCATTTAGCTCACAAAACATCTTGGCCTAGACGATGATTATCACTCAGAAAAAGAATTCTGCCTTTGAGGAGTTAAATTTATATAACAGAATGATGTTGTTCTAGTTATGAGAAAGGTTTTACTCTTGCTGTTAATTTTATCATTGCTTTTAGTTAGCTGCACTACCAAATATGTCTGTCCGGATGGTCGGACTGTTGAAGATTTGCAATTATGTGAACAAAACAACAAAGCTCCGGTTGAGGAGCTTCCTGCCGAGATCGGAGAAATTCTTGCTAAAAGCAGTAACGTCAAGAGTATGACTTATTATTATAGAAGAATCGATAAACCGTTAGAAGCACCGCTTCAATTCTGGATTAAAGGACCGATCGTAAAAAGAGAGTTGCCGGTGCAGACAGAAGTTTATCAGAAGAATGAAATGGATGTGATTATGTTTAATATTATTGATAAAACTGCAACTGCGTATTGTGAAAGCAAGAAGTTTTGCATTAAAAACGGGGAAATTGGTCCCGTGGATTACGATAAGTACTATATTAAGACTCCTTTTGAATGGAGGGAAGAAATAATTTCTGCAGAAAAACTTACTGAAGAAATTATCGAAAAAAGAAAAGTATGGCTGCTTAAAGCGAATGACGGCGTTTTGATGTGGATTGACACTTACTACGGTCTCCCTTTGCGAGTTGAGGTTGGCCCTGAAAGGCACGAATTTCAGGAAATTGTCTTTAACGCGGTTGAGGATGCGGAAGTAAACTTTGTAGAAAGAGAATAGGATTAATATTTTTTAAGTTATTACAACAAATCCTTCACAGAATGAACTTGTTCGAGTACTTGATCCTGCTTGCTGCAGTAAGGACAGAGAGAAGCTTTAGATTTGAACTTATACTTGCATCTTCCGCAGAAAAATTCTCTTTTGACCGCTTCTGGAATTTTGTTTGTTCCTAGAATATCGTCTTTGTTCTTGATATAACAACCGGGACATTGATAACGCAAGTCCCGAGCAGCATTAAGAGAGGTAAAAGTAGCGGACTTGTCGACTGCCTTCCCACAGCCAAAACATTGCACTTTAGCGCTGTATAAACTCATCTTTTGCTGGAAAGAGTTTACCTTTAAATATTTGTTGTTACCCCTTTCCTTTGGTACGAACTAGATGATGATTTGATTCTGGATGACTTTTCGGTTTACGAAAATTTATAAACGTTAAAATATATCTTGCTATTATGAAAAAGGGAACTACCAGATTGAAATTTATCCTGTTAATCACCTTATTTCTGCTTACTTTTTATGGTATTTCAAAATCAACATTAGTGCAGGATGCTATTGCCGATCCTGAATCATTACGATCATTTATCCTAAGTCTGGGAATTCTTGCCCCCTTAGGGATAATTCTGCTACAGATGTTTCAGACCACTATTTCGATCGTACCTTCTCAGTTGACAACGATTTTAGCGGGCTTTATTTTTGGGCCTTTTTTAGGATTGTTATACAGTCTTATCGGAGCGATCATCGGTTCCATGATAATTTTTTCTGTAGGCAGAAAGTATGGGCGGAAGATTGCCGGCCTTTTTTTTGATGAGGCAGAGCTTCTTCATTTTACTCTTTTTTTTAAGGAGAAGAAATTATTAGCATTGTTTTTGGCTCGACTTGCGCCAATTTTTCCTAACGATTTGGTAAGTTTTACTGCTGGACTAACACAAATTAAAGTATGGCATTTCAATCTCATTTCCACCGCCGGTTTTGTAGTACAGATGATTTTGCTTACCTATTTTGGGGCGGAATTAAGTACTGGTGAATTAAGTGTCCCGCTCTTGAGCATAAGTTTAGTCATCAGCTTGCTGTTAATGCTCTTCTTGTTTAAAGAAGATGTGCATAAAATCCTGATCGGCGATTTTCGCTTGTTGCAAAAGGAACGTAAGATAATTAAAGATCGCATTGCCAAAGAATTGCGGAAGATTCGCTTATGAAATTAATATTAGCAGCTATTAAGCCAAGCAAGGAAGAGGAAAAGCAATTTTCTACCAGTGCGAATGGATTTCTTCGAACACTAAATGCCGTACTTGTCGATGCAAGAGCTATTTTAGGTGGCAGTGGAGCAAAGGGAACTTGGCTTTCCGGCAATCATGACGTTGATATTTTTGTGTTATTTGATTACAAAAAATATGCAGATAAATCTGGTGAGCTTTCCAATCTGCTGGAAAAATATCTGAAGAAAGCCTTTCCAACAGTTAAGATTGAACGCCTTCACGGGAGCAGAGATTATTTTCAGTTGTCATTTAAAGGATTGATGTTCGAGGTTGTTCCTATTCTAAAAATAAGTAAAGCGGAACAAGCACGCAATATTACAGACATTTCTCCGTTGCATTCGGCTTGGGTGAATAAGCATGCTGCAAAGGTGAAAGATGATATCCGATCACTGAAACAATTCTGCAAAGCAAATAATTTGTATGGCGCTGAATCATACATCGGCGGATTCAGCGGCTATGTTTTAGAGATAGTAACTGCATATTATGGTTCTTTTGAGAAAGTCTTAAAGGCAGCCCAAAAGTGGAAGGAGAAGGATGTTATTGATCCCTCTAAATTCTATCCTACTCCAGAGATGGCTTTGTTTCATATTAATACCTCTAAATTACAATCTCCTTTGGTAGTGGTTGACCCAGTTGATAAGAATCGTAATGCAGCAGCTGCTTGGTCCCATGAGAAATTTCTTTTGTTCAAGGGATTGGCTAAGAAGTATTTACAGAAGCCTGCGGAAGAGTTCTTTGTGAAAGAAAAAATTACCATTGGGTCTTTGAAAGAGAAGTATAAAGGCAAAGGAACGCTAGCGCTGGTGACAGTTACTCCTACACCTGGAAAGGAAGATGCAGTTGGCGCTAAATTATTGAAGGTGTTTGAGTTTATGAAAGAGAAATTGCTTGGATTTGGGTTAGTGCAGGGCGGATGGGTTTGGAATCGGGGGGAAGATGCTCTGTTTTATTTTGTGGTTAAGAAAAAAGAATTGCCTGAATTGGAGGTTAGAGTGGGGCCTCCTTTGAAAATGAAAGAATATGTGGAAGATTTCAAGAAGAAAAACAAGAATACTTTTGAGGAAAAAGGAAGAATTATGGCCAAGGTGAAGGTCGAGAATCCCAAATTGTTGGATTTTGTAAATGCTTTGCTGAAAGATGAGTATTTTACGGAGAGAGTTGGGAAGATCAAGAAAGTGGAAGTGTTTTGATAGGAATATTTTGTTGATGGAAATATTTTTATTATAAGTTCTTTTTTACTTGCTCATGGTAGGAATAGGTAAATATGATTTTTATGAAGCTTTGAGTTCAACCGATTGGAAGAGCGGTCTTGAATTAAGAAAAGAAGTTATTCAAGCTAAAGGATTTAAGGATCCCGATGAAGTGGAAAATTTCTTTAAGAAAGCTTACTGGGCGACAAGAACACCTTCTTTAGCTAGAGCGCATGTTTATTTACATGAACTTGTTACTGATGGGTGGGCGGAAACACAAATTAGGCTTCCTACAGATCAAGAACTCGCTCAATATGCTAGCTTTACTCTTCCTCGAGATTATTCACACTTAGCAGGAGAATGTACTTATCGTAAATTGCCAACAGGCAGAGGAAGGTCTCGAGTAGGTAGAGGCCCCGGATTAGATTCTTTAGTTCCGCATGATGTTTTCAGATGAAATTCAACGTTTATTTTTAGTCTGTTTCTGCTTCTTTCTTCCATGGTGCACTTTCATAAACAATCTAGACTTCGTTATTATCCTCAAAATTCTAGCTCCAATTCTTACGATCTTTCCACTTTTAGCTAATACTTTTGTGCTTTTGCTGGCTTCTACAGTTTCATGTAAGATTGCCTGTCCTAGGGTTAGTCGTTCGGTAGCAAGCGCAACTCTATACGCTGATTCGATCACTCGGAAAAAAAGAACGAAAGGAAAGACTGCCAGGATGTCCAGCCAGTATTTTTTGAAGAAGAATTTGGCACTACGTGCTTTGTGGGCTAGAAAGATTAAGTCAATCACAAAAATAGTAATCACCAAAGCGTCAGCGATCTTGACCGCCAATTCAATGCTGTGGTTTTCGACATGGATAAATAATTCAAATATGATAATGCCTAATAGGAGCACTAAAGCGAATGGAATAAGTCTGCTGTTATAATGTTCTATCTTTTCCCAGAATGGAGGCATGGTAAAGAGATAATTTTAGAATTTTTAAAGTATTTGTTTGTGTTTGTTGCTCCTTTTTAGTTGTACGCTTTTCTAGATCATTATTTTCCGCACCCCAAAACTATAAATATCTCTTCATATTTTATGCGTGCATGGATGATAATTTACGGATACAATGCGGAGCTTGTAAGGGTTTTGCTCCGGCCAGCCAGTTTAAGCTGCATTATAAGTTTAAGAAAGTAGTCTGCCCAAGCTGTTTTAGTGGAAGGACTGAGCAAGAAGAACGTAAAAAAGCAGCTGCGCCTGAAGCAGCTCAGCCAAAAAAACCAGCGGGATGGGATAAGGAAGATGAATATTTAGAAAAAATGATTAGAATTAAGCAGCAGAGCACTCCTCAAGCTAAAATTGAAAAAATTCCCGGCAGTAATTTAGTAAAACTGGGCTGCTTCAAATGCGCTTACAAATTTAGGTATGATCCTATCCGTAAAATGCCTCAGAATTGTCCTTATTGTAATATTGAAGTGCCTAATCTGAAGACTTATCAACTATAGTCCCGATATCTTCTTAAACCGTTTGTTTTTTAATTGTTAATAATGAAAATTCTTATTACCGGATCATCCGGATACGTCGGTTATGTTTTGTCCAGATTTTTTTCTGAAAAAGGGGTTTCAGTTGTTGGTCTTGATGTAGTCTCAAATCCGGTTTGGAAAGGAAATGGTCATTTTGTTTTTCAGAATTGTGATGTTCGTGATAAAAAAAGAATGGGAGAGATCTTCTCTCAAGAAAAACCAACTCACGTTATTCATTTAGCCTATTTGATGAATCCGATACATGATCAGAAGAAGAATTATGAAATTGATGTGCTTGGATCAGAGAATGTTCTAGGGATCGCTAATGCTACTAAATCGGTAAAACAATTGGTTTTATTCAGTTCTGCTTCTGCATATGGCGCTTGGCCTGACAATAAGCTTTGGATTTCAGAAGAACAGAGTTTACGGCCAAGAGATTATCGTTATGGAATACATAAGAGGATAGTGGAGGAGTATTATAATCAATATTCAAAGAGAAAAAATTTGAAAACAGTTATTCTACGGATGTGCACCGCTATCGGCCCATCGTATCATAAAAAAGGGGGAGTGGTCTCGTTGCTGACTAATACGCCTATCTTCTTTAAACTTAATGGGCGCTATTGCGAGATTCAATTTTTACACGAAGAAGATCTAACTGCCTTGATGAATCTGATAGTAGATGATACAAAAATTGAGGGAACATTCAATTTGGCACCTGATTCATTTTCCACCACCAAGGAATTGGCAACATCTAACATTTTTGTGCCATTGCGATTAGACTTTATGCGTGTTGTTATTGCCTTGTTGTGGAAACTACATCTTTCTTCAGTCATGCCTGCAGCGATGACCTTAAGCACCCACGGAATAGTGGTCAGTCCAGAGAAGTTGATGAAAAGATATGGATATACGTTTAAGTATAGTACATTGGAGGGATTTAGAGATACTGTTAGGAAAAGAAGAGAATTAGGAACTCTCTAAATATTTAAAACACGATATGCGCCTCTAGGAACAGATACAATGCTTCTGCCACTAATCCTCCAATAAACCATAAAGGGATGTATTCTGCGCAGACTAAGCCATGTAAATGGAACCGTTTAGGGCTGCCAATACCATCAGCAGTCTCTTGGGCATAATTCCAAGGAGCAATCCCTACTAATTTTTTAATAAAGCGCCCGGAGCTATATTCCCAGATCAGAATTAATCCAGTATACATAAAACCGCGGAACCACCAGGAATAATCTGCATAAAAGTATTGGACCAGCATAACGATAAATAAAATGCTGCCATAAATTGGGAACATCCATAAGGTGGAATGTCCAATAAGGCGGGGATTTCTATCTCTGAATGATGTGCTGCTGTTTCTTGTTACCTCCAGGGCTACACCAGCAAAAGCAAAGAGCAAGAAATAAACAATTATTTTCATGGTAATAAAGGAGATGAAATAAATAAAAAGATTTAGAGGGTGGAATGTATATGGTTGCAAACGTATATTATTGTAAATTTATACGATAAAATTAAATATAATCTAATCCATAAATGGGTATGGTTTCTTCAGAACAGATCTTTGATTTTTACAATAGAGGCTATATTATTCTTAGGGACATTTTTTCTGTAGGGGAAATTGAAGAGATGAGAGCAGGAATTGATCGGCTTCAACAAATGTCGCAAGGGATTGAAACAGAGAAGATGAGGAATGGCAGTAAGTTTGTGGTTCAAAATGGTCTCTTAGAAAGAGTGGTCTGGGCTGGTGCAGCAGAGCCGGTTTTGTTGAAGTATGGAAGGGATTTGCGGTTGAGTTCTTTAGCTAGACAAATTTTAGAAAGCGATCAGGCAAATCACCTTATCAATCAGGTCCATTTCAAGCTGCCCGGCGGCGGTTTTTACCCCTGGCATCAGGATAGCGCCCATCGAGGTTATGGCACTAGCGATTGGCTGGACGTTAATGGTAAAGGAAGTTACGTGCAAATAGTTACTGCGATTGATGAAGCAACTATGGAAAATGGGCCGCTTTTATTTATTCCTTTTAGTTGTGGAAGTGGGCATTTATCTTTGCCTTACGACAAAAATAGGCAAACTTTTTCTGAAAAATTTAATTCTGCTGATGCAGTTACAGCCTTAATGCAGCCAGGCGATGTAGCATTATTTGGCCCTTATACTGTCCATGGAAGTGAAACGAATAATTCAGACAAACCAAGAAGAATTTTTATTAACGGTTATGCTTTCCCAGAAGCGAATAAGAAAGTATATCCAGGAGAAGGTGCTGGAGAGTTAGTGAAATTAGTTCAGAATCAATGACTTTTAGATTAAATCAAAACTGCTTTTTCTCGGTAGACTCTTTCAATGCTGCAGTAACTCCTTCCTTCCCATCGATCACTTCTCTGACTTTGTCAAAATATCCTGTTCCAACTTCCCGCTGGTGTCGAGTTGCAGAATATCCGTTTTCTTCAGCTGCAAATTCGAGTTGCTGCAATTGAGAATATGCTGCCATCCCTCTATCTCTGTATCCATGCGCTAATTCAAACATTCCATGGTTTAAGGAATGAAATCCAGCTAAAGTTACAAACTGAAATTTGTATCCCATCTCCCCCAGCTGCTGCTGGAATGAGGCAATAGTCTTTTCGTCGAGATGTTTCTTCCAATTAAATGATGGAGAACAGTTATAGGCCAACATTTTTCCTGGAAATTTTTCGTGAATTCCATCAGCAAAAGCTTTCGCTTGGGCTAGGTCAGGAGTAGAGGTTTCCATCCAAAGCAAATCTGCTAATGGTGCATAGGCTAGTCCGCGAGCGATGCATCGTTCTAATTCTGTTCCTTCTTTAAAATAAAAAAATCCTTCTTCTGTACGTTCTCCAGTAAGATAAGGTCGATCTCGCCCATCAATGTCAGAGGTGATTAATTTTGCACTCTCAGCATCGGTTCTAGCCACTAAAATGGTTGGAACTTCGCAGACATCAGCAGCAAGCCTGGCAGCAACTAAAGTTCGGATAAAGCTATTGGTCGGCACCAACACTTTCCCACCAAGATGGCCGCATTTTTTTTCTGAAGCTAGCTGGTCTTCAAAATGAACGCCGGCTGCGCCAGCTTCAATCATGGATTTCATCAATTCAAATGCATTTAATGGGCCGCCAAATCCTGCTTCTGCGTCAGCAACTATAGGGGCTAACCAGTATCTCTTAGTTCCAATCACTGGGTTTTCTGCGTGTTCAATTTGATCTGCCCGCAAAAGAGCATTGTTAAGTTTTTTTACAAGGGAAGGAACACTATTCGCAGGGTATAAACTTTGGTCAGGATACATTTCTCCAGCAAGATTGTTATCAGCTGCGCACTGCCAGCCACTGAGGTAGATCGCTTCTAAACCGCCGCGCACCATCTGCATAGCTTGATTTCCAGTCAAGGCGCCGAGCGCGTGGACATACGGCCTTTCCTGCAATAAACCCCATAGTCTCTCTGCACCCCTCCTCGCCAATGAATGTTCAATATGAAATGATCCTCGCAATCTTTTAACGTCAGCCGGAGTGTATGGTTTTTCAATTCCTTCCCAGCGATCTTTCATTTTGTCATGAGCCGGCTCAACGACACTATTTTCTTGCGGTAAACCCATCTTTCACCCCTCCATCAATTCCTTCAAACAAAGGTGTTCATAAGCAGGTAATGTTAAGAAGTCTACTAATTTTTCTGAAGTAGCAGTTTCTCTAAATAATTCCACTGCATCAGCAAATTTTCCTAAATTATACCTTTCTTCTCCTATCTCTCTTTTAATCTCTTCTATGGCAACTCCTTCTGCAATCGCATATAAACGAGGGGTGAGCTTACCGTGCCTCAACCATTGCCAGATTTGGGTTCGTGAAATTTCCGCTGTGGCAGCATCTTCCATAAGATTGTATAAAGGAACACAACCACTGCCGCGTATCCACGCTTCAAGATACTGGATGCCTACTTTAATATTTTTGAATACCCCCTCATCGGTGATATTTCCGTAAGGCGTCTCGAGTAAATCTTCTCTGGTTATGGTTGTACCTTCATATGTCTTCTCGAATTGATTTGATCTTCCATTCATTCCTTTTTCAAATATCTCTCTGGCGATAGGAACAAGACCAGGATGAGCAACCCAGGTTCCGTCATGGCCAAGTGTAACTTCACGTTCTTTGTCGGCACGAACTTTTTTCAAAGCTTTTTCATTTTCGACTTGATCTTTCACCGGAATCTGTGCGGCCATGCCGCCCATAGCATACGCACCGCGCTTATGGCAGATTTGAATCAACAGTTTTGCATATGACTCTAGGAAGTTCTGGTCCATGCCAACCTGATCGCGGTCGGGTAGAATTTTATCTCGATGATTTTGTAAGGTTTTAGCATAACTGAAGAGGTAATCCCAACGGCCGCAGTTTAATCCGGAAGCGTACTCTTTCAGCTCGTGAAGAATCTCTTCCATTTGGAATACTGCAGGTAAAGTTTCAATAAGGACAGTAGCGCGGATAGTGCCGTGAGAGATTTTTAGTGTATCTTCTGCTTGTGCAAACAATGCCTTCCATAGTTTAGCTTCTAAGCAGCTTTCCATCTTTGGAAGGTAAAAGTATGGTCCAGATCCTTTATCGATTAACTTTTGGGCGTTATGAAAGAAATATAATCCGAAATCAAAAAATGCTGCAGGGACAGGTTTTCCGTCAAAAAGTACATGATTTTCAGGGAGATGCAATCCTCTAGGGCGGACCAATAAGGTTGCAGTTTTTTCTTTTAAAGTGTACTGCTTTCCGGTTTTAAGGTCTTGGTATTCGATAGTTCCCTTGACTGCGTCAATAAGATTTTTTTGTCCGCTTATGATGTTCTGCCAAGTTGGAGAAAAAGAATCTTCAAAATCAGCCATGAAACAATCAGCGCCAGAATTTAGAGCATTGATGATCATCTTTCTTTCTACTGGACCAGTAATTTCGACAACACGCTTCTTTAAGTCGTCAGGATGCCCAGCAACTTTCCAGGAAGGATCATCTCTCGCAGAATAATCATCGTCCAGCCAGCGTTCAGGAAAGCAGAGCGTTCTGATATCAGCATTGTTCCTTTCTTGACGCTCTTGCCTTGCATCGAGGAGCCATTCACGGAATCCTTGATAAGAGTTTACTAATTCTGCAACAAATCGTAGTGCTTCTGAAGTAAGAACTTCTTTACTGTAGGGAAATACTTTTGCGTTTCTAAAAGTAAGTTTCTCTTCTAAACCCATTTTTTCCATCCTGTTGGTAAAATTGAGAGGTAAGTTTAGCAGCTATATAAAATTTCGTAAACACCAATAGCGAAGAAATGTCGTAAAAAGCGCCCCCGCGGAGAATTTCATCCAGTATCTAGTTTTCGCGGTGGACTACGCGTAGCGTATGTCCGCCCAACTCGCCTAGATTGCTGGCTTTGAACTCCGGCTTCGAGCTCCGCAAGCTCGCGTCCTATTTGCCTATCTTTTTTGATTCCAGGCTAGACGACGGGGGCTTAAAGAAATTAGAAAGGCAGTTTATTTAAAAAGTTATTTGCTGGGAGTTAGTTTAGCTTTATATATTTCTATTACACTTTCAAATGATCTCGCTGCCAAATATTCTAGGCCCAGAACTGCAGTCGGAACTTTGATCAGGACGGTGTTAGCTGCGATTCTTCTTTGGTAATGCCACTCCTCAATTTTTTCCTGAGGAAGCTCCCAAAACATAAATGGATCAAGGCGCTCATTCAATTTAACAGCCCCGGCAATTCCTACTTCTTTCTTTACCTTTCTTAGAGAGAAATTACCTTCATAGACAGCTTGCTTCCCTCCTACTATATAGATCCCGAAGACAGGTTCTTGCGGATCAAAGTTTCCTAAAGTTGTAGCTTGGTGCAAGTCCCATAGCGCGTTAGAGAAATCCTCAATCGTATATGCCGCTTCTAATTCATTTTGTTGCAGTGGTTCTACTTCCCCACGCCAGGCCTGATTTTGCTGGTATAGGAAGCGGGTCAAAGTCCTTTCTATTGCAGGATCGGTTATTTCTAATTTAGGCTTTTCATTTTTCATAACCTTCTCTAAAAATTTTGGATCTACTTCTATTCCCTCCATTTTTTGTAATTTATCTAAAGCAGAACTTGCATATCTCTCATCTGCACTACGAATTAGAGTGCGGGCGTTATTATATGCTTCAAATGCTGCTTGTAATCCTTCTTCCAAGCGAGGGATATAAGATGGATGATCTTTTGGTATTAGCGGCAAAGAGGGAAGATTTAATGTTGAAGGTTCGCTCATGACAACTAAGGAAGAAAATTGATTTATATTAATTTATATATTAAAGAATATATTAAAATGAAGGAGATCACTTCTTAATCTCTGCTCCTCCAGCAGGAAGAAATTTAGCAATTTCATCTAAATCGCCGCCTTTTAATTTATGCTTGATTTTTTTGGATAATTCTCCTTTGTTTTCTTTACCAGGTATGACTAACACGAAATGTTTGGTCTGTTTTTCCACGGCCGGAGCGGGCCCGCCAATAATTTCTTCCCCTATTAATCCGATGGCATATTCTAACTTAGGGTAAAGATACTGTGTTTTTCCATAGACCATGAAACTTCCTTTAGGTACATATTCTCCTGGCTTCGCCTCCTTGGTCACTTGTTCCGGTTTAACGTAAAATACATCTGCTGAAGTGTGTCCTAACTTCCAGGCTCTCGAGTATGCAGCTACTGCCTGCGCCGCTTCTTTGATGGTTTGTTCTCCAGCTTCCTGGCCGTTTTTGATCACAAAGAAAGGTGATCCTGCCATATCGGTGTGCAATACGAGATCATTCTTATCGGTATGTTTTTTGATCACTAATTCATTTGAAGTAGCATCTTTACCGCCGATGCACAGAAATCCTTCCGAAGACATAAACCAGTGGAATTTTTCGTACCATTCACGCTTCTTTTCTTTTTTGATCAGCTTTTGAGCTTGTTCTTCCAGAAATTGCGATTCTTGTTTTAGTAATAGGTCAAGCTTCTTTTTTGTTTCGGCTAATGCTTTTTTAGCGCCTTCTAGCTTCTTTTTGGCTTTTTTTGATTCTTCAAAGTACTTAGAAGCATTTTCTTCTACAGATTTGGTAAGGTCGAACTCTATTTCCATAAGGGTAAAAAGAGTGGAAAGATATATAAAAATGCTTCTTAAAATATGATTAATGGAAGACATAGATTTTCCTAAGCCAAGAGTACATCTTTTTGTTTGCATTAATGATCGAACTGGTCTCAATAGCGATAAACCGAG
>JACPIL010000083.1 GCA_016188105.1 Candidatus Woesearchaeota archaeon | reverse complement strand
TTCCAGACTTATAGTTTATACCAACGAACTTGTTTTTGTGCAAACCACCCATCTTTAAGATCTTCGCCGATCATCCAATCATCTGCAGCATCAAATTCTGCTCTTGCCTTTGGACATTCAGGGATGTAAGACCGTTTGTAAGATATACTAACTATTTGCTGGCGTTTAGCTATTTCTTCTTCTAGATTTATCATTGTCAATCCTCCTCTTTGCTCTTCCTTAAACCAACCCTTGCTTTATAAAGCTTTCTGATAATGACTACTGAAGAGGGACTATTTAACCCAAACAAAAATTATTTAATGCTTTGGGGCTTTCCTAACTCATGGTTTCAAAAGATTGGTGGTGGGGAAGGTCTGCTAGTGTCGATTTACATGACTGCGATCCAAAACTAGTTAAAAATCCTGCAGCTATAAAACGTTTCGTAAAACATTTGGCCAAAGAGTTACAGATGCACATGGTTGGGCCAACCCTAGTAAAACGTTTCGGCCATGGCCAATTACGTGGTTATTCTATGATGCAATTTATTGAAACCAGCACCATTGTTGCTCACTTTGACGAAAAAGGAAATCGCGCTTTTCTCGATATCTTCAGCTGCAAGACTTACAGCGCAAAGAAAGTTGCCAAATTCTGCAAGAGATATTTTAAAGCAAAAAACTACCAGCTCTACGTTGAAGAAAGAAAATGAAAAATAAAAACAAAACCATCTTAAGAAAAAGAATCTTTGGGTATGAATTATTAGTTGATTGTTATGGCACTAAAGAAGGAGTTTGCAGTGACCTAGAGCATTGCTACAGCTTTTTGGATAAATTAGTGGATTTTATCAATATGGAAAAGCAAGCTCCCCCGCAGATTTTTAGAACCGACAGAAAAAAGTATCCGGACAAAGCTGGATTGAGTGGCTGGGTGCCTTTGGTTGAATCATCCATTGTCATTCACACCTTAACCAAAACTGATTTCATTTCTGTCGATGTATATAGCTGCGGTAAGTTTGATCCCAAAAAAGTAGTCCAGTTCGTGAAGAAATACTTTGCACCAAAAAGAATTGAAACTCAACTGGTAGAGCGAGGAAAGCATTATTATTGAGAACAAGAGCTTTGATTAAGCACAGAAAGATATTTATAATCAGTTTCTTTCTAACTATAAAAAGAGGCGCAAGATGGTTCTCCGCGAAGAAGACAAACATTTCTTATCTTCCTTGTATATAGCTATTGCTATTATCTTCACTTGGAAGGGTTTGTGGACCGGTATTTATGAAATCCCTTTCATTGGCAGTTTGGAATGTAACATTCTAGGTCCGTACTGTGGATCATTTGTATTCCTTTTCCTTGGTTTTGCCATGCTTATTTTTTCTGGAGCTATCTTTAAAGAATTTGATCCTTTAGGCGGAATCCAGAACGCAGTGAACAAGACGTTGCATTCCATACAGACACATCATGATAAAAAGAATTTTGAGTTTAAGTACTACGACAAAGCCCAAAAAAAATATGTGAAGATTCCTGCCCCCTGGGTGAAAAAAATAGAAAAAGGCGCTTTAGTGGCCGTGCATCCGCATCAAAAACAAGAGATATTCATTCCCGTACATAGAGTAACAGAAGTTCTCTACAAAGGAAAGAGTTATTGGAGATTATAGTATGATCGCTGGAGAAGACCTAAAAAAGTATTTTTGGTACGTTTTTGGTATTATGGGAGTGGTATATTTCTGGGCTGGAGTGTGGGACGGGTTAGGAAATATCGGGCCTCTGCAAAAACCATGGTTTAGTTTTATTATTGGAATACTCTTACTAGCTCTCTCAAGAGTAATTCTCAAAGATGCCAACCCTTTATGGGAATTAGAAAAACCGGTAAAAACCCAAGCAAAAAAAGTGCACGGCCATCCGCAGAAGCATGAATTCCACTTCAAATATAAAGATCACGTAAAAGATAAAGAGCTTCTTTTGCATGCCCAAAAACTACAACGCATCGAGAAAGAATTCTTGGTTTTTCTAGATAAAGGAAAAGAAGTGTTTGTGCCATTACATAGGGTAACTGAAATCATGCATAAAGAAAAAACCCACTGGAAGGCATAACATGCAGCCTCTTAGCAAAGAAGGGATTACTCCTTTAATGATTGGATTTTTATTAGTATCCTTTGCGGTAGCAGTAGCAGTGGTGGTCATGAATCTCGGCAGCGCAGAAGTAGAAGAAGCAGCTGAATGCGCAGTCGATATCGGTTTGCAATTTTCTGTTATCGGTGGAACAGAAGAAGTCTGTTACGATGCCGCAAAGAAAATATTTTCTTTTTCTGTTGAAAACGGCGTTAACATCAACGTAAATGGCATTGTAGTAAATATAATTGGAACACAAAAAGCAGAAAGCTTTGAATTAAACGAAGCAAAAATGGGAAAAGCTGCTGTTTATCTAGGAAGAGTTCCGTATGATACCGCTGCATCTGGAGAGATACGGCAAGTAAAAATCTCTCCAAAAATAATCCCTTATGATCAGGAAGAAGTATGCCTAGAGCAGGCTATTGTGGTAGAAAGTGTGAAGCCTTGTTAAAGTTCTTCCTTAATGATTTTCTTCAGATCCTCAACATTCTGAATACCTTTCACAAATCGTCCCCGAGGATATACGACGGCCACGCTTCCTTCTGGATTGCAGAAGCCTAAACATTGGGCTTTGGTGCAATAAACAGTAGTAGTCAAGCCCTCCGAACGTATCCATTCCTTCACCTTCTTGACATCATCTGCTTTAATCCGAGGACCGCAGCTCGGTTTATCGCT
>JACPIL010000085.1 GCA_016188105.1 Candidatus Woesearchaeota archaeon | reverse complement strand
GGCAGCCAAGTTGTTGCGGGATCGGTATCCGAACGAAAAAGCTCTTGCTGAATTAAAGAGATTTATTTCAAAAGAACATAAAAAAGGAGCCCAGCCGGAAGAGATTATCGCTGAATTGGTACAAGAAGGATGGGACCATAAGATAATCAAGGCTTATGTTATAGCCCACTATCAATAATCAATTACCGTAAACTTTATATATCCTCATTTCTTCTGATTAAAAATCCTTATCAAGGTCAATAAATGAGGGTGAATGATTATGGAAGAAAAAGGAAAAAATTATTCTAAAGAACTGCTGGGGAAAACAATAGTTTCCAAATCAGGAAAAAAATTCGGTGAAGTAGGCGATTTAATATTTGAAGTTGGTTCGGGAGAACTGATTCACTTACTGCTTAAGAATCCTACCTCTTATACTGATCGAATGGAATTAGAAAAAACCAAGGAAGGCAGTATCTTGATCCCATTTTCAGCAGTAATTGCTACCGGCGATTACATAGTTGTAGCTGAAGAAGATATTGTGTAAAGAGTTTTAATTTAAATTTTATTTTTTCATTAAATTCTTAGTAATTTTTATTGCTCTCTTCTAACAGTTTCGCCGCGTGCAGGGCCTATAGAAACTGCTGCTGTTTTACATCCAACATAAGCATCATGGTCCATGACATACTCTCTTAAAGCTGGGGGGAACGAATCAAATCCGCCTTGGATATATCTTTCTCTTTGCTCTTTGAGTACTTGATCAACAACGAGGGGATTAGAAAGATCTCGTGGACCATCCCACAACTTCCATTGATAGGTCCTCTCCTGATAAACCGGTTTTTCTATTTGACTAAGATCTAATGGGACTTCATCAGTAACTTTTCCATCAATTTGAAATCCAGTACAAACCTTAATATCTACATCCTGGATACAATCGACGCGAGTAATATAAATTCCATCGCAATCATTTATTCTTACTGCCCTTTTAATTGCCGCCCAGTTAGGATAGCCAGCTCTTCTTTTTCTTCCGGTCTTGGCTCCGAATTCTCCAGCATTCTTAGTGATCATATCGCCGATCGCATCATCAGCTAAAGTCGGCATTAGTCCATTTCCTACTCTAGTCGGATAGACTTTTTCAACACCATAAATCTTAAACTCTCCTCGTGGCAATCCTAAACTAGGAAAAGCATGAGGAGCAGGAGTATGTGAGGAAGTTTGATCCGGTATTGTTCCCATATCTACATCTAATTCTGTACCTTGAGCTCCCTCAATAATGATGTGATGGCCCCCTTCTAAGTATTCAAGCATCCGGTATTCTAATCTTTCTTTGAACTCTTTCAGTTCCCTTCGTATAGGATCGTGAACTGCGATAACTTCCTCAAGATAGCGTGGTTTAAGAATCCCCGCTGCAGATAGTTCCATGGATTTTGCATTTAGTACTTCTCTGAGCAGATCAGGAAAATTATCTGAAACATAATCTGCAAACGTAACTCTGGTCAATCGCCGAGCATTATCTTCATAAAAAGGACCTATTCCGGATTTTGTTGTTCCTATACTGCGTCCTTCCCCGCTTTCGCGCCAAGCATCAAGCTTACGATGATAATCAAATAATATACCTACTCTTTCAGAGATAAGAACCCGGCCTTGATAATCAAACAATTCTTGTCCTTGCTTTAATTCGCTGAGGAAAGATTCAGGATCAAAAGCACAATTTGGTCCAATACCAAGATCAGCGTTACAAGCAAGACCTGTTGGAGAAGAATGAGTAACAAATTTTATTAAACCTGCTGCAGAACTAATGTAAAGAGTATGTCCTGCGTTTGGACCGCCCTGATAACGAACAACAATGCGTCTTTTTTCGGGGGCTAAAAGCTGAGCTCTTTCCAGAGCTTCGTCAACAAATTTTCCTTTACCTTCATCGCCCCAACTCAAACCGACATATGCTTCTCTAATTGGATTCATTTTAATTTTCTTAAATTAAACCTTTTTAATATTTTACTAACTTGATAAAGCATAATGAAAAATAGAGAATGGAGTTGCTATCCTTGTTTCTGATGAACTCCTGGCTTAAATTCTTCATCAATCTTCTGCAGATAATCTTTGACTCTGCTGATGACCGAAGTTAAAATGAAGCTTTCGATTTTCTCTTCAAAGATCTCAGAAAGATTGTTGAATTCATGGATCCGATACAAATTAGCGTTGGTTTCAATCAAATGGAGATCTTTCAAGCGTTTCAATTGCCTTCTCACGTTGGAAGAAGCAATGCCTAACATGGGTAGCCCCGCGCTTTTGCGCAGAGCCATGACATTATTTTTTATCTCTTCGGAATGTAATTCTTCCCTATTTTGTCTTGCTTTCAGCAAAACATGAAAGACATCAACAACCACATCTCTGGAATCTCCTGGCTGTAGTAACCCAACGGACAAACAAAACTTCCGCACTAATTCTCGGTCACTTACGGTAGGTTTTTCATAACGCCGCAAGGTAATTTCCGCTAAAGGTGTATCTCGACTTATTCGTGCCATGTTATTTTCCTCTTTGTTCTTTTTTTGTTATTTTATAGTTTAATCTGATTAACATTATGGGTGAAGATAGCAAAATACTAATTTCTCTTTTTCTCTCTTATCCAATTTAGCAAAATACATTCTTTCTAACTGCACTATCTGTCCATCTTTTAACTGCTCCAATCCTTTCTCGCCTACACCTAGAGCGGTTTCGCCGCTATCGAGCATCACTTCAACTTTCGGTAGATCTTTGGAAGAAGGCAGCCAATGGATAATGAATCCTTTATCGGGATTATTTTTGTAATCTTCGTAATCTTCGGAAACAAATTTCCATCCCTTGCCATCGAGAGTGAAATTACAGTAATCCATGAGGCGGTGAATTTTTCCTTTGCCTAGTTTTTTGAGGTCTGCCTGCGAGACGAAAACCTTCCCTTCAGCGAAAAGAGTGCGTTTTCCACGTTTTGGATAATCAGGATGCAGATCTAGTTTCGCTTCTTTCTTAGGAGCTCCTTTGATAGAAATCTCAACTGGATTATGAACGAAAAAATATCTATTCGCGTTAGGCTCTACAACTTCGCGGTTAAAAGAATTGATCATCTTCCAGAATTCTTCCTGGCTGACAGTTTTATCAGCAAGACTTAAGCCGATTTCCATAGCAAATTTGCGGAAAGCTTCTGGTTGATATCCCCTTCTTCTCAATGCCGGAAGAAACGGCAAACGCAGATCATCCCAGCCAGAATATTCTTTTTGTTCTATGGCATGCTTAGTCTGAGTAGTACTTAAAGTAAAACCTTCAAAATTAATTCTACCCCAATGCTTGTATTCGGGATGTTTCCAAGCAAAACAATCCATGATCATAGTCTCTTTGATGGCATTGTCAGCATGATCTTTCCCATTCAGGACGTGAGTCACGCCCATTTCATGATCATCTACTGCAACAGAAAAAACCATCAGCGGCCAGACTTTTTGTTCTTTCCCTGTTTTGGGATGGATGTGCTCATTGATCCGCATGATGGGAAAATCACGCATGGCCGGATTTTTGTGTTTGATATCGGTTTTGAGGCGGACAACCGCTTCTCCTTCTGCATATTCAGAAAACATCTTTGCATAACGCAATTGATTTTCTTTTATAGACAAGTTTCTGCAAGGACAAGCTATACCTTGATTCTTTTTTTCTCTCCATTCATCTGGGTTGCATTTGCAGACATAAGCTTTCCCTTTCTGCACCAATTGTTCAGCGTAATCATAGTACATGCCTAGGCGGGAAGATTGGACAACTGGATTAGAAACATGATTGCCAGATAACCATTTGGTATCTTGCGGGATCATTTCATAAGCAGGAGCATAGATATTTTCGGGATTGGTATCTTCGATCCTGAGCAAGAATTTTCCGTCATACATTTTTGCGTATTCGTAATTTAATGAAGCGCCATAGGCATGACCGATATGCAGTGGTCCAGAAGGAGAAGGAGCGATTCTTACTACGACTTTTCCTTTAGTGGCATTGGGAAGCGATTTTAATGGTCCTTCTTCTTTTTCTTCTTTCTTTTCATGGAGAAGTTCAGGAGCAAGTTTTTGCAGCTGCTGCTTTATCTTTGGCAAAGGCAGCATCTCTACGTCGTTGATGATCTTTTCAATTTCTTTGAGAACTTTAGGAACATCTTTCTTTAGCGCAGGATTGTCTTTGAGGATCATGCCTAAAACAACATTCTTATTGACTTTGCCGTTGAAGTCCAAAGCGTTCTTTAAAGCATGCTTGAGAATAATATCTTTCATTAGTGCTAGGAGATGGAGAGAGATTATTAAATGTTTTGATGCACGATTAGATGCAGGTTAATTTTCAACATTTCTCTTTACTTCTTATTTTAGAAATAATCCAGCTTGTTCCAGCCCCGAGCGTCCCAGCTAATATATCATTCTGGGCGTCCCATTGATCGCCCTGCATGCCAAGAAAACTGCTGCCAAGGGTAACGTCATGTGAAATAACCACCGTCAAGTATTCTATGATCTCGTAAATCGCTTTAAATGAAACGATAATCAAGAAAGGGATGAGATAACTCCAGATACAATTGATTTTCAATTTTCTGGAAATAAATTCACGCAAGGGAAAATAGAAAGTGAAACCGAAGAAAAAATGAACAAATCGATCATAGTGATTCCTGCTCCAGTCAAACTGTTGTCGAAACAATTCAAACAGAGGCATTTTACTATAGGTGTAATGGCTCCCAAGGGTATGGAAAAGTAAAAATATGAAGAGTAAAGTATAACTTAAGTTTGAAAGCCTGAATTTTTTGTAGGTGAGGATCAAGAAGACAACAAAAGCAACACTTAAAACATTCTCAGCGAACCAAACCGTCCAGCTGTAAGGCTTAATTGCCATCACCACCCAGAAAATCGAGAAAATAAACAAAAGTAAAAATGGGAAGCGGTCTTTCTTGAGAATCTTCATCCCTAAAGCTTCCCTCGCTCCACTAAGCGCTTCATTCTTTTTACAAACTCATCTGCTTCATGATAATATTGCTCGTAGGCAGATCCTTTAATCTCTTTGATTTCCCGATGGGTGATCAATTTACTCAGATGATAGAATTTACGCATGGTTTCGACGTATTTTTTTTCAAGCATATTGTGCCGTACAAATACTTTATCCAAGAGATCAGCAACATGTTCTGGTGTGGGAGGAATTTCCTTAGCCCGCATCAAGGCGGCATGCGCAGCATCGATTACCGCCCAATATAAGTCCAAGGTTGCTTGCAAAACATGCCATCTGGAGTTAAGTAAGGTCTGTGGCGCTCTGCCAAAATACCGCCAAATACTTTCTTCTGATGGCCGAATCCTGCCATTTTTGAGCAGAATTTGCAAAGGTTCAAAAAAACCAGTATCAAGTATAGCCACTCCATCGCGAAGGATGTTCACAACTACTGGATCTCCGGCTTTAGCATATTCCCAGAAAGAAGTAAAGGTCATGGAAGTGATGTGCAGCTTGGGAGAAGTCCTAATTACTACCTTTTCTACAATAAGGCGATAACCTTCAATCAAAGCTTCGCTCAATTGAAAACGGGTATCATCAGTTATAAGCAAAACGTCGAGATCGCTAAGAACGGTAGCTTCCTTACGCGCAGAACTGCCGAAAACAATCACACTCATCAAGAAATCGCCCAATTCCGTCTTTAGTTCCTGGGTGAATTTTTGAGCGATTTTCATATCCTCAGTAGGATATTTATGGATATTCTCGTTCTCTTTTTTATGGATTTTAAATTCCATCTTTCTATATAAATAAGTAGGCTTTATTAAATTTGTGATAACTACTCGAAAACATATTCTTGAAATGTGATTCTTGAATAACATAAATCTTTATAAATTATTTATTCCCGTCTAAAATGTTACTAAAAAGTGAGGGTGATGCTATATGGAGCAAAAGCAATTAGATGAACTAGACGATTCTTTTTTTGGCGAAGAGTTTATTGAGGATGAGGCAGAAGAATCCTTCTCTTCAAATACAAAATTCCAACGAGTCGAGCCAAAGCTGGAAGCAGAGGCAGAACCAGAATTGAGACTAAAGAAAAGCGCAAAAAAGACTGTGGCCAAAAAAAACACGGTTAAAAAGACTGAAAAAACAATCAAAAAGGAAGCTGTTTCTGAAGCTAAAAAAGAAAAAGCGCTTCCAGAAAAAGAAGTTAAAAAAGAGACCGTAGAAATAAAGCCGGCAAAAGAAACACCTAAGGAGACTAAAATAGTGGTAGAAACTTCTTCGCCAGTTAATCCCTGGGCAGAAGAAAAAAGCTCTGGACTATTCGGGCAAGCTTCCACCTGGAAAACTTTAACTGGGATAGCTTTAGTATTGTTGGTTCTTTCTCTGTTTACTCAAGGATTTGATTTCTCAGAAAAGGGCCTTACGGGAGCAGCGACGATATCATTAGATGAAGCAAAGGATAAGGCGCTTACCTATGTAAATGGGCAGTTACTACAACCACCATTTCAGGCCACGGTAGAAGCTTCTGAAGAGTTAGATTCATTATATAAAATAACTTTAAATGTTGCTGGGCAAACCGTAGATTCTTATGTGACTAAGGATGGAAAATTGTTTTTCCCTCAAGGATTAGAGATGGAGGCCGTAGTTCTTGAAAATGGCGAAACTGAAACCCCTAGTAATTCAGAACTTGCGCCAGTAGAAGTCTCTGTCGATGATGATCCGGCCTTAGGATTAGAAGATGCGCCAGTAACGATGGTGGAATTCTCTGATTTTCAGTGTCCTTTCTGTAAAAAGGCTAACGATGAAGCGCTCAAAGAAGTAAAAGATAAGTATGTTGAAGCAGGTAAATTGAAGATAGTCTATCGAGATTTCCCTTTAGAGTTTCATCCTGAAGCAGAAGTAGCAGCTATAGCCGCAGAATGTGCTGATGAACAAGGAAAATTCTGGGAATACCATGACCTGCTTTTTGCAAACCAAGATTCTTTAAGCGATGCCAATTATAAAAAATGGGCTGTGGAACTTGGTTTAGATGAAGAGGAATTCAATGAATGCTACAAAGGCTTAGAATACCTTAACGAAGTCCGGGCCGATATGGCAGACGGACAAAAGTACGGCGTTTCTGGAACTCCTGCTTTCTTTATCAATGGAAGAATGATCAGCGGAGCGCAACCATATGCGGTCTTTGAACAGGAAATTGAAGCTGCCTTGGCAGCTGCTGGAGTTGAAAGTGAAGCTGTAAATGAACCTGAGCTTGCTCCAAATGAACCTGAAGAAGCAGGAGCTACTGAAGTAGTTCCCGAACCAGCAATGGCCGGAGAGACAGTAAAAGTTACCCTCAACGCTAAAAAATGGATTTTCCAACCTAATGAAGTAACAGTAAAGAAAGGAAGCAAGGTGGTAGTAACGGTCGTGCCTAGCGGTTTAGATTTCACTTTCGCTGTTCCTGCGTTAGGCGTAGAGCAGAAAGTTGCTGGAACTACTGAAGTGGAGTTTGTAGCTGATAAAGCTGGAACTTTTGACTTTACTTGCGGCAGTTGCGAAGACTGGCGAGGAATGAAAGGAACATTAGTGGTTGAGTAACTATATATACTAATAGAAATATTTTTAACTTCTTTTTTATTTCATTATTTTTGAGGTTATTGATGACAAAAACGGAGAAGTTGTTTAGCAAGGTAATGATCGTGATATTTCTGGTCTTGCTAGTATTAGGCTTTGTGGTTCCAGGAGTAGTGAATTATAGTGCAGATGATGATACTACTGCTGTAGAGCCACGGCTCTGCAGCAGCGATGCGGATTGTTATCTTCTTTGTGATAATCAACCAGTTTCTGTTCTTTGCTCACAGAATTTATGCTTACAGAACTCTTGTGATGAACAAAGTTATTATTCCTATGATGCTGAACCGATTACATTTACACTCCGAATTCAAAATGTTTCCCTGCAAGAACGGAGTAATGGACAAGACCTTTTTGTAAAATTCAAAGGACAGATGGTCGAAATACATACCTCCCGGCTCATATTGTATCAGGTTTTGGAGAAAGTGGATATTACCTTAGATAATCAGTGCTTATTTTTGGATGGCAAACAGTATTGTGAAGAAAAATTAAGAATGGCTGTGAATGGAGAAAATTCAACCCAATATGGAAGTTATATGCCGCAGGAAGAAGATACAATCGTGATTGAGTATCAATGATAGATAGATATCTATAATCCTACTACACAAGATTTAAAAGAATGTTCTTAATCTGGAGAGATAAATGACTTTTACAAATGTGGTTACGTTTTTAAAAAAAATTGCACCTTTAGTGGATTTAACAAAAAAGGAAATTGCACTCTTACAAACACCAGATCGAATTCTGAAAGCGGAGTTGACTGTTAATGGAAAAAAATATCCGGCCTATCGAGTGCAATTCAATAATGCTCGAGGCCCCTACAAGGGAGGTATTCGCTATCATCCAGAAGTTTCTGAAGATGAGGTAAAATCGCTTGCCTTTTGGATGACCATTAAAACTGCAGTTACTGATCTTCCGCTAGGTGGGGGAAAGGGTGGAGTGACTGTTGATCCAAAGAGATTAAACAAAAAGGAATTGGAAGAGCTGAGCAGGGCCTATGTTGGCGCTTTCTACAAAAATCTTGGTCCTGATCAAGATGTTCCTGCACCAGATGTATACACCACTCCAGAGATTATGGGCTGGATGTTAGATGAATATGAGAAGCTCGTTGGAAAAAAAGCTCCTGCTTTTATTACCGGAAAACCGTTGGAGTTAGGCGGTTCAAAAGTTAGAGATATTGCTACCGCGCTTGGAGGAGTTTATGTTTTAGAAGAAGCGGTGAAAAAAATCGGCTTGAAAGAAAAAAAAGTTGCAATCCAAGGCTTTGGAAACGCTGGGGGAACGATGGCAGAACTCTTGGCAGAAAAAGGATATTCAATTGTTGCTGTTTCTGATTCAAAAGGCGGCATTTATGATGCAAAGGGATTAGATATCCAAGAAGTAATTAGAACCAAAGAAAGCAAGGGAACGGTAATCGAGTACGCTAAAGCCACCAAAATAAGCAACGAAGAGCTATTAGAATGTAATTGCAATATATTGATACCTTCTGCTTTGAGCGAAGTTATCACCAAAGAAAATGCTCATAAGATAAAAGCGAAGATTGTCCTGGAGTTAGCCAATGGACCAACTACGCCGGAAGCAGACGAGATTTTGTCGACGAGAAAAGTGTTAGTGCTGCCAGATATATTGGCAAATGCCGGCGGAGTTACCGTTTCCTACTTCGAATGGGTGCAAAACAGGAAGAAGGAGTCATGGAGCGAGCAGGAAGTCAAGAAAAAATTGCAGGAAAAGATGATTTCTGCCTTTGAACAGATCTGGAAAGAATTTTCCGACGGCAACAAAAGTTTTAGAACTGCTGCCTATGTCTTGGCGTTGAAAAAAATCATTGCAGCAGAAAGAAAAAGAAATAAAATATAGAGAATTTTACAATTTTTATAAGAAAGATTAATATAGGTAAAAGAATTTCTATGTTTCAATAATTACAAAGAGGTGTTATGATAGATGGCTAAGAAAAAAGCAGCAGCAAAGAAGAAAAAGCGAAGATAAATTTTTAATTTTACTTTTCTTTTTTTTCTTTCTTCTTTTTCAAAATTTTTAATCTACAAGCTGAGGCGTCTTGGCCGCTCGTTCGGTTGCTTTTCTTTTTGTGTACTAATCAAGAAAATCTTAGCTATAATATAAAAAAAGCAAACAATAATTTCGTGCCGAGCAAGTGCAGTTCCTCACTCACCTATTGGCCTTGACGCCGCCTCAGCTAATTTTCATCGAAAACAATAAAAAGGAGTCCTTTATTTGAGCTAACATCATGATGCGGACACATACTTGTGG
>JACPIL010000082.1 GCA_016188105.1 Candidatus Woesearchaeota archaeon | reverse complement strand
TCTTTTGAAACCTGGCTTAACAGTATTGCTGCAAACGTAATTAGAGATCATCTCAGAAAGAAAAGATTAGAAAAAGCTGCATTTTTACAAACATCTTCAGATAGGATTCTATCAGGAGAAACTCATACTACACCGCAAGACGAGGTTATCGGCAGAGAAACAGAAAGAAGATTAAATGCTTTCCTTGCCAACTATGGAAATCAAGAGACCGTAGAGACTTGGGCTTTAGATTTAGAAGAACTTTCCGATCTGGAAATAAGCAGACGCCAAGACATATCAGTCAAATCTGTTAAAAGTAGATTACACCGAATAAGAAGAGAAGCTAGCGAATATCTAGACATAAACCATGGATTCTATCATCGCTAAACTTCAACCACTCGAACAAGAGAGCATCACCAGAGGAATCCCTATCTTGGGCAGTAAAAAAGGAGCCTGGCTTCTAGAAAAAATCAAACAAACCAAACCTAAAATAATCCTTGAACTAGGAACCGCCAATGGTTACAGCGGCTGCATTTTAGGATCTCAAGGCGCAGAATTAACCAGCATAGATGTAAATGCGATTATCGCTGAAGAAGCCCGACAGAACTTCAAGAAGTACAGAATTAATGCTCAAGTTCTCGTAGGTGATGCAGTAGAAATCGTTAAGCGCTTAGCAAAAGAAAAATCAGAATATTACGATCTTATATTCATTGATTTCGCCAAGAAACAATACTATAATGTTTTAGAAAATTGCATAAAATTAGTCAAAAAAGGCGGCTTGATCATCGCCGACAACATCACTATGGACGGCTGTCAAGATTATCAAGAAGCAGTACTTAATCATCCACAGTTGAAGACAGAATTGATTCCAATCATGGATGGATTGAGTTCGAGTCAGAAGATTTAAAAACAATATTCCAAATTTAATTCTTCACGGACCCGTCGTCTAGCCTGGATAGGACGATAGCCTCCTAAGCTATAGATCGTGAGTTCAAATGCCTGCTACCTAATACTGTAGCGGATTGAAAGTCTCATCGGGTCCGCTTTCCTAATCAGCCTCAAGATCTAATGATGAGCTCCTGAGTAATCCTTCTATAGGATGAAGAGAGTTAACTGAAGATGAGTACGCTGTTTCAATTTCTTCTCAACAATATTTTTAAACTCGTTCTGCTCCTAATAAAAATATGGCCTCCATCTTCGATTATTTCACCCAGGGATCAAGAATATTTGCGACCAGTTGGAAAAGCCGTATTTTACCAAAAAAATATGACGGCGATGCAGAGGAGATCTGCGAGCAGATCATCAAAGAATGCTGGAACGGCCGTTATCTCAGAACTTCAACCGGAAATTTTGCCCAATTCTGGACTCGAGACTTTGGTCTCTGCACTAAATCTCTTTTGGATCTTCATCATCAAAAAGAAGTTCATCACACTTTACGTTATGCTTTAAATCATTTTAAAGAGCATCATAAAATTACCACCACCCTTACTCCGGCAGGTAAACCGTTTGATTTCCCTACCTATGCGGTTGATTCTTTGCCCTGGCTGATTCACAGTATTAAAATTTCTAAATTCTCCTATTATTCATTTAAAGAGTTTCTTAACCAAGAAATAGAAAAGTTTTACCTGAAAGTCATCAACCAGCATACTGGGTTGGTCAAGCCAGAAGTTCACTTTTCTTCCATCAAAGATTTTGCGGTGAGAAAAAGTTCTTGTTACGACAATTGCATGGTTGCCCTGTTAGCGAAAGATCTCAAAGGAATGGATTTACATAACCCTTTTGAAAAATTTTCTTACCCGGAATTGATCAAACGGCATTTCTGGAACGGCCACTACTTTTATGATGATTTAAGCCACCAAAAATATATTGCCGGCGATGCTAATCTCTTCCCCTTTGCGCTTGGCATTATCACTGATAAAGAAATGCTGCAATCTGCCTTCCAGAAAATTCATGAAGCAGGATTGGATGAACCTTTTCCATTGAAGTATACCACAGGAAGAAAGGAAGCAAATTTCATCTGGCAGGAAGCATTCCTGCATAATTATGAGAGTAACGCTATTTGGATGCATATGGGCCCGTTATACATCAAAACCTTGCAGCAAGTTGACAAAGAACGTGCTAAGCAGTATAAAGAAAAATACAAACAGTTGATCGAGAAACATAAAAATTTCTTAGAAGTGTTTGATGAGAAAGGAAAACCTTTCAGCACCCCATTTTACTATTGCGATTCAGGAATGATTTGGGCGGCGAATTATCTAACATTGTAAAAAAAAGAGATGGTTACAGAAATGGATGAGGCATATGTATTCGGCGAAAAAATTGTAGAATTCCTTGATCCTCTTCGTGCAAAAATAAATAGTACTTATCTTGGATTGGAAGTCAGAATAACTCTTGATCGCCTTCTGAACCATAGCGGAGCAAAACTACTCGGTCCAGAAGGAGAAGTGAATGTGCATCCAGATACAGTTAAACGCTACTTTGAATTATGTTCTCTTGTTCATGATTATATTAAAGCCTATTGGCCCAGTTCAGATGCGCAAGCTGTAAAAGCCCTACTGGACAAATGGACTACTCCAGCAAGAAGCAGATATTTTCAATAATTTGTC
>JACPIL010000081.1 GCA_016188105.1 Candidatus Woesearchaeota archaeon | reverse complement strand
TAATGACAAAAGAGGAAAAGGTTATGGCAAAAGACTTGTTGAGATGAGAGAAAAAATATCTCTTGAGTTAGGTGCTTATTTAGTAGTAATAAGCCATAACGACAATCCCTCTTTTTGGAAACATCTTCACTATGACCCGCTTCCAAAAACATTCGAGGGTTTTTTAACTAAAAATTTTAGAGATGTTCATTGTATAAGACCAGCATATAAGTTGCTTTCTGAGGCTTAAAATGATCTTCACCATAACTCATCAGGAAAAGAACGCTCGAGTAGGAAAGCTTAAGACAGCCCATGGCATCATCGAAACACCTTTTTTCATGCCGGCAGCAACCAAGGGTACTGGAAAGCATATCACTACCGATGACTACCAGGATGCGGGAGTTAAAGCCTTAATCTCTAATGCTCTGCTTCTAAGTTTCAAGCCAGGAATAGAGACAGTCAAGCAATTATCCGGCTTGCATAAATTCATGAATTTCAAGGGAGTCATATTTACCGACTGTGGCGGATTTCAGATGTCCCGCAGTATGTTTCAGACCAAGAGCAAGAAAGGGCTGCACTTTCGGAATCCATTTGATAATAGTCCAGTGGTCATAACTCCGCAGAAGATAATGAACACTGAATTAACTCTTGGAAGCGATGTGGCGATGATGTTAGACGACATGTCCGGGTACGGAGTAAGTAAAGAAGAAGCACGAACAGCCATGGAGAATACTCATCGCTGGGGTAAAGAATCTTTATTATGGCACCAGAAATTAAAACCAGATTCTGCACATCCTAAACAATTATTGTTCGGTATAGTACAAGGAAATTTTTATCCTGATTTACGAGAAGAGTCTGCTAAGTTCATCAACTCCTTAGATTTTGATGGTATTGCTATCGGCGGAGTCGCTATTGGCGAGCCTAAGAAAGACATGTATGCTGCAGTGGATGCGGCACTACCATTTATCACTAAAGATAAACCGCGCTATGTGATGGGCGTAGGAAGCCCAGAAGAATTATTGGAATTAATCGGCAGAGGCATTGATTGTTTTGATTCCGTTTATCCTACTCAGAATGCGCGACATGGCACTATCTTTACACCTGCTGGTAGAATTTATCTGGGCTGGGCGGACTAAAATATCAACATGATTTTACGCCCATCGATACTAATTGTAAATGTCATACCTGCAAGACCTATACTAAAGCATACTTGCATCATCTTATCAAGATTGAAGAGCCGGCAGGTAAACGACTGATGAGCATCCACAATCTTCACTTTGTATTGCAATTGGTTGAGAAAGCGAAAGAGAATATCAAGAAAGGGACGTTTATGGAGTTTAAGGAAGATTTTTTGAAGAAGTGGAAGAATTCTAAGAAAGAAAATTAATATTAATTAATAAGAAAAGATAAGCTTTACTTACTGCTTGCTGCCTGTCTTTCCAAATCCCGCTTCTTAGCAATAGCGTTGCTTCTACCACTAGATTGTGCAGCACTAACAATCTCATCTGCCAGAGCGTCATCAATTTTTGTTTTCTTGTTGAATGTTTTAACGTATGCTCCCTGGGTCATATTGCGTAGAGCTAAGTCAACTCTTCGCTGCGGAGCGACGTCCACCGCTTTAGGATATCTTGCTCCACCGTATTCGATAGCGATAACTTCTTCGCGAGGAGCGGAATTTTCCACAGCGCGTACTAGAATAGCAAGAGGATTCTGTTTTAATTTTGCTTCTGCTTTGGCTAGAGCATTTCTAACCGTGGTTAAAGCTTTTAATTTCTTTCCAGTGTTGTGCCCAGAGCTCATAAAATGTTTTTTACCTTTATGGCCGGATTGCATTAATTTGCTAGCTAAGCGTTCAACGATGAAGGTGTTGGACTTGTGAAATCTGTTGCCTGCGTATCTTGCACCGGTCTTAGGCGCCATCTTGGCATCAAGAGTCAGATAAGGAACAAGTCCCTTGTCTGCTACGGTTACGCCTTCTGTGGTCCATTTGTTGAAGAATTTGATGGTTGCCATTTTAGTTTTACCTTCTCGCTTTCTCTAACTTACCTTTCAATAATGCATCTAAACTTTGATCGTTAACTTTGATAACTTGCCATCTGATACAAGGCAAGTCTCCTTTTGCACGGCCCATTTTTCCACCGATACATTCAATAACAACTTCATCGTGTTCGTTAATAAGTTTTTGTGCTCCATCACCGGGCATAAAAGCAGTAATCTGCTTTCCATTCTTAACTAACTGAACTATGGCGCATTTTCTCATAGCAGAGTTAGGTTGTTTTGCTTCTACTTGAATCTTTTCAAGAACGATAGCTCGGGCTTGGGATGAGCCTTTTAAGGGATCAAATTTCTTCTTACGCTTGGTTCTGCTGATTAGCTTAAACTGTCTCCTTCTTTTCTGCAATTTCTTGGCAGAAGCCAATCCGTTTGATTTTTTCCCCATTTTATGACATTCTTGATTTGATCATATGACCTTGACTTCAAGGTTAAAAAAGCGTTTTACGGCTCTATTGATCAGCTTTAGGTTCTTCCCCTGCCTACCAATTAATAAACTTTTTGCTTTTTTGTTAGTTTCGTTGATTATGACCGCTTCTGATTCCTCTTTTATAGACTGGACTCGAAGAGGATAGATGATGTTTTTGACGAATCCCACTACATCATCAGAGTATTCAATAACTCTTATTTTTCGCTGTAATTCTTGTTGTAAACGCTTAATATTGCTGGCCCCCTTTCCGATAGCTTTTCCTGCTTCTCCTGCTGCAACCACAAAAAAAATATTCCCCTCTTCGTCAGTAAAACAATCTTTAACTTTGGCTCTGGTTACTCTTTCCATCAGGAGAGATAACCCCATACTATCTTGATCAAGAATTAGTCGTGTCAATTTTTAGATAGTTCCTAGAACTGTGATAAAGAAGTTTTTCTTACAGAACAAGCCTAATTCTTCGTTGTCAAGATCCAGTTCTATCACAGGCACTTTCGCTAATGCAGCATAATGCACAAGGTCAGATTTTAGGTTCGCAGGACAATTGCTGGCTAAGTATAATCTGTTTAGAGTCTTTGCCCGTAACTGTTTTAGGACCATCTCTTTTCCTATAACTGCTTTCCCGTCTTGAACTTTTGCTTTCAGGTCTTTCATTTCATTCTGAAGTTTTTCAGATGTCCCGGAGCTTTTGCTTCCGCGGGCTTTTTCAAGGTTTTCTGCCATTTTTATGTTGATTCTGGTTTGTTTTTTAAATGTTTATCTTTTACTTTATCTTGGTCACTAAGCCAGGTAATCCAGTTCCTAAAGGCACTGGCTGGTTGACCATCACGTTTTCTACCACGGAGGTAAGATGATCTACTTCTCCTTCCAGGGCAGCGTTGATAAGATGTTTGATGGGAGTTTCGAAAGATGCTCGGGCTAAAACGCTGGCCTTTTCTTTAACTACTCCGTATCGAGTGACTCCTTTTACTTCTCCATTTGCGCACATGATATCTGCGACCATCATGATATGTCGAATATCGATATTCAGCCCCTGCGCGTCAATAACTTTGTAGACTTCATTAATGATTGCTTGTCTTCCAGCTTCTATGCCTAACACTTCATAAACTTCAACAATGTCATTGCTGTTAGTTCTGCTGGCATCAACTTCTGGCTGGCTCAAAATGTCTTTCAAGTTAGTTCCCGAGGTAAGGATGATATATTCCTCTCCTCTCTTGACTGGCAATACCTGCTTAATTCCTTTTGTGCCGGTAATTTTAAAGTCTTTTATTTTTTCTTTAATATTGTAAAGATCTTTCAATTCTTCCGCTTTGGTACTCTTGGTTAGGGTAATTTCTTCACCGCTGCTTTCGACACCGAATCCTTTTACTTTTGCTTTAATGGTTTTGGCTAACTCTTTTGCAGAAAGGCCGTAATCATCAAGCAACATTTTGTTTAATTTGACGGTAAGAACTTGATCAAAGATGTTTAAAGAGTATTCAGATGCTAATTCTCCGAAAGTTGTTTCTTTGATTTTAGCGGCAAACTTTTTGAGCTGTTCGATGTTAGTATTATGTGGCGCTTTTAAGAAGATTTCCATCATGGGAGTTTTTATGTCTTTTCGCGCATCAAAGATTTCAATAATTCTAGGAAGCCCAGTAGTAACGTTCATCTCTGAAACCCCGGCGAAGTGGAAGGTGTTAAGAGTCATCTGAGTACCTGGTTCGCCAATGCTTTGGGCACCTACTAAACCAACACATTCTCCCGGATTTACTCTGGCAGCAATATAAGAAGCAACAATTACTTCCATAACTTTGCTTAGGTCGCTCTTAGAGATAGTAGCAGGAATGCTTTCTTTAACTTCTCTGAGCATAAATTCAGGAAGTTTTTCAGCATATTCATCAATTACCTTTTCATGTTCACTTTTCATTTTACTTCTCTCCTAACACTTGCTGGGTTATTTCTTTTACGTCCACAACTCCATTTTTGGTTTTGGAAACGTCCAAGCCGTCTTCTCCGTAGGCAAACTGTACAATTCTTCCACTAGCGTCACGAACTGAACCATCATACACCACTTTCAGGTCCTGCATGGCGTTTGATAATCTTCTATAGAGGTATCCTGATTTAGGGGTACGTAAAGCAGTATCCATCAGTGCGTCTCTTCCGGTCATCGCTCCAAAGAAAAATTCGCTGGGAGTTAAACCGGTTTTGAAGTTATTTCTGATAAACCCTCGTGCTTTAGGGCTGAGATCATTTCGTTTGAAGTAGGAAAGAGTTCTTCCTTTGAAACCAGTCTCAATACGCTTGCCCCGCAATGCTTGCTGTCCTACAATAGCAGTCATCTGAGCTATGTTGAGTGGGTTTCCTCTGGATCCGCATTTTGCCATGGTTAGAGCAGAACTTTCACGGACTTGCCGTACAGCGATGTCTCCGCTCTTGTTTCTAGCGCGGTTAAGTGCTTCCAAAATGCGTAATTCTAGGGTTTCGGCAACAGTTCTTCCCGGCAAAGCCTGTAGTTTTCCAGCATAAAACTCATCGATTAATTTCAAAGCTTCATCTTCTGCTTTTTTGATCGCATTGTTAATCTCTTCTTTTGTTTCTTCAAGTAGATCCAAATCTCCTGCGCCAATGGTAAATCCTCTGCGGGTTAACACGGCAATCCCTAACTTGGAAATTTTTCCTAAAAGATCAGCAGTAAATGAAGATCCATATCTCTCATAAATATTTCGAAGCATTAATCCGCTTTCCTGACCGAGATTGGATTTATCCATTACTCCGGTTTTTAACATTCCATTGACTATTTTAACTTGGTTTCCGCTCTTGTCTTCGCCTAAGAAGTTGAAATCTTTTGGCAATAAAATCGAAAAGACTTCTTTACCGTCTATTTTTTCTTTATGAGGTAAGGAGGAAAGGTCTTCCACGCCGCAGCTATAGAGCAAATCGCAGGCTTCATTTCTATTAAAAACTAATTCCTTGGTCAAAAGATAATTTCCAGTAATTGCATCGTGAATACAACCAACTACACTGAGCCCATATCTTGGGCTGATGATCTGAGTTTCTACTAACATCAAAATGCGAGCTTCAGCGCGAGCTTCTTCATTTTGCGGAATATGCAAGTTCATCTCGTCTCCGTCAAAGTCAGCGTTGTAAGGGTTACATACCGCTGGATTTAAACGGAAAGTATTTCCGGGCAGAACTTTTACTTGGTGGCACATCATACTCATTCTGTGCAATGAAGGCTGCCGGTTGAAGAGGGCGACATCGCCATCGATCAAATGTCGCTCTACAATATATTCTTCACTTAGTTCTTCAAGGATTTCATCTTTAGTCTCATCAGTGATAGTTTTTCTTCGTCCATTAGGCTTGATGATATAATTTGCACCGGGATATTTTTTTGGTCCGTTCTCAACCAGCTTGCGGAGATATTCTTTACTCCATTCCGTCACTTTTTCTGGAACAGTGAGCTGCATGGCAATGCTAAGAGGAACTCCTACTTCGTTTAATCCAATCATGGGGTCGGGGCTAATAACTGTCCTAGCTGAGAAATCAGTTCTTTTACCAGCTAAGTTATGCCTGATACGGCCTTCTTTGCTCTTGATTCTTTCTGTTAATGTTTTGAGCGGCTGTCCCCCTCTATGGCGAGCTGGCGGTAATTGCGCAACTTCATTATCAAAGAAGGTAGTAACGTGATATTGCAACAAATCCCAAAGGTCTTCGATAATCACTTCTGGAGCTCCAGCGTTGATGTTTTCGAAGAGGCGCTGATTAATTCTGACAATGTCTCCTAATTTGTGAGTCAAATCATCTTCACTTCTTTCACCAGATTCCAAGGTAATACTTGGCCGCATAGTTACTGGTGGAATTTGAAGAACCGTAAGAACCATCCATTCTGGTCGGAAATGTTCGGGACTAAAGCCGAAGAGCAACACTTCTTCTTCAGAGATCTTTTCTAATCGAGCTCTCACTTCGATCGGACTTAAACGTACTTCTCCTTCGTAGAAGTTGTATGGTTTTTCAATCTTGATCTTATCTTGTTTAGCATTACAGTGGGGACATTTATCTTTAACTTTATATTTAGCCACGATCTCTTTTACTTTTCTTCTTCTTGCTTCTAATCCTTCGTCCTCGCTGCTTTTGTTGAGCATAGCAGCATAGCGCTTAACTTTTTCTTCGGGAATAAGGATTCGGCCGCAAGCTTTACAGGTTGATCGAAGTAAATCAAGAATTTGACGTACAAACTTAATATGGATGACCGGCCTGGCTAATTCAATGTAACCAAAGTGTCCCAAACTTTCTTTAAGTTTTAATCCATCTGTTTTACACACTAGTCCTGGGTCGATAACTCCCAAGCGTAAATCCATCAAACCGCCATCTACGGGGTATCCTTCTCGGTCGTACAATTCCGGCGTTACGATCTTAGCTGAAGCAGCCTCGACCATCATCTATGGGGAAATAATTCCAAAGGAAATGCTATCAATTTTTTTGTGGACTTCGTGGTTCATTTTGCCTCATCAGTATTTGCTTTTTAAGTGTAATTTAGGATAAATGCCTAGGGTTCTGATTTCGTCTAACAAGAGCTTGAAAGCATAGCTGACTTCAATGTTAGACATTTCTGCGTTTTCTCCGTAGATAGGGGAAATAGCTCTTCCGCCTTTTCTGGCATCGTAATAACCCATCAATCCAGATTTTTCACAGATGGGGATAACTATTTTATCAGAGTCGAAGCGTTCTTTCAAGAGTAAACTGGCACCGTGAGCGATGAAAGTATCTTTCTCCATCTCTCCCAGACGTAGGCCTCCTTCTTTGGCTTTACCTTCAGTTGGCTGTCTGGTTAACAATTGGATCGGTCCGCGAGCACGTGCTTGCATCTTATTAGCAACCATGTGACGAAGTCTCAAGTAATACATATTTCCTACAAAAATTCTAGCTAACATCTGTTTCCCAGTTCTTCCGTCATAAAAAACTTCTGTGCCATCTTCCTTAAATCCTAAACTGAGTAATTCTCGGCGGAGATCTTCTTCTTTTTCTGCTTCGAATAAAGTTCCTTCAACATATCTTCCAGCTAAGGCTCCAACTTTTCCACCAATTAATTCAATTAAATGCGAAACGGTCATCCTTGAAGAAACCCCGTGGGGAGTGAAAATGAGATCGGGAGTAATTCCGCTTTCTGAAAACGGTAAGTCTTCTGGAGGAACTAAAATACCGGTAACTCCTTTTTGACCGTGGCGGCTAGTAAATTTATCTCCTATTTCCGGGATACGTTGATCTCGTAAGCGTACTTGAACTAATTTATTTCCTTCTTCGTTCTCGGTAACTACTACAAAATCTGCGACCCCTTCATCGCCATGCTTCAGACTTACTGAACTTTCTCGTCGGGTAGCAGCGGCTAAGTTATATTCGTCCATACTGCTGAGGAATCGTGGAGGACTGGTTCTTCCAATCACGACGTCTCCTTCTGTTACTTTTGCTTCGGGTTACACAATGCCGTCGC
>JACPIL010000080.1 GCA_016188105.1 Candidatus Woesearchaeota archaeon | reverse complement strand
TGGCTTTGAATGCGATTTTGAATCAAAAGGCGATGATGTATCTGCAGTTATTGAGGAATTTGGAAAGCATACAGACGAAATACATGGAATCGAATATTCAAAGGAAGCGCTCATGCAGTTTATTATGAGAAAAGACGGATGAAAATATCTAAAACAGGCAGAAACTATAACAGGCAATGTGTTAAAACACAATTAATTAGCAATGCCTATATCAAATTGTGATTGAATAAATTTAGAAAATTTTTCAAAAACCTCGGACCTGGTGTCATAACTGGCGCATCAGATGATGATCCTTCTGGAATCGCAACATACTCGCAGGCAGGAGCACAGTTTGGTTTTGGCATACTGTGGCTCGCATTATTTCAATATCCGCTGATGGTTGTAGTGCAGGAAATGTGTGCGAGAATTGGACTAGTTACTGGTGGAGGACTGGGCAGCGCAATAAAAAAACAATTTTCAAACAAAGTTATTTTTCCAATAACATCTTTGTTATTGATTGCCAATACAATCAATATTGGAGTGGATATTGCCGCTATGGCTGCATCAACAAGATTGATTTTTCCACAAATTCCGGCCTTTGCTGTAGCGCTATGTTTTATTGGATTTATTATTGGTGCGGAGATCTTTATTCCTTACAAAAAATATGTCAGAATTCTCAAATTTCTCACATTTTCATTATTTGCATATGTCATTACTGCCTTCATTGTTGGCGGAAATGGGTATGATGTCTTTGTCGCAAGTATAATTCCTCATGTTGAATTCAATTCTGCATTCGTAATGATTTTTGTCGCACTCTTTGGTACGACTATTTCTCCGTATCTTTTCTTTTGGCAGTCATCAGAAGAGGCAGAAGAAGATGTAGACAAGAATAAGATTTCAGAGATTGATTTTGGAACCCCAAAAATTTCAAAACGCGAGATAAGGGTAATGCGAACCGATGTTGTGGCTGGAATGGGATTCTCTCAGCTAATAATGTGGTCTATCATTCTTACTACCTCTGGCACATTACATCTAAATGGAATAGATAACATTGCCACTGCTGATGATGCAGCACAAGCCTTAGAACCGTTGGTACAAACATTTCCTCATTCTGGGCAGATAGCCAAAATAATTTTTGCATTAGGGATAATTGGCACTGGCCTTTTGGCAATACCTATTCTTGCAGGCTCTTCTGCATATGCGTTATCTGATGGCTTTGGCTGGAAGCAGGGTCTTAGCAAAAAATTCAGGCAGGCAAAGGCATTCTATCTAACAATAGTTATGTCCACTGGAATTGGATTGCTGATTACTTTTGTAGATATTAGCCCAATTACTGCCTTGATTTATGCAGCAGTAATTAATGGAGTGATTGCAGTTCCAATCTTATTTGTCATACTAAAAACTGCAAACAACAAACAGATCTTACGTGATAGAACAAATGGGAAAATATCCAATATCTTGGGGTGGTTTACTTTTTGCTTGATGGGATTATCTGTAGTTGCAATGTTTGTATTTGTTATTTTAAGTCTAAAGTAGAATTAGATCATAACCCTCTACGATTGTGAGTGCTGGTAAGGCGGGTCTAGTGGGATTTTATTTTTTGAAGCGTATTGACAAAATCAAGTGCCTTGTAGGAGCTTCTGACCAAGGGTCCTGCCACCACATAAAGAAATCCCATCTTTTGAAACATCTTTTTGTAAAATTCAAATTTTTCAGGAGATATGAACTCCTTCACAGGCAAGTGTCTTCTTGATGGTTGGAGATACTGGCCTAATGTAATAATGTCGACGTTGTTTTTTATTAGGTCTTTTGCGGTTTCTATAACCTCATCTTCAGTTTCTCCAAGGCCAAGCATCAGAGATGATTTTGTAAAAATACAAGGATTTTGTTCTTTGATTGTCTTTAAAACAGAAATCGATTTGTGGTAATTTGCACGAAAATCTCTTACTTCAGATGTAAGTCTTTTTACTGTTTCAATATTATGACTAATTACAAGCGGTTTTTCTTTTACAATTTTGCCTATGGATTCTTTATTACCATCAAAATCTGGAATTAGTGTTTCGACCATGGTTTTTGGGCAATAAAGTTTCACCAATCCAATGGTTTCTGCAAAATGTTGTGCGCCACCATCGTCTAAATCATCGCGACAGACCGAAGTTATCACTACATATTTCAGGTTCCATTTTTTGAGAGTTTGTGCAACTCTTAATGGCTCAAAACGATCAAGCGTTGAAGGTCTTCCTGTTGTAACATCACAGAATTTGCAGCCTCTAGTACAAATTTCGCCCATTAGCATTATTGTTGCATTTCCAGAAGACCAGCACTCAGCTTTGTTTGGGCATGAGGCCTCTTCGCAAACGG
>JACPIL010000078.1 GCA_016188105.1 Candidatus Woesearchaeota archaeon | reverse complement strand
TTCGATGATTTCGCTTAGGTTCATTTATGGTGAGGTTAAGTTCTTGGATATAAATATTCTCTTAATTTACTGACAGCGGACGGAAATCTTTATAAATCCAAAATGAAACATTCTATCCGAAAAGAGGACCTTTATAATGACTATAATCAATAGAATTGTCATCCACGGTTTTAAGAGCTTTGCGCATAAAACGGAAGTTCCACTGGACGGCAAATACAACTGTATTCTCGGCCCTAATGGTTCCGGAAAGTCTAACGTAGGAGATGCGCTTTGCTTCGTTTTAGGAAGATTGTCAGCAAAATCCATGCGCGCAGAAAAGGCTTCTAATCTTATCTTTAACGGTGGAAAGGATAAAAAACCGGCTACCTCAGCCTATGTTGAAATTGCCTTCGATAACCAGCACAAAACCTTTCCACTTGATGCCAAGGAAGTGGTAGTTAATCGGACTATCAATAAGGATGGGAGCAGTATTTATAGAATCAATGGTCAAAAGAAAACTCGTACCGAAGTATTAGATCTTTTAGCTACGGCTAAAATTAATCCAGACGGATACAACATCATACTCCAAGGAGATATCACTCGATTTGTGGATATGAACCCTGTAGAGAGAAGAAAAATAATCGAAGAGATCAGCGATGTTTCTATTTACGAAGAAAAAAAACACAAGGCCATGCTGGAGATGCAGAAGGTTGAAGAAAAACTCAACAATGCAGAGATCATTCTGGCAGAACGTAAAACCTATTTGCGGGAATTAAAAAAAGACCGTGATCAGGCCTTAAAATTCAAGGAATTAAAAGATAAGATTGATTCTCACAAAGCTACTTATTTGCATTTGCAGATGAAAGAACGGGAATCAGTCAAAGAAACACATGATAAAGAAATTGCCAAAAGCCAGGAAAAAATTAAAGCATTAGAAGAGAAGGTTGAGAGGTTACGCCAGACGGCAGAAGAACATAAATCTAAGATCAGCAGGATTAATCAGGAAATTGAGCAGAAAGGAGAGAAGGAACAAGTTAAAGTACATCGGCAATTGGAAGATCTAAAAGTTTCTTTAGCGGAAGAAAAAACCAGAGTCTCAGCATTAAAGGATGAGATAAATAAAATCAAACAAAGGAAGGACCAATTCTCAGTAGAGATGCAGGAGTTAGAAGAGAAAGCATCTTCACAAAGCAAACAACAACAGGAGTTGCAACAAACCATCAATAAAAAGCAGAAAGAGTTGCAGGAATTAGAAAAGAATATTCAGCAGTTCAGAAAGAAGCATAATATTGAATCCTCTCAGGAATTAGAAAAAGAGATTGAGCAAAAAGAGCAGTTTATTGAGCAAAAACAAGAGGAGATCCAACAAATCCGGCAGAAGCAGCAGGAACTGTTACGTGAAAAAGATCAGATTGAATTTCAGCTTAATGGCCTGGATGAACGGATTAAGAAAGTAAAGGAAGTTGAGAAAGATCATAAGCAGCAGATGGACTTGCTGCAGAAGCATAAAAATGATTTTAAGGCTGCAACCTTACGATTGAATAAATGTTTAGAACAGGACAGCGGATTTGCCTCGCAATTAGGAAATGCCCGCAGAAAAGTAGTTGAGCTGCAGGAAAAGCAATCACAATTAAATGCTAGAACTTTAAGTTATCAAGCTAATCTGGCTACTGATTTAGCCGTCCGCAGTATTCTTGAAAACCGTAAAAAATTCAAAGGCGTGCATGGAACAGTTGCCGAGTTAGGGCAAGCAGATAAAAAATATGCGCAAGCTCTGGAAGCATCAGCTGGCGCAAGGATGAATAATATTGTGGTTGAAGATGATAAAGTTGCTGCCGATTGTATTGCTTATCTCAAAGAAAATAAGCTGGGATCTGCTTCCTTTATCCCGCTTACTAAAATAAAATACCACGATATTGCTGCTGAAGATAAAACTCTCCTAAAAAAGCAAGGCGTGCATGATTTTGCCTTAAATCTAATCTCTTTCAAGCCGCAGTATAAGAAAGCATTTGCCTATGTTTTTGGTAAAACAATAGTAGTCGATAATCTGGATTCTGCCCGGAAAATAGGAGTTGGAACAACTCGCATGGTCACCTTAGATGGAAGTTTAGCTGAGGAAAGCGGAGTGATGCGTGGAGGTTTTACCACCAGAAAAGTTTCAACAGGATTTAAAGAGCGGGATTCTTTAGAAGAATTAGAAAAGGTAGAACGTGAATTAGGAGAATGGCAGGGTGTTATTGTCAATGTGGAACAGAAACGAGAAGTTAATTTACAGGAGATTTCTGCATTGCGAACCAACAGAGCAGAGGTAGAAGCAGAGGTTATTAAATTGGAAAAGAGCCTGCATCTGGATACCCATGATCTAGAAGCTTCTACTGACTTAAAGAAAGAATTGCAAGCGCGGTTACAAGAAGTGGATACTGCTCTGGCTTCAGTACAAAAGAGTGTTGGCACAATCAACAAGGATCTAGCAGAATTAAAAATGGCAAAACAGAATCTTCGTTCTGAAGTAAATCAATTACGTGATCCCCGCCTGTTAGCTCAGTTAAGCGCATTTGAAGAGTCCCGACAGAAATGCCGGGAAGATACTTTACGTTTGGAAAGCGATTTGAAGAACATGCTCACTCAGATGGAACAGATGTTAGCGCCTGAAAAGGAAAAGATCAAAGAAATTTTAAAGCAGCATGACAAGGAAGAACATCGTTTCCATGCGGAGATTGCTCGCTTAACTGGAAGTATTAAAGAGCGGGAGAAGGATCTGGAAGTTAAAGAAAAAGAAAGCAAGGAATTCTATTCTACCTACAAGGAATTGTTTGTTACCCGTGAAAAATTGAGCGCTGAAAGTGCTAAAGCAGAAAACGAAATTGAATCTTTGCGAGAAAAAACTCGCGACTTTGAAAGGGAAATTAATCTTGTTTCTTTGAAGAATGCAGAAGTGAAAGCAAAATTAGCCGGTCTTGAGGAGGAATTTAACAAATATAAGAACGCAGTAATCTTATCTAATAAAAGCATTGAGGAATTAAAACATGAAGTGACCAAGTTTGAAGTGATGCTAGGCCAGATGTCTGCAGTAAATATGAAAGCTCTGGAAGTGTACGAGCAAGTTGAATTGGAATTCAATAAGTTATTAGAAAAGAAAGACGAGTTAGGCAGAGAAAAAACTGATGTGCTTACTTTGATGAATGAGATTGAATCTAAGAAGAAAGAGCATTTCATGAAGACTTTTACCAAAGCTAATGAAAACTTCCAGAATATTTTTAGTACGCTATTTACCAAGGGTAAGGCGTATCTTGAATTGGAAAATCCAAATAATCCTTTTGAAGAAGGTTTAAGCGTTAAAGTAAAATTAAGCGGTAATAGATTTATGGATATCAAATCCCTATCTGGAGGAGAGAAAACACTTACGGCATTATCATTTATCTTCGCGATTCAGGAATACCAGCCGGCTTCATTCTACATCTTAGACGAGATTGATGCTGCTCTCGATAAGCAGAATTCTGACATCTTGTCGAAATTGATCCGAAGTTATGCCGACGGAGCTCAATATATAGTTATCTCTCACAACGACGCCATCATTTCTGAAGCAGATACCTTATTTGGCGTGAGCATGAAAGATGGTGTGAGTAAGGTAACTAGCTTAAAGATTTGAAATTACTGTTTAATAAGCTTAATAAATCATTATTTCTTTACCTGTCTATGAAAATAGTCTATACGGTTATGCCGATCGACGGAATTGTTGAAGCTGCGCATCCACCTATCCCAACAAGAGTAGCAAGAGAAAAATTGAAAGCAGTTATTGAAGAATGTTTCATGCGCAATGCCTTAGTGAATTCGTATGCAATTGCTGATGACAGGGAATTTCCTTTTCCATTTGATGCACCAAATCCTCTGAAGATGCCAGATTTCTTTGGTGAAAATCCTGATTATAACAAAATAGCTAGAGAACTTTCAGAACTATTTGAACAACCAAGAAGAGAGTATGTCGAGTTTGAAGCAAAGTTAAGTACAGATTTGGAAAAAGCAACAGATGAAGAAATTGTCGCTATGATAGAAAGATTCCATTATACTCCTGAGGGTACTAAAGCAAAGCATGGTGAAGCGGTCACGAGTATTAGAACTATCTGGAAAGCTTATTTTGGGGCTGAAGATACTCTAAGGCAAGATATTGAAGCTCAAGGATATAATAGAACAAGAAAAGAGTTAATAGATGCCTTAACAATATTGGATGATTGTCATGTCAATGGACTTTTACGAAACCTTCAGGAAGCTGAAGTTTTATTAAAATCAGGAAAAAGGAATGAAGCTAAGGAAATGGTGGTGCGTCATTATAGTGACTGGAGAAGGAAAAATTTGGCTCCTTTGCGTAATGCCTGTGGTGATGCTAAGTTCTATGGGGGAGGGTTCTGGATTGCCAGGATGGTCGCTCCTACTGGAGAAAATACTGAAAGCTGGAAAAATCAAAGTCGCTTTACAAAAGTAGAAGAAGCATTAGAGTCTTGGAAAATGCCTTTCCAAGTGATTCAACTTTGATCCTTTTTTCTTAAACTAATGTATTATAAGAAAGTTAAAAAAATCACAAATATCCTTTCGCTTCTTCCATCAAGGGTAAAATTGCTTCTAGCTCGCTTTTGAGCAATCTTCCTAATTTTGCAAAAGCAAATTCCCCATCTGCGCTTCTGTTTTCCCTGCTTAACTGAAGTTTTGGAGTGCCGTTATTGTATGCGAATACCGCTACAGTAATCCTAGAACGTTCGAAGTCAACTGATCTGGAAAACAATTCTTTATCTAAACTTTTATCAAATCCTGCCATTTTATTTTTTTCATGGCAGGTTAGAAATGGTATATTTCTTTACCTGCCATTTTATTTCACCTTCAGTTGTAGTTTAAGGGTACTTTAAAAAAGTTGTTACTGAGAATTGCCAAATAAAGTATTATACATAACCCATCTATCGATGTACTCTTGTCCGAATAATAAAAGAAGATCGGTGTCGCTTCTTATACAAGCTTGATATTCTTGAATGGAATCGGTGTCGGGAAAATCGCGAGAGATCACTTTGAGGCAGGATTTATTCATGCCGTCTACAATATCTGACATGTAGTGTTCTAATCCTTTTCCTATAATCATTCCTCTTATAAAGGCACTTCGATAGCTAAATTCTGCTTGGCCTTCAGCTCTGAGTAATTTAGTTTCGGCTTCTTCTCGTGCTTCCTTGAATTTTATTTGTGAGGTTTCTTCCTGCAACTTGTCAAAGAACTTTCTTTGCCATTCTAAAGTATTGTCCATTTTACGCCTATACATCCAAGTTAACAACTTCTTTGGCATGCTTCTCAATGAAATTTCGCCTAGGCTCTACTTCATCACCCATCAAGATAGTAAAAGTTTGGTCAGCGATGATGGCATCTTCCACTGCGACTTG
>JACPIL010000079.1 GCA_016188105.1 Candidatus Woesearchaeota archaeon | reverse complement strand
GGCAGGGTCAAGGGCAATGGCAGTGTAAAAGTTTATATCGAGAAAGATGGGGAAAGGCATCTGATATATGGCAATAAATAGCATGCCAATAATAAAAACAATCAGCCAGATAATGCCAATAGGGAATAATTCAATATAAAAAACACCAATCATTAATCAATAAAAACACGGCAATAATAAAAAATCAAAAAAATAAAAACCGGCAAATAATTCAAAAATAATAACCGAAAAAATACCAAATAAAAAATAATAGAGATTAAGCAGGTGAATAATAAAAGTAACCGACAAAACAATAAATTTTATTAAGTTACTTTGAAATAAATAATCTTAAGGCAAAAATATGCGCAAAAAAGCGAAAAAGAGGGACAAAAACAGGATAAATGCAGCAATTGTGCTAGTGGCCGTAATTGTCCTTGCATCCGGGATTCTTATTTTCAAAAAGCCTTCCATTACAGGATTTGCTGTGCTGACCGAGGAAAAGACTTATGATGATAACTTAAATTTGGTTGTGAATGAAAGCAAAGAGGTTATATGGAACTTAAGGAATCCCGGAGACCTAAAAACAATAAAAGCTACCGGGGCTATAAGCAGGAACGGAAGCGCTAAAGTTTATATCCAGAAAGACAATGAGAGGGTTTTGCTCTTTGACAGCACCAAAGTCCTGTTTGACGTGAATGTGCAGGTGCTGCCGGACTATAAAAAAATATTCCAGGGAGAGGAGCTGCTTATACAGATTGTACTGTTTAATTTAAAGGGTTTTGGGAGCGCTGATGTGGATGTCAAGTATTCCATAAAAGACCCGCATGGAGCCTTAATAGCTGCCGAGGAGGAAATTGTTACTGTGGAGACCCAGGCCAAGTTTGTAAGGAAACTGCTTATACCTTCTGACTTAAAGGCGGGAGCCTATGTCGCTTTTGTTGAAGTAAAGACGCCTGACGGCCTGGTCGGGACAAGCTCTGATGTTTTTGAGGTAAATTCAAGGTTTGAGGAAAAACATCCGATACAGATTAAATATGTTATATCCGGCCTTGCTATATTTATTATATTAATAATTATAATTATTTTCTTAACATACTTGTTTAAAAGAATTAAGAAGAAGAAAAAGGCCATAGAGGTAAAAGAAGGAATGCCAAAAGAGAAAACAGAAAAATTGGAAAAAGAGCTGGCTGCCATGGAAAGCGCGTTTAAATCCGGGCTTATTTCTGAGGAATCCTATATGAAGGATAAGGGGAGGATTGAGAAGCAACTTGGCAGGTTGGGAAAATAAGGCTGCATTCAAATGATTTCTTGAGAAGGTAGACAAAGCCAAAAATGGCAACTGAGCCAATAATATACAAACCAGCAATAATGGAGAACAAAAGATATATTCCAACGAAAAAATGCCAATAAGGAATCAGCCAAAACCCATGCCAATTATAATATCCGATAAAACTACCATACAAGTCAAATAAAAAATAAAAAGCAACAACAATATGATGGCTAGCTATATTTGAACGATTTTCTGATTGCTCTTTTGAATGGTTATTTGAAAGAATCTATTTAATATTGGAATTTTTCACTTTATTAAGCTCTGCAACGAGGTTGTCTATTAATTCAACCGGTATAGAGATGCCTGTGGTGATTGTGTGATTGCCAAGCCTATTCTGCCTTTTTTCGTGTATGCATACAAAGTTTCCTTCCCTGTTTTTAACTGAGCTGATAGAATATTTGGCTTTGCCGCCATCATATTCATTCAAATGATTCATGGTTCCATTATGGTAATAAACATCCAAGTTTCCCCTAGATATTTTGTGGGCCTGGGCTGTGCAGCTTAGTATTTCCAGATGGTGCCAGATTGTGGAGTACGTCATTCCTGTAGCTTCCCTTATCTGGGATATCGTAATGCCATCCTCGTTAAGGTCCAGTATTTTCTTTAGCAGGTTGCTTACATATTCTTCCTTTTCTTTAGCTGGTAAAGTCTTGAAAGCTTCCTTTTCCAAAATTTCCTTAGGCAAGTTGATATTGGCCATTTGATTGCTTATTTGAATAGTTATTTGAATGATTTACTATATAAATTTTTCTGCCAGTAAGAATCTACAAATCAATATCTGTTTTCTATTTGAATAGCAAGCAGTCTTTGGAGTGTATAATAAACATCCAAGTTTCCCCTGCTGATTTTATGGCCCTGCGCTGTGCAGCTTAGTATTTCCAGATGGTGCCAGATTGTGGAGTAAGTAAGGCCGGTTGCTTCCTTTATCTGGGAAATGGTAATGCCTTCCGGATTAAGTTCAAGTATTTTCTTAAGAAGGTTGCTTACATACTCTTCCTTCTCTTTAGCCGGCAAAGTCTTGAATGCCTCTTTTTCCAGTTTATCACTAGGT
>JACPIL010000076.1 GCA_016188105.1 Candidatus Woesearchaeota archaeon | reverse complement strand
TTCATATTTAGTAGATTATGATTACAGAGATTTAACTGGCGCTGATAGAATAGAATCGCTTGAAGCTAAAGGATATTTCAATCCCCGTAGCGGCCGAAAAGAAGGAGAAACATTTCATCGTCAAACTGAAAAAGGCGTGGAACTAACTACTGTGGTTGCCCAGCGTGAACATGATGAAAAAGGAAAAGAGACTGGAAAGTACACTGGAAAAATGATATTGAAGGATGAAAAAACTGGCACAGAAATTATTGTTCAAAAACAAGGAGATCATTTTGTTCAGGACGATAGGGACAGTAGCCCTGGGTTAGTAGCTGTGCAGCAGCAATATCAAATTAAACAGCAACAATACCAAGCTGCACAGCAAAATCATCAAGCAGCACTCAACAAACTGTCAGAAGCGCAGACCTTTGAAGATAAGGCAAGAGGCGATCTTGTAGATCTTGAGAGAAGTATTGAGGCAAGAAAGAAGTCTAGCAATAGCAAGGAGACAACCGCTGAAGAGGGAAAACAATTATTACTACTTAAAGCAGAATTTAATGATGCCCAGGATGCTCGTAATAAAGCAGAAAATGAAGAAGCAGAAACGCGAGAAGATGAAGAAGCTCTTTTACCTGGATTAAATGATGCATTAGGCCAACTGCAACAAGAAGAACAAGCACAGGACGAACTTACAGCAGATCTCAACGAAGGGATAGTAAAAGAAAAACTAGGCGATAATTATTCCAGTTCCCAAGGAGGCCTGGCAACAGCGCAAACTATTCTTGAATCAATCTATGCAGTCTCTTCACAAGTTAAATCCTACCCAGCAATCAGCAATTTATTATTTGGAGAAGCAGAATTCTACCAAGACTGGAGGAGAGCGCAAGACGCTGCCTTTGCTCCATTATTAGGAGAAAATTGGTTCCCCTCTTTACTATGTGAAGATTCAACCTACCGCTGGCTGGATAAGGAAGCGGAAGGGAAGGCAGTCATAAAAACTGTGTCAGGAACCTATCAGGCTGTTGCCAGCATCCAGATGGAGCGTTCAGCAGAAATTTCGCCTATTCTCTGCCAAAAGAATCCAGACCAAGAAGCAGAAGAACAATGGATCTGTGATCGGCATCAAGTTTGTGTAGATGATAGTTTCTGTTATGCGGATAAAGATGACGATGATGAAGCCGATAACGATGAACCATTACGAGGCCATTTCTACAAAATTACCTGGGCAGTTTCTGCTCCTCAAGATGAAGCTTATACTCCTTTAGTTGATGAAAATGGGGTTGCTGTTTCTTTCAATATCTGGATAGACCAGAACCCTGACGGCCAGCTAAATCTTGAAAGCGGAAAAGCTATCTATAATTTAGCTGGGAATACTGCCTCACCGATACAATTGCAGAATGGCGCATCAGACCGAGATGCTATCATAAAATATTCTCCAAATCTTTACGAGGAAGCCTGCATAATCTGGAATCAGCCACCTAGGACAGTAGAATCAATTGACTTGGGAGCGGCTCTTACTTTTGGCGTTGCTGGAGAACCAGGGGATGCAATTGGCCCAGTCTGTTACGGAGCAGGCGATCCTGGATTTACGTCGGCCGTCGGAAAGGTCAACTGGGAAAATGCCGGACAGCAATCAACCAGCGTTTCACAGAATAAAGGAGAAATTAGCCGGAATACTGATTGGTAAGATTCCAAAGAGAATATTTATATAAATTAAACTCTCGCTAATAACATGACAAAGAAAGACTTAACTATAAAACAGATAGCAAAAATAGCTGTGCCCATATTGAAGAAGAACGGAGTTAAGAAAGCCGGAATTTTTGGTTCCTATGCTAGAGGAGAAGCTAAAAAAAGAAGCGATATAGATATACTAATTCAACCTCCTAAAGGGATGGGTCTTGCATTTGTTGGGCTTAACTTAGAACTTGAAGATAAATTGGGGAAAAAAGTTGATTTATTGACCTACCAGTCAGTTTCCCCATATCTGAAGAAGTATATTATGGCTGATGAGGTTCGAATATTATGAGTAGCAATATTCCATACTTGAAACATATACTTGATGCTATTGCTGATACTGAATCTTCTCTTAAAGGTTTATCAAATAAAACATTTAAAAAAAATAAGGATGTAAGGGATGCTACTGTACGAAGAATTGAAATTATTGGCGAGGCAGTAAAAAATATTTCAAAAGATTTTAAAGATAAACATTCTGAAGTAGAATGGAGAAAAATTGCTGGTTCTCGGGATAGGATGATTCATGCATATTTTAGTGTAGATCTTGATATTGTCTGGAATATTGCAAAAAAATATATGCCGATTCTCAAGAAACAGATCCAAAAAATTTTAGAAGAAATAGGGAACAAAAATGAATAAATACTTACAATCTTTTGTAAACTCCTTTAAATTAGGAAAAGATTTCACCTACACCTTTGCCGCTGATGCTATTACCTTTTCTTTGCTCTATCTTATTCTTACGATAGGATCAAGCTGGTGGCTTACCAAACTTCAAGCCTTGCTAGCTATCGTTCAGGAAGCAAGTGTTCTCGGCGCAGGACAACTTCCCGCAGTAGTACCTAGTCCGACTGGAACTCTATTTCTGGTCTTTATCCCCCCAATTGTTCTGGTAATATTTTTTCTGTTTCTCTTTTCCTATTCTCGAGCAGTTATCTGGAATCATCTTCAGGGAAGGAAGGTAACCCGAAAAACGTATTGGCGCTGGAATGTGCTTAATCTTAGCCTACTTATTCCATTATTTTTATTTGGCTTAGTCTTGGTTATCGCCAAAATTATACTTTCATTCTCTCTCAACCAGATCATCAAATTATTTCCTTTATTCTACATCACCCATACCGTTGCTGTTGATAATGTTCGCTTGGTATTACAATATCTCTTGAATTTTTACTTGCTTCTTGTTTTCATTTCTCTAGTTTTCTTAATTTATCATTCTTTCGCCAAGAGTTATAAAATTTGGAATTCTATCGGAATGGGATTTTCCTTGTTTAATAAAAATAAGAAAAGATTGCTGCTTGCACTTCTCTTAGCTCTAATTCCGGCTATTATTTTACCGCTGATCACTATACCCCTCTCAACCCAACTATTGTATGCTCCACCTTGGGTTTCTGTAATGCTGTACATAATATTGTTCTCTATCTACCTGGCATGGCTAAGATTATATCTGTTGAAGATAATTTCCCATGGATCTCAATAAATTCATAAAGAACAATCTTCTCGGCTTGAAAGTTATTCCGCATTCCGGAAGAACCGAATTAAAAGAAGATAATGGAAAACTAAAATTATATCTCAAATCTGCTCCAGAGAAAGGAAAAGCTAATACCGAATTGATCAAATTCTTTAAGAAAAACCATCAGCTTTCTGTGCGCATAAAATCAGGAGAAAGTAGCAGAGAAAAAGTGATAGAAGTAATGAGATAAATTTTAATAGTAGTGTATTTCTGATTGAATGATGGAATGGATTAAACCCTCCGCTGATAATAAAAAAGCTCGTTTGCTTTTTGTGGAGTATTGGGCTAACTATTGTAGGACACATCCAGATAGCGATTGGGGCGCACAACAAAATATCCTTATTAACGCAATGATGCAAAGTGCCAAACATTATCCTTTTAGCGCTAAGAAATATTTAGAGATGAAAGGAGAGAGAAGTTCGCGATAATCATTCTAAATCTGCGCTTCCATCAATGCCGGCTGCAAGATTTTTTCCAGCAATTTTTGACTGTTCATTTGCGCGCGCGATTTTATTATCTGGATCGGAGAAATCGACAAGCCTCAATGCTCCAGCTTCTTCAACCCATGGATCTCGAGCATGTACTTGCCTAACCATTTCCATAACCATACTTCGATAACTGAAATGTCCTGCTTTTTGGGTCCGCAATTCACCTAAATGCTGTAATTCTCGCAAGTTCATGCCCATCATAAAGCGTAATCGGTGGTTAAACAATGTTGCATATTGTGCAGCTTCACCTAAACCAGTTTTTCGTAAATCTTGATTAAGTGAGCGCATCATCCCTTCTACTTCCTGCACTTTCTCTTCTAAACCGATCTCGCCCATCTCTGGCGGAATAATGAAACCAAAATCAGTAGTTAAAGCCTGCCGTTGCTGGGTAAGTATCCTATGCCGTTCTAAGTCTCGATATTCAGCAAACCCGCCAACTAAATCAAATGTTAACGGATATCCTGCTTCAAAACCCCTGCCGGTCCTATCACGCCTATTTTCCCGATCTCCTTCGTACGTTTTTAGAATTTCCACTCTCTGGTCTTTAGATAAGAGCGTAACTATTCCCGATATTTGCGCTAAAGAAAGATTAGTATACGGAAATAAGCAGGCGGCAACCACTTGGGTAAGATGGGAATAATCATCTGAGAGCAGCGTTACTTTGTTATCTGAAGGGGTTTGGCTCCTAAATAATTCAGCAGCTAACGTTTTCATATTCAGATTAATTTCTGCTTTTTTTGGATTAGCTTTGTTTCGTTTAATGTAGGTGGGAATAACTTTATTCAACTCCACTTCCAATGCTTCTGCTCTCTCTCGAGCTTCTGCCAACTCACCGCTCTTAAGATGATTCAGTAGATTTGTAAAATATCTGCCGTTTCCGAATACACCCATATGAGTTAGAGCTGAGGAAGGCAAAACACACCTACCTACGTCTAACGCTGCGCAGCGGATGGTGAAATTATAGCCGTCTCTGAAAGCTTTTCTTTCATCGTCATTATGTAAACCTTTCTCTCCCACTTTTACTTTCTCCCCATCTCGTTCTACTTCAATTTTGAACTTATCTAGTGGAAAATGTTTCTTGAAATAATCCCGTAAAAGTCCTACACCTTCACTATATACTTCAAAGGCCTTATCATTAACTTCTTCGTATCTCTGTCCCAAACCGGCTTCCATGATCTCTCTAGGACGTAGATATCTCCATTTCCCTTGGTCATCTTTTTGGTCATATACTACATATCTTGTCGATTGTTCTATCGGCGATCCGCCAATCCTTCGATCTTCAATTTCTTTGGTCAACAATTGGCTAATATTCTCTAATCCAACATGAGCTCCTTCTAATTCGCCAACGGACTCATCACCAAAAGCATTCAATACTCGATCCATTAATTCTGATCCCTTTTGTGCAGAAGGTTCACCATTTTCATCTAAGAATTCATTGACAAGGGTTAGCTGTATTCCCGTTTTTGCTCTGGAATATCTTGCTAATAATGCGCCGGTCAATTCTGAGGGTAAACCTTGTATAACAAATGTGTCTCCACCGACATTAGTGAAATATCTCCCCAGTTTATCTAGTGTTTCTGCAGGAACTTCCCTCAAAGAAATGTACTTTGACATAAAAATCCGTCAAATCAGCTTCCTTAAATAGATTATTCTTCTTGATCACTTACATTTGACAATACAAATATTTTTTATACCATTACAAAATTCTCTCCCTAAGAGGTGGAATGATGAAAAGAGGTAGATTTGTTGTTGTTGATGGATTAGACGGTGTAGGAAAAGGTGTTTTTCTGGATACTTTTGTTGAAGAAGCACAGACAGAAGGGAAAAAAGTATTCGATGTTCATAAATTCTGGAAGAGTCATGACTTTCATCCCTCACCAGCTGATGTAGGCAACGCTGATGTTCTTATTACTTCCGAACCAACCTTCTGTGGAACTGGAAGATATATCAGAAACGAATTGATCGCTAAAAATGATCGTTCTTACTCTCCGCAGACAGTAGCCGAAGCGTATGCTCTAGATAGGCATATTCTCTATGAGCAGCTCTTGCTTCCTGCACTCGAACGAGGAATTGACGTCTATCAAAGCAGATCTTTTTCTTCTTCAGTGACCTATCAACGGCAAAGCGCTCTAGATCAAGGAAAAGATTTCAGCATTGCCGATATCATGGCCATTCCAGGAAATTCTTTCTGTGCTGGTTATCCTATGAATCTCTTGGTTATTCCCACGATTACCGATGTAGAAGAAGCAGTGCAACGCAGTAAAGGGCGTGATAAAGATGATAACTGTAAATTTGAAAACTTGGCTTTTCAGCTCAAACTTAAACCACGTTTTGAAAGCGACGAATTCAAACACCTCTTTGCCTCATTAGGAGTTTCAATCGTATATATGGATGCTGGTGTCAGCATTGAGCATTCACAACAGCAAGCTAGAGAATTTTATCAGAAGCACTTAAGATAATCTTTAATCTTTTTCTTCTTTTTTTTCTTCTTCTGTAAAAAAATCTCCTAATTTCTTGCACTTCGCCTGTCCTTTAAAAGAAATTTTTTTAGCAGTAGATTTAGACATAAAAGATCTATCACCTCTTTTTACAAACATCTATCGTAGAAAAAAGAAAGTTCTGAAGTATATAAAGACTGTTGATATGAAACTATACTGTTAGAAATTTACTGTTAGAATTGTTACGCTTGAAAAAAGAAATTGTAATTCATTTATTGAAAATGTTACTGTCCTCTGTCAATCAAATCCATGCTCAAGTGAGAATCAACCGCTCCGGTTTCTGCATTGATCTTAATATTAATGAATTTAAGAGCTTTGGTGATGAAAGTAAAATTCCAAAGTGATTTCCCTTCTAGATTCTGGAGGATCACAAAACCATCTCCTCTGCCTGCTTTAGGAAATAATTCCTCCACATGCTCAGCGAATACATCTACTGCCTTTTGGAAAGGCACTTTTACTGATTTTATATCTAACTCCTCTACTTGCTGCTCTGGTTTTTTGAAAACATCATCTTCATTCTCTTTCACTGTCACTATCTCGCCACAAGCAAAAACAGTCATCTTTCCCGAATCAGCATCATAAAAACCGATTTCCCAGTCACTCTTCAATTCACAGTCAGTTGTAATTGGACAAAAAAAATGAGAGAGATATCCTCCTTGATGTTTTTTCTTCCAGCTCTTAAATTCAGTGTTGTCTTCTACTTTTTTTAAGAGTTCAGCAGGTGTAGCCATCACGCATACTCTCGCCAGGTATAATTACACTTTGTGCACTTAAAGAATCTGGTCTCAGGCTCGTCTGCTCCACGGGTTTGCTGGGTCCAGTAATAGGCAATCTTATTGTCACATTTAGGACAGGAAGTTTTAATCTTAGGATGAGTTTCAATTTGCTCAACCACTTCTATTTTTTTAGCTCCTTTTACTTTCTCTCGCAATTCAGCAGTTTCTTCATCAGGCGTTTTGCTAAAGCCGCAGCTGCAAAAAAGAACCTTTTTACCGGCCTTATCCTTGGGCCTTAATATTGAACCGCATGTTGGACAGAACATTCTATATTGCAAAAATCAGCTTCCCCTTTAAATACTTTACCGCTGTATAGTCTATGTATCTGCATTTAAATCAGAACTACCGCTGTATATCCCATCCTAAAGGTCTTACTAAATCCACAAACAATATCTTCACCCAGCCTAAATACGGCAGCCGCAGCACCCCTTTACCATAAATACGTTCTTCACTAATCTTGGTCTCTTCTAAGCCGCCAGCGATACTGTCTTCATTATGGTCGCCTTTGGTTTGGTAATAATATTCTCCATTCTCCTGCCAAACTTTAACCACACGATGAATAATCGGCTGCGCTTTATTAGCTTGAAATACCAAAATTTCTCCTACTTGAAGATTCTCTCTATCTGCTCGCCAGAGTACAATTACATCCCCTTTGTCAAAACCGTTCTTAAATCTGAAACTTTCGAATTGCTCTTTACTGATACCCTGTCCCTCGTACCAATTTCCACAGACTTCCCAATAATTATCAAATGATTCCTTGAATTCAACAAAATATCCCTGACACAGTTTTCCATCATGCAAGCCATGCTCCATGCTTTCACTGACTACTGCCACAATAGGAAAACTAGTGCCTAACACTATCCCCAAGACCGGGTAAAAAATAAACCGTATCAACAGAAAAGCCACTACTACATTCAGCGCCCAGCTGGTGACAGATTCATCATGCCAGAAGAAATTCCAAGCCTTCTTAATGGAATGTTTCCAGTTTTTTTCCATAGCTTATCCATTCTCTTCCGCTTTAAAAAGCTTTTTATAACCAGAAGTATTTGTCTAGAGTATGTTAGGGAAAGAAAAAATAGCCCGCTTAGTACAAGAAATTACCAAGAAAAAAGAATTACAAAGTATTGATAATCAGTTTGTAGAAGAACATCTTAGCAAATACCTACGGCAAGAACCTAAATTGATGAAGTCCCTGTACCTCAACTTTAATCCAAAATCGAAAGCATACATCTCAGTCATCAAACAAGTTCGGTCTCAATT
>JACPIL010000015.1 GCA_016188105.1 Candidatus Woesearchaeota archaeon | reverse complement strand
TGTCATGAAAACCAAGCGGCATGCGAACAAGCGCCAGTATTTGTCGGTGAAGAAGCAACAGAAGAAGAAGGAACTTGTAGTATCAACAAAGATGTTTCCTGCGAAGAGCATGAAGATTGTCCCGATTTCGACGAAGGGGAAGAGTGTGACTTTCCAGCGGAAACTGCTCTTTCCGCCTCTGGTTACAATATCTACGGAGAATCTTTCTCTTGGATTGAAACGGATGAAGAGGAGGGTTATTGCTGCGGCTACGGCGGCGTGAATGATTTAGGTAAAACTGGATCAAATCAGGAAGGAAATTATATCTGTCTTAACCGGAATTTAGTTGGAACAGAAGCTGATGTGAATGGCGAGAATTGGGTAGGCAAATTATTGGAAAACAACCTTGACGAATTTGAGCAGGATGTTAAGGAATGCGGGGATAATTGGTGTTGGTTGAATGCACGGCTGGCTCAGACTAAATTCCAGATTGTAACTTTACGCAAGCCGGGTGAAGAACCATTTGATGTTGTTTCTAATAACGACGATTGGTTTGTGTGTAAAGAAGGATCGCCGGAATCAGTGCCGGAACCTGCTCCCCAGGAAGGGTCTGATCGTGAAGATGATCTCAAAAAAACACATAGATTCTATTGTTACGATGAAGGAAACAGGTTTGCTTTAGCTGAATGCACTGATACACAAAATAATCGAAGAAACTTTGGTATCAAAGGCCGATATGAGGGGGAAGGATTATTTTCCCTGCCGTTAGTGAAAGATGAAACCCCAGATATAGATGCAGATGAGAATGACATTGTACCTTATAGAGAAGGTCAATTGATCGATTTTTACTCAAAATGGTATAAGAAATTTTATGATGATTATCATTATTTAGATTTTTCTGATTACGATTATTTTAATTTCATGGTGCAATTTGTTGGTGAAGAGTTAAATCTCCCCGCGGGAATAAATCTGAAAATTTACGGTCCAGAAAATGAGCTTTATTTCAATGGAGAAGTTCTCGGCTATGTGCAGAACGGCTTACTATTTAGCAAGGATAGCTTTATGCACATTAAAGTTCCTATAGGGGATTATAAAGCAGTAAAGTCCTTTGAGATTGGGACGAGTACGAGTCTTGGCGCAGAAGTGAATACCATACAAGTGAAAGATATTTATCTAAGCAAGGAAGGAGTGAATCCTCTGTGTTCTGGACAAGACTCGGTAAAAGAAGGATCGTCCTCATGGCTGGAAGATGCAGATTTTGGCGATCCCGATGCAGAGATAAATGGAGCAGCTCTTTGTACCAATTTGTATGGGCCTAACGCTTGGTTAGGCAGCGATGAGGAGCTTGATGATACAACTGCCAACTGCTGCGGCAATGCCGCAAACGAATATTATTCCGGCAGAAGTGTAGAAGTGGCTGCTACAACCGAATTAGCAGGAGAGCAAAGCGAATTTAATCGTTATGGGTGTTGGAATTCACAGCCTATTGCTTCTGGCAAAACTATCATGAATGTAGGGTTTGATGTTAGTTCTACTGAAGAAAAAAAGACATTTGAATATACGCCTCTTGTTCTTGATGCGCTGAAGCTTAATTTTAGGAGATTAGCGACATCTGAGGCAGAAAAAAAGTTTGTTGCCGAAGAAGATTTAGTGCCAGAAGACTACATCTCCCAAAGTGCGGATTGTACAACCAAACCAGTAACTCTCGATTCAGAGCACACTTTTGTGGTACTTTGTAATTTCACTCTTCGTGATCAATTTTCTGTCCATCGCCAAATGGAATTATGGTTTAAAGACATAAGCACTGATAAAATAGAGATTGATTTCTATGATATGATTACTAACGAATATCTTGATACAGACCTTGTTAAAACGGAAAAGAAGGATTTATTTGGAAACACTTACCTTGAAGGGCCAGCAATCTATTTAGGCGAAGATGAGACTGAACGAGTATGGAATCGTCCAATTGCGATCGTAGCTTCCCTAAAGCCCGACACTTATTTTCCTTCCAAACCAATCCCCCTCTCTAAACCAAATACTGATAAAAAGACTTACTCTTGTAAAGAACATGAATGTTTATTCCCGCTTCCTGGAAATCCACCCTACGATATAGTTAACACCCATCCTGATTTATACGAGTTATACTTCGTTACTGGTTCATTAGAGGAAGATTTGATCACTCCAACCAATAAGCACTTCGAAGTTTATGGTAATGTTAAAGCACGAAAGATAGCCAAACAAGTTCTGTTCTATAATGAAGGCGATGAAGAAGATTCAGGGTTCTATGGCTGTAATGCTGCTAGTTTCCTGCAAAGTCATCTGACGCAAAAAAATTCCTGCTCAGTAATTAACGGTATGTTCTGTTCTCCATCTAGAACTGTGCAGCCGACTGATGATCCAAAGGATCGATACACAGTCATCAATTCCTGGAGCGATGAAGAAATAAAATTTGTAGGTTATAATACAGATGATCTGCCTGACCCAACAGAAGATCAAAATATTTCTGAGTATTACCAGCAGCTAAATTTGCAGTTGGAGAGCAAGACCATTCCATTTCCTGCCAATAAGCGAAACCATACCGCTTCAGTATTGCCTGCACGCAATTTTCTCGCTAATGCCGAATTTATGACCATAGGAGCAGCCAACCAGGTTCCCTACTGGGATGTTATAAAGTCTGACGGATTTTTTGCTAAAGATGAAGAAAGTTATACACAAGAAAGCACACCGCAAGGAAATAAAATCCTTCTAGGAAATAATGAGAAATTGCGCTCGGAAAGAATTGCCATTCCTCAGAATGTTAATCTACACTTAAGCCAGGCGCAGGAATGTGCTGCTAAGGTATTTTTAGTTGATAATGATGGAAATAGTGAAGCCGCAGAATTGCCGCAGTTTCCAACTGGCGATGCTTCATATGTCATTGTAGAATTTTCTGGCGCCTGTGAAGTAGAGAAACCCATGCTACAATTAGTTGATGAATTAGGTCCTGCTGAATATGCTTACCAGACCCAGGAAATATTGCAGAATTTTGACGCTCGATCGGGTTTAGCTTGCTGCCCTGATAACTATTGTTGGAATGGATATACTTGTGTTAAACCAATGGCAGGATTATCTACGATAGCAGAACATGTTGCTGACGGGAGAGATTACCGCTGCGTTGACGGACAATGGAAGCAGGCTGCATTTAAATTTGATTGGAACCAGCAGCGCTGGGGATTCTGTCCTGAGCAGAACGAATGTTTTGTATTACCGCAGCCGCATGGAAGCCTTGACAACACTGCAGAAAACTTCTATGAAGGGCAAGGTAATTATCCTTTATGTATAAAGGATTCAGAGTACATATTTGATAATTATTGTAACCAAGGAAATTGGACTAGCAGGACTAAATATGTTGCTACAAAATTATTAGAAGTGGCAGAGAATAGTGAGTTTGTGTTGTATTGTTCGCCTTACAAAGAAACTTTGTTGGATTATGAAAATGTGGAAAATTATTTGGCTGGAGACCTTCCGCAGGCTCAACAACCAAAACCAGGATTGCCTGGCACATTACAACCTAAAAAGCCACTGCCGCCCTTAGATACTTGCTACCCGCTTGATGCAAAAGGGAAGGGATTAATACCAGATGAGCAAAATACTTGCATTAACAATGTCTGTGTGTTAAAGTATAAAGACGGTGGAGAGTTTAAGGCTGCATTTGCCACGACTTTAAATAAAGCCCTAGAGGATCCCGATTCATTCCTACTTTCGTTAGGGGTACCACAACCTGAATTGCAAGGATTGTGTCAGGAAGATCCTAATGGTGAATTTGTGGAATGTGATTTAAGTAATGTTGATGTACCAGGTGATTTGTATTATTCCAGTAAATTGAATGCGGTTATTTATGCCAAGGAAGGACTGTCTTTAGAGCCTAGCGTTGTGGATAAAATCATCAACTTCTTCCAGAAATTATTTGGCGGCAGTTCCGCCGATCCGGAAAAAGAGTTTATTGCTGATGTCCAGACCTTTAGGGAGGTCTATCTGTTGGATAAAGATGACCAGAAAGTCCGTGCGGTGAAGGAAGTCTTCCCTGATGTAAAAGAAACCTTAATTGCTGAGTATGAAAACTTTGAAACACCGGTTTGCGATTACGTCAAAAATATTAAAGCTCCACCAGAGTTAGAGTTGGAAGCTTTGGAAGAAGCTAGCGGTGTGTTCAAAATCCATTGCGCTATCAATGAATCTGTGCAACGAGTTGTCCTGGATGCCGGATCAGATTTCTTCTGGCCGCAATTGACTGGTAAGCTAAGAGTAAATGAATAAAAAACTAAGTTTCTCGCCTTAAGGCCATGACGACGATGTTGGTTAAGCAGAATAATTTATTAAGGTTTAATGCTTTCTTTTTCTCATGTACAAAAAGAGTATTAGTAGATGTACTTCTAGTAGTAAAAGGGGGCAAATAACTATTTTTATGATTCTGGGCTTGCTAATCTTAATCGCGTTTATCTTTGTGTACAGCCTTACTGCGGGAATCAAGAAAGGACAGCTGCAGGAAGTGCAGGAAAAAACACTCACAAAAGTTTTCAAGAAAGAAGCGCTGCGTATTTTTGTTGAAGATTGTTTAACCGATGAGTTGGAAAAAGGATTGATCCTGCTAGGACAGCAGGGAAGATTGTGGGATGACCAAGTCGGTGGGACGAGGCACTTTGAAGAAGGCGTTACCGGTCTTACAGTTGGAGATCAACGGGTATTTTATGCCATCATCGCGGAAAAATATCCAAAATACCAGAATGCTTATCCTTGCCTCAATGATACAAATCCTACTGCGCCATCGTTTTGTCAATACACTTATCCAAATGATAAAGTTGGTTTTGGTTCGTTAGAATTACGTTCAACTACCTTGGAAGGAGATCTACGCCGTTATTTAACAAATCGAACGGTTTGGTGCGTCGAGGAATTTACCAAACTGGAGATTTCAGGCCAGGCAACTATTGAAACGCAAGAAGCAGATTTAGAACTAGGTATCTTTGAAGAAGGCATAGATGTCAAGATTAATTATCCTTTGAAATTACACTTAGGAGAGGAAGAATTTTTTCATTTATCACAATTTGATTTTTTTTACCCAACTCAATTCAAGAAATTGTTGGATGCAGCAGTAAGTTTTCCCCTACGCATGGATTGGCAATACGTTGATTTTGGGTATAACAAGACTACTTTAGAAAGTCATTTTTTTACTTACGGAAGCAGTAGCCAAATAGAAGGAGGAGATTGTTCCACTTTCAAGAATTTTTTTCTCTGTAAATTAGCTTTACGTTCGGACCAATATGCCTCTTTAGGAATAGAATTACAGCGCCAGGAAATAGGCGGAGATACCCTTTTTACTTTTCAAGCACCAGCATATACTATTCTGAATAAACCAGAATTATATACTTATCGTTTTGCACGACAAAATAGGCCCCCAGCATTAGATTATGTATCGAGGATGGCTTGCCCCGCTGCCGGTTATGATTATTTAGTGATTAAAGATGATGAAGAACTAGGCACGATTAGCTTTAATTTATCAGCTCAAGATGCAGACGAAGATAAGGTTAGTTATTTTGTTGGAAATATCCCTAAACAAGAAGTAATCTCAAAACCAATACAGGAGGGGCTTTCTACTCTTTCAGTATCAGCGAGAGATGAGCACGACGCAAAAGATTGGCAGGATGTTCGGGTCTTGGTGGATAGACCGTTAGATTTGAAAATTTTGCTGGATATGAATTATTCTTTTTGGAGTAATGCAGAGAAGAAGTTAAAGAAATACGAAGAAGTCTTTTCCTTAGGTGAAGTATATTATGTATCAAATGAGGATCCGGTATTTTTTAACTTACAATCTCCTGGCAAATCTCAAGTTATTGAATCGGTGACAGAAGGGATAAGTATAAATTACACCAATAAAGATGGAACAGAAAGTTTTGAAGACGGGTGGGGTCTTTTTGGAAAGAATACTGTTGATTTATGTATTGGTTACCCTTGGAAAAATGATTGTAAACTCGATGCCTATAACAAAAATAAAAATACTATCCTAAATTGGAAAAAACTTCTTGACGCTAACGAGGACAGCTATTTTAAGGAAGCAAGTAAAGCTGGAACGTTAAATCTTTCTTACCAAGGGCAATACTGTGCTTTGTTTGATAAAGCTGAATCTACAGAAGTAACCGTGGTTGTAAAAGAATGTGTGCCTCATAAAAATCCAGCATTTCCCTGGGCATTTAATCCCGCGGGAAATTATCATAAGTATAAGTACGGTTTAACTCCAGACGGAACAACCAACTTTAACGATTTCAAGGGATTAGAAGAAATGAATCCTTTTGAAGCAACCCATAGTTGCTGTGTAGGTATTGCTGACAATCCTGCCGGCTGGCGGTTAGCCACAGAAGATGATGATCCCTGTTTTATTAATCCTGAAGAAGGGTGTTATGGCCAAGTTCTCCGTGATGATGACGGAACACCTTATACTGGATTGGAGAATACGGGAGGCTACGTCCTTGAACAGCAGCAGCGTTTTTGTAAAGAAGAACGAGGAAATATTTGTGACGGGAATTTTAAGAACGAATTATATAACAAAAAGTTATGGTGCGGTAGTGGCGATTATGAAGGATGCAGAGAGACTATACCTGCTTCATGCCAGGAAGGGTTGGCGTTTAGAATTGTAAATGAAAATGAAGTAAAAGGCTGGTGTTCTGGAATTTTTGGGTGTGAAAAATTCTGCTCAAGCGCGGTGGTGTATACTGGCGGTGAGGAACAAAAGATATTTACTTCTGCACAGATTAATGCTATTGCTACACAATTACAGGTCGAAAGTGAAAATGATGTAAATTTCAAATTTAAGTGTGGTTGTGAAGGGAAAGATGGGAAAGTATGCGATGGTAATTTTGATGAAAAGTTTAATGGTGTTTGCCAAGCAGGAGTTTGTGTGGATGATGAAAATTAGAACCCCTAAATTTGTATTTTGCTTAATAATAATTTTATTTATTCCGTATGCTTCTGCACAAGATGGCTGTTTTGTCTATCCTGAAAGTTCATTTTACTGTACAGATACAAGTTTAGAAAAAGCAAAGCAAGAATGTGCCTTCGATGAAAAATGTGTCTTCCTAAGTGCTTTTATAGAAGGAGAAAGTTGTGCGAATAAAGATGCTTTTCCCCAATGCCAGAAAATAATTTGCAAGAGTTCCTGTCGAGAAGAATTTGTGGGAAAATGTGTTGGCGGAGAAGTTCCTGCGGGGAAGGAACAAGAATGGTGTTCTCAGGGATGCTGCCAATTCTCCTATTTTGGCGGTTCCTTTTGTGATTATCAAGAAAATAAATGGAGATGCGAAGTGGAAGCAAAGAATAGGGAAGTAGTCCAATTTCTGTTTGCCTTCCCTATGGATGAGACTAACTGCAGACAGCAATGTAGTCAGGGAACACTTTCCGTAGAAAAATTTACAGAAAATGTTACCGCTACATCATCACTTCCTTCTTCTGAATCTGGAAAAGAGACACTACTCACTGATTCGCTTCTTTTAGAGTGGATGTTATTGTTAATCTTTCTTACCGGGCTCGTTTACTTTGCCCACGTTATCTGGCGTTATTCAAACCGAGCTAAGTTAACCTTGCCGGCAGAAAATACCATCGAAGAGAAGAGTGATTGGGCCGTGTTTGGTATACTAAAATCCCGATCGAAAAATCTGCAAAAATTGCATTCAACCCACTTACATAAGAAAAAACATCAAGAGCACGACGAGATACTACACAAGTTCTCATCTACAACTGGAAAGAAGGATGCTTTTAGTAAACTTCACGATTTAACTTTTAATCATAAGTTCAAGAAAGAAAAAACTGCGTTTGAAAATCTGGAACATTTAAGTGCAGCTATGAACAAGAAACAGGCTAGTTTAGAGGGGAAAAAAGAGTCTCAGAAGGCTTTAGAAAAGTTAAAAGAAATAGTGAAAAAGAAATAAAGCTCATTTGGTGAATTCTTAGCCTTACGCCATCGACAACATTTATAAACGAGAAGACTTTTATGGAACACAGAGATGATAGTACAAAAAAGAGGTACTTTTCTGGTAGTTTTAGTTTTATTTCTATTAGTTTTTGCTTATTCAATTTCTGCTGAAGCAGCAGGCTGTTATATCTACCCAAAGGGAAGTGAAGATCTCTATTGCGTTCAGGGAGTTCTGGATGTAGAAGCTCAAGCAGATTGTGAAGATAATTCAGATTGTAACATGGATCAACATTTTGTTCCAGGATCAGATTGTTCTGAATTTCCCCAGTGTGAAGAAATAACCTGCAATGTTGATTGCCAACTTCATTCACAAGGTTATTGTGAACAGTTAGGGGGCAGCAAAGTGCCCGCCGACCAGTATACCTTGTGGTGTTCTCAGGGATGCTGTAAGGTAGCGGACAAGTTCTGTCAATTCAATCTTAATAAGTTCCAATGTGAAGATAAAGCTAAAAAACTAGGATTCTCAACCTATGATGTTTTTGACAATAGTTTGGGGATGACCACAACTCAGTGTAATCAGCTTTACTGCGGAGTGGAGGTTGCGAAAGCAGCTTTGGGCGGATCAGTAAAGGATAAAGAAGGACAGTTAATAGCTGGCGCAGAAGTCTCGCTGGAAGGCACTGGAATAAAGTTTACTACACCGTCAGCAGGGACCTATTCCTTTCCTACACTCAATCCGGGAACTTATTTAGTAAAAGTAACTGCTTTGAATTATCTCCCTACTTCTTTGACTATTTCATTGCTTCCCGGACAGCAATTGACAAAAGAAATTGTTTTGAACAAATTAGTCGGAGTAGGGACAGTGCAAGGAGAAGTAAAAGATCAGACTGGTAATAGCATTCAAGGCGCGACTATCTCCTGGAATGGTCCAGCAAGCGGACAACAAGTAACGGATGCTAGTGGAACATTTACGGTCACCGGAATTCCTAAAGGCAATTATGTTTTTACGGCTAGTAAAATAGGCTTCCAACCACAGCAACAAGATGTAATTGTCAGCGAGGATGCCATAAGTGTCCATAATTTCCAGATTACCAGCACTATCTTTCAAGGTGTCCAGGGAAAGACTTATTTAGATAATAACAAGAACAAAAAGTCAGATACTGGAGAAGAACAATTCGGAGCAAAGATTTACATTGATAATATCTTTAAAGGATATTCCCAGTATTCTTCTGATGGTTCTAAAACGGGAGATTATAAAATTTCTCTGCTTCCTGGCGAACATACCATTTTGGCAACCCATGCCGATTACAGCAGTGGCCCGATCAAATTCACAGTTGAATCGGGAAAAGCTACCAACTTGGATGTGCCTTTAAATCAGTTTGTAGGTGAATGCTCTTCAATCAATCCTAAAGATATACCTCAATTTTCTGCAGGTCATGTTAAGGGAAAAGAAGAAGTGATGTTACAATGGCAAAAACCTTGTCCTGAAGTTTTAAATTACATCATTACAAAATATCATGACAATACTCAGATTGATCTGTTTACTGTGTCGCCTTCAGAAACTCTAAAACTGGATGCCGACGTTGAATGGGGACAAACGTATAAATACGAAATTCTTGCGGTGTACGATAAGGGAACACTTTCTAAAAAAGCAGCGGTTGCTTCTATAACTCTAGGAGATCATGAATGTGAAAGTCGGTATTCAGAAACTATCGGTTGGGATTTATTCTGTTCAGTCGAAGTTTCTTTGCGAAAAAGTATTTTAAGCTGCAACAATGAAAACAAGCTAGTCGCAACTCAGGATTGCTCAGTACAGGATGGGGAAACACAGGTCTGGTTTTGTGCTGAAGTAGGACAACACAATGCAGTTTGTAAAGATGCGGGGATTTGTAGTGTGCAATTCCAAGGTGCTGATCCTTTTGGTTTATACTATACCAGAGATCAATGTTATGGCTCTGACGAACCGGAAACGGAAGGAGCAGCTAATTATTGTTATTATGACTACAGCAACACCATTGTTAACCAATGTCAGCAATGTGATACGGTAACGAGTTGTTTTGATTATAAAAGTAAAGATGCTTGCGCGGTCAATAACTGCTTAGGAGCTGAATGTGGATGGGTAGATAGCGCAGCAACTAATCCAATGGTTGACTATAGTAAGTTGTTTTCTGGCTTGAATATCCCTACTACTGTGACTCCAGAAACAGGAACAGGCTATTGTGTGGAAAAAGATTACGAAGAAGATGACCAATGTTCCTTATGTGGAAAGCAAGGAAACTTATTTGAAAATTATTATTGTACCGACCAAGTTTGTTCTAGTTTAGGTGCTTGTTTCTCTAATTCTGTGACTAAAGATAAGCCCCTAAGCTACTGCGCCTCCTGTGGTGATCAACCAACTGCAGAAACAAATTGTTATACCTATCAATTTGAAAGCGAATGTACTGGGGGACAAAATCTAGAGAAGAATGATCGTCAAGAAATTACTCTTTCTAAAGATCAATGCAGCTGGGGGCGCTGTGTGTGGGATGGCATCCCAGAAGGACCAGGAACTTGTATGAAAGATGGTGATGGAGATATTGATGACGATTGCGCAAGATTTACGAATGCTGGAGAAAGATTAGCTTGCCGCAAAGATAATGCTGCTCCTACCACAAAAATAGTTTCTGGCGGACAGAATATTCTTTCTTTAGGAAGCCCTAATATCACTTTCCAAGCTAAAGATGCAGAAAGCCCTTTAGGAGAGGTTGGAGTTTGTTTAACGAGTGCCGCTCCCGGCAGTTCTAGCTTATGTACCGACTTCCAAGAGAAAGCCTATCCGGGAAAATTAAAAGACGAAACTCTGGCTGTGAATGTTCTACAATTTTTACAGAAGGAAGTTCCTGGAGAAACGTATATCTTAAAATATTATTCGAAAGATAAATATCTTAATCAGGAAAATGTTCAAACTGCTTTTATCTATGTTGATAATGTTCCGCCACAGTTTGAAATCAATCAGGAGATTAAAACAGCGGGAGATAAAACTACCTTATCAGTTTATTTGGAAGGAACTGCCGAACCTATGCAGTGTTCGTTTACAGTACAACCTCTTGTACCTGCCGGTGCCGCCCAGGCTAAAACTGTGGAAAAGACCGTTCAGAAAAAAGAAGCCGTCTTTAAAGACCTGCAGGGATTAAAGTTTGGCTTAAACGTGAGCTGCGAAGATAATCAAGGCAATATAAACATAAAACAAAAAATTTATACTTTTGACCTTGAAGAACGAATCAATTTTGTTCAACCGGAATTATATGGTGTAGCTGGTTCTAGCAGCGTTACTTTTGAAATAGAAACAATTGCTGGCGCTAGCTGTGATTTATATCTCTCTGCCACTAATCAAAAAGTAGCTGATTTCATCAGCGATGAAAATGGCAAGAAACATAAAACAAATCCCGTCCCCGGGTTTATAGAGAAAGAGTACGCTGGCGAGTATAAAGTAGTATGTACCGAACTGTTTACCGAACAAACCTATGAAGACTTCTTCCACTTTAACGTCGATTTTAGCGCACCGGATACGATCATAATCTTAAAGGAAGGGGCACGCATCGCGAAACCGAAAGGATTTGGCTGGCAAGAATTTTTTGTACGCTATGCATTAATTGATTTTGAATGTCCGCAGAATGGATTTGATTGTGATAAAACATATTATTGTTTGGGAGAAGGATGCGAGTTAATTAATAACCCGACTTACCAGGAATACATAGCCACTTTTTCCGTAAATCAAAGTAGCGAGATATGTTATTATTCAACTGACGTCGCTAATAACCCCGTATATCAGCCAACTTGTGGCGAGATTAGGATCGAAGGTTATGGCGTTACTTTAGAAAAACCTTTGGAGTATCGCTACGGGGAAGAAAAGTGGGGAATTAGTGATACACCAGTATTCCCCCTACAATTTTATACGAAAGTACCGACTTCCCAATGTAGGTTTGATTTCACTTCTGGATTTAATTATGATGCTCTGCCTTCGTACAAGATTCTCAACCCGAACGCAGAGGGGAAGTACTTAATAGAAAATTTCCCTACCGATGTTTTCTCTGAATATTCTAATAGCGGCGGAATTAAACCATTATATGTACAATGTAAAAGTCTAGAAGGCGAAAAAGGTCCAGAACAAAAATTAAATCTTGAGTACGACCCAACTGCTCCAGTTATAGAAAGTGCATCAGCAAGCCCAAAGCTCATCGTAGAAGGAATTACAACTTCATTATCAGTTGAAACTGACGATAAAACTGTTTGTCGCTACAGTGATAATTCTGAAGGTTCAGGAAGTAATGAGTTTGGTACAATGGAATTCTCTTTCCCTGGAGCAGAGAAAAAAGAATTGGGATTAACTCATCAGGCTATTTTCAATATTAATTTTGTTGGAGCGAAAAAGGAATATTCGCTCAATGTACAATGTGAGAATGGAGCTGGCGCCTTATCCGAAGTCGAGGAAATTACTTTTGTTGTTGACTACGCTGCTTTAGGGGGTATTGTGGCAATCACGCCCAGTGGTTACATTGGGTATAAGAATGTAACTTTAATAGTAGAAACTTCCAAAAGAGCAATTTGTGAATATAAGGCCGGCTTGGAATATACTGCTTTCCCCTCAGGTGCAAATACTAACATTCATAGTGCTTCTCTAGGTACTTTATTGGAGAAGAAATATATTATTCCGATACGTTGTAGTATCGGCGAACATAGCAGTGAAGCAACCGCAGTATTTATCGTTGATTTATCCCCTCCTTCCATCCAAAATGTAAACGATGGCTCCTTTAGTTGCGGAGCAAATGAAATGAAGATAATGGTTTCTACTAATGAAGAAAATATAAGTGCATATTATTATGAGGTCTATGATCTGGGAGAATCTAAAGGGTTTGTTTCAACTTTTAACCAGAATATTAGTAACAGCTCGGCCGGTGTATCAAGCATATCATTTAGTTCTTCACCTGGTTCTTTGGTATTTAATGCTACGGTTGGACCAGGATTGCCTATCCGAGTTCCGACTACGAATCTAGCTGAAGGCCATAAATATAACGTGAAAGTCCTTGCTATTGATGGAGCAGGTAATGTGGCCACTAAATTTGCCCAAGGCGATGGATTCTTGGCAACTTCTAGCAGTTATCCGGCTTGTCAAAACGACACCGGATCACCTGGCATAAATGTAGTAATCAATGATTCTATCCCCGGAAGTTGTACATCTACACCAGTTGAACTAGAGTGCGAGGATACCAGCGGTTGTAGTATAGTGTATGGTAAAGCTTCCTCTGCAGGTTTATGCCAACCAACTCTTGCATATAATGGGCAGAAAGTCTTGTTTGATACTTCTGGCTGGTTGTGTTATGAAGTAGAAGATAGTGTTGGTAATAATTATACTGGCGCAGAAAAAGTTACCTTGCTAGACGCAGACGGTGATAAAGTTCTTGATAGCTGCGATCAGTGCAGTGGCACAAAAGCTGGAAAAGTAGTAGATGAATTTGGCTGTGCTCGTGGGCAGATTCCAGAATCTGAACGTGGAAAAGATAATGATAAAGATGGTTTACCAGATTTATGGGAAAAGACATTTAATCAAGAACGGTGTGAATTTGATTACACCAGCGCTGATTCCAATGCTGATGGCATAAGCGATAATTTAGAGGATTATGATGAAGACGGTTATAGCAGCTATGAAGAATATACTAATGAATTTGATCCCTGTGTTAAAGATGCTCGCCCAGATGAAACAGAAATCCCTTCAATAAATACTAGCAAGGGAGATGGTGATGTTATAGCTTGGATTTTCTTGCTACTTGGATTATTGCTAGCATTAGGTGGAATAGGATATCTGGTTTATTTTTACAAATATGCACCAAGAGGAGTTCAAAGATCTTCATCTTCACGCCCTAGCCAGCCTTCCACCAGGCCGACTGCATCTAGATTCCAGCCGCGAAAGATAGTTGATTCCTGGGCGGATAAATTTTCTTCATTACGCAGAGAGCGTGAAGAGCGAGGAAAAGAACGTAACAGAAGGGCAATCTTTGGCGAATTTAGTCGAGATTCTGCACAAATTCCGCATTTGGAACCAATTCTTCGAACTACCGGCGAGCATCTCTCCAAGGTGGGAATGCTAGCTAAGAAATATGTTGAACATAAAGAAGAAATTAAACCTGGCTTGCGGTTGGGAGAGAAAGGCGTATTTGCAAAACTAGAGAGAATTGCTGAGCAAACTAAAGAAAAACCTATCCATGAGGTATTAGATAAAAGTGAAGCTAAGGATGTTTTTGAAAAATTACGGCAACTTAGTAAGAAGCGCAAAGAATAAAACTACAATATTGTTAGTTAATATTAACAGTAACTTTACAGAATAATTGAATAGCATAGAGGATCAAAATGCACTTTAGGAATAAAAGGGGTTTAGGCGTAGGTCAAGTTTTCGTTTTCATAGTTGCAGCCATCACCTTTGCTTTTATCATGATTTTTGGATATCGGGCCATCACGGGATTTTTACAGAGCGGAGAAGAAGTAGCTTTTGTGCAATTCAAAACAGATTTGGAAAGTTCAATAAAAAAGTTATTTACAGAATTTGGCTCTGTGCGCGCGGAAACCTTCAATTTGCCTTCTAAATATTCCCAAATCTGTTTTGTTGATATGGATAAACCAGCTGATAATCATCTATGTGAATTTGATCAAGTAGCCTGCACGGTCTGGAAAAACGCAAAGGATTACAATAGTGTTGACGAGAATGTATTTCTTAAACCATCTGCACCAGTTAAAATTAAAGTGCATAAAATAAGCATCAATCCAGGAGATAATTTTGGGAGCGACCCTGGAAAAAAGGATTTCTTATGTCTTCCCATCAGGCAAGGTTCATTTTCAGTGGTTTTGGAAGGGAAGGGGGATAGGACAGAAATCTCGCCACCATCAGTACTGGCGAGCTGAAGAGCATGACATTTTCAAAACGCGGCCAAATTGAAGTAACTTTTAATTGGATTTATATGGTCATTGCTGGCGCAGTAATCTTATTATTTTTCTTCGGATTAGTCGTAAAACAAAAACAAGTTTCTGAAGAGCGATTGTCAGGAGATGTAGTGCAGGTTATGAGCTCCATTTTAGCCGGAGCCGGAGTTTCAGAAAAAACAAAGAATTTTATTGACGCGAGTGGCTTAGCAGATTATACGTTATATTTCAGCTGTGATGCAGGAGTAAGCGAATTTGGCATCAAGGATCGGCCAGCACGAACACAAAATAATATTGATCCTATTTTTGCACCCCGTGAAATTCAAACTTCACGTATTGTTACGTGGAGTTTACCCTACGCCCTTCCATTTAAGGTTACTGATTTTTTATTTGTGATCCCTTCTAATGTTAAGTATTACATCTTAGGAAATGACGCTGATTTTGTGAATGAATTTCTTGATGCAACTGAAGGAATCGAAAGAGAGTCTCTACTCAATTTGCACGATATCCAAGTGGAAGCAAATCAAGAAGTTCGTCTTATTGATACCGACGGTTCCTCTGTTCCTGGAAGCGGAGTTCCTGCTTTGTTACAATCTTTTGATGATCAGAAAGTTAGCGCAGTAGTTTTCATCGCAAAAAATCAAGCTGATTTTTATCAGAAGCAGGGAACGACTTGGCGGAGGCTAAATAAGGATGCAATTAGGATTATTTCCTTAGGCGGAGAACGCGATGCCGCAAAATATGCGGCGATATTCTCTGCCGACGACCAGTTATATCAGTGTAATATGCAAAAAGCGTTCAAGCGTTTAGAATTTTTAACTGAAATTTATGGGGGAAAGGAATTAGCCTTGGCTGAAGCAGGGGGGAAATTGCAAGCCCTGATTACATATTACCAAGCTGTTCCTGGCAGTGAATGCAAGGGGTATTTGGGAGATTATGATCTCAATGCTTTGGAAGCTTTAGCAAGGTTGCACAGCACTACTACCGCTTGCCAGCAACTTGCAGAACATTGCCTGGATTTAGTTGATGCAGCTCAAAAACTTAAAGATGCTAATGCTAATTTGCGGATTTACTGTACGCCGTTATATTGATTAGATAACCTGGTAAAAATAATAGAATAATAGAATATGACACCAAACATGGGACGGAAAGGACAGATGCAGATGACCGAGACTATTGCTATTCTTTTCATATTTTTCATATTACTCTTGTTCGGAATAATCTTTTATTTCCGCTATCAACAATCAGCATTTCAGGAAAAACAGGAAGAATTATTAGGCGTTAGGGCCATGGAAACTACCTTGAAAGCATTGTTCATGCCAGAATTAATTTGCAGCCGTGGTGAAGCCGAGCCGGAGGATAATTGCTTTGATACGTTAAAATTGGATTCTGCTGCTGCCGTTCTGGAAGATAACAAGGACGATTATTATTTTGAAATTTTTTCTTATGCTAAGATTACTGTTCATCAAGTGTACCCAGAAGAAAAAGAATGGTTATTATATGAGAAAACGAAACCAGAATCTACCCGAAAAGAACCAACTTTTTTTGTGGTAACCTTGCGGGATGAATTATCCGATTCTACCCAAGCCCAATATGGTTTCGGTTACGTTTCAGTCGAGGTGTATTCATGATCTTGCCTAGGAATTCAAAGAAAAGTCAGAGAAGAGGCCAGATGGAGGCAATAGGATTAGTTATAATTGTCATACTTATTACGTTAGGTATGTTGTTCTTAGCTACGTTTGCTCTTAAATCCGATTCGCAAAAAAAAATATTTACTCGTAAAGGCTTATCTTATAGTGCTATGAGCGCAGTCATGAAAACAACCGTCAGTGCCGATGCAGAATGCTTTGCACAAGGTTTTGGGTCAGGAACACCTAAATTAGGTGCCGATATTATTGAAAATTGTGTTAAATATCTAGGGGTGAATGATCCGATTTATCAATGTCGGGGGCCGATTTCAGAACAACCTCTCCATAGTTGTGATTTTTTTCGCGAGATGACTGAATATTTACTTAATCAAACATTAGGCAGCTGGAATAAACGATATGAATTTAGATCACAATTAATTTCTCTCGGGGGTGAAACCCCTATAGAGTTAGTTGAGATAAAAGTTGGTGGCGGTTGTCCGCCGGTTAAGGACAGAGACAGTTCAGGCTTATTTCCAATAAATACGGAAGCAGGTTTAGTGGAAAACGTGCTGTTTTTGTGTGATTAGGGAAAAATTAGCTATACAAAGTTTTTTAAAGTTTTATTTTTATATAAACCCCGTGGTAAACATACTGCCCCCCGGACCATCATTTTTTACAAGAGGAGAACCGGAACTTAAAATAGTAGTTTTCTTAATAGCTTTAGGATTTTTGATTTATGTTTTTATTAAAGCAATAAAAGAATTTGATTTGCTGAACCCAAAAGTAGATTTAAAAACAAGGATTGCTAGGTTTATAGGGTTGCTACTTCCTTTCTTAGTTTTTCTCTACTTACTTTTGGGGTGGTTTTTTTAAATCTCTGGTTAAGATCAAAACTAAGTTTTTGGGTGTTCAGCGGTTTACAACCACGTAACATTTATATAGAGATTTTCTTTCTTGAATTTAAAATATAGGTATGCTTAAAGAGGTGCAGAAAGGATTAAAGCCTTTCTTACCTGTTTTTAAGTGCAGAAGCGTTAAAAACGAGGTGTGATTAGAATGGTATCTAAAAGGGGGCAAGGGCTTCCAGTAAATGTTATTATTGTAGCAGCCTTGGCATTAATTGTTCTAGTAGTATTGGTGGTTATTTTTACCCAGCAGACTACCCAATTTGGGCAGAAAGTCAGCGAAGAAACAAAAACAGAATTGTTTAAGATGCGGATCTTTTATGGTAAATGCAGGCCAGGAGAAGCTTTTGAAAATAATTTTATGAGCGAATATGACGGTTCAAGTTCAGAAGAAGCAAAAGATGCAGCACGATCAGCTTTCAGAGAAGAAATTGATCGATGCAAGGAGTTTAGCGATGCTAAGGAATCATGCGAGTCAGAATCTGGCTGTATTTGGTCGTAAGCAGTAGAGTAATCAGCCCGGTAGATGATGAAACAGATGGTGAATAAGGCTGGATCAGAATATGTGATGTGGATAGTGATTGCTGCAGCAGTGGCATTAGTGGCGATGGTGATACTTTTGTTCATCTTTCGGGAAGGTACGGGAAGATTGGCAACCGGCTTAGCTGAATGCGAAAGTAAGCTAGGCCAGTGTGTCCCGATAGGAGAATGCACGGGGTCGGTAACCAAGACATTTGATTGTTCATCCCCAGATGAAGAGTGCTGCTTCACTTTGCAAAAGCAAGTAAGCTGAATATGATATGATTGGATAACAATGATATGGATAGAAAAGCAATTGAGAATGGGACAGTTGTTTTAATTGTCGTGATCACTCTCGCAGTTTTGCTGTTTGCTGCTACTATCTGGATGTTGCGTCAGAAGATTGGGATGTTCGCACCGTGAGAAGAGAAATATGTTTCCAACAAAAAGGGGGATGGAATTAGAAATTATAGTTAAGATCATACTTGTTATTCTGTTATTATTTGCAGCTGGGGCATTGTATTTTACACTAAGCGGGCAGGGAGAAGAGCTTCTGCAGAAGCTTTCCAATATCTTTTGACTATGAGCATCGCAACCAGAATTATTTTTTATGTTATCCCTCTTTTACTTCTAGTGGTAGTAAGTCTAGTTTTTTTTGGACAGAGCGGCGCTTGGGAAGATCTTAAAGATGCAGTCTTAGGAGCATCAAAACTCTTACCTGAAGTGAAGGTAGGATTAGAAGAACAGAAGGCAGAGGTTAGTATTCCTGATACTCATCGTGAATCGGTTGGTAGAATTGAAAATACTATTAACAATATGCTTGGTTCCGGAAAGGAAAATTGTTTTGCCAAATATGGAAAGCTTTCGGAGCTGGGAGAAGCAGGAACTTCGTTGACTTTTGAATTAAAAGGAGATAAAACCAGCTTAACCGTACGCGGCGGTTCAGGCGGAAAGCAAATTATAACTGATCTGTATGCTGAATTTACTAAGATGAAACCTTGCGTGATTGCTGGTCCGGGAAGGATAACAGAAAATTTTAGAAATTATTTTCTTCTAGCTGAAGAACCGTTGTTGCACCCTTACTATCATCCAGTAAGTTCTCTTACTTTTTTTTACAGCACCAGCGGAGTTAATGAAAATAGCATCAGCGTTCCAGAATTAGGTTTGGTAAATGATCTGAATGATAACGGATATTTATTTACGCCGGATGGGGAACATATCTGTTTTTTTCCAACCAATGATTTTGGCGACGATGATGAAGGTCTTGCTGATGTTGTGTTTACTCAGGAAGGATTTTTTTCAGAAGAATCTATTCCAACGCGTATTAAGGAAGGGAAGCTGAAATCATGTTAAAAATTTCAAGGATACAAAAGAGCTTAATGGTATCAAAAAAAGGAGATACTGCTTCTTTTATCGTAGGAATCATGCTTACTTTGATTGCCTTCTTTTTAATTGGCGGGTTGTTATTGCGATTTACGTCACAAACTGATGATAAGGAAGCAGAACTGTTATGCCAAAATAGTATTGCTTTACGTGCTCAAAGTGCGATCCGAGTAGGTAATCTAGCCGGTATTGAAGCAAAATTAGTTCCTCCGCTCTGCAGGACTATCGATAAAAAAGTGTCGGGGGAACGAGAGCAAATATTACGGCAAATCGCGGAGAAAATGGCAACCTGCTGGTGGATGTTTGGCGAAGGAAGATATGAAGATATTTTAGACAGCTTTGGCACGGAAGGATTGCTAAAAGTGTTGTCGTATGAAGATCTAGGCCCTAACCAATGTTTTAATTGTTATACAATCCTGATAGACGAGGAGGAAATTGAAGGCGGCCCAATCGAAGCAGCTGAAATTAGTGAATTTTTATTGAAGAATAAATATTCAAAAGCAAACCTGACTTATCTTGACTATATCCAAGGCCATGGCGGGCCTGGGCGAGTTGTACTGACTGCTCCGGTTATTTTTCCTAACCATGCTTATACTATCTCTATGATGCCGAAGACTGAAAAAAGTGATTTCTGGAGTAAAGAAGGCCGATTAGGATTAGCAGCGCTTCTCGGAGGCCCCGCTACGGCGGTACCCGCCATTGTCGCTTTTGGGTTAACAGAAGGCATAGAATCTGCGATAGCTGAGGAAAGACCGCCAGGAGAATTGCCAACAGTAACAGGAAAAGCAGTTCCCGTGGTAGGATTGATAGCCTTAGGAGGAGCATCAGTTTATATACAATCTACTGCTTATATGAGCTTAATGACCGAGGTGTATAAAGAACGTGATGTAAGTTCAATTTATCTCGGGTTTTTAGAAGTTGGACAGGAAATGTGCGGTTCAGGAGATATTGCTGGACAATGAGGCGGTAAGATGACATTTTTACAAGTTAAAGGAAAAAAAGGAAGCGCAATCGGTATGTTATGGATAATCATCGTTGCTGCGGTTTCATTAGTGGGAGCTTTTTTGATAATGCAATCTCTTTTTCCTGGGATCTTTACTTTTGGGGGAATTGCGAAAGCACATCTTTCTGATCCAGATGCTGACAATGTCAGAGGTTTAGCGGATGAATGTCCTTGCACTTTTGGATCGTTGGTTGATAAAGGATGTCCCCCTAACCTTAATCAAGACCAGAAAAAAGCAGAATTGGCGAAATTTAATTCAGATACTGGCTGTGGTTTATTGGAAGTTGAAACTCCTGAAGAGAAAAAAACAGAAACAAAGGCTGAAAAAGCGGATGCTGAACAAGCCGAGGAAGAGTTTAAGCATTATCGTTCCATAGAATTATTTGCTGATGCTTCTGATGAAGAACCCCGA
>JACPIL010000077.1 GCA_016188105.1 Candidatus Woesearchaeota archaeon | reverse complement strand
TCTTATTAGTACCAGTAAAATTCGAAGCATGTGAACCGCCGCATCCTGCCCCACACACAGCACCTAACGGTGCAGAAGCATTGTCTAACCAGAACCGCACAAACTGAATATTGGCAGTAGGGATAAATTGCTGATCATCTTTTAAAGACACGTTTACTGAAACCAACTGTGTCGTGCGATTAAAGGTAGTATCAGCAAGTGATTGGTTGATTGGACCACTATATAGGGCAGTAAGCAATAAACTGCCATTAGTCAGAGTTGGAGGAGTATTGTCAATAGTTATGTTTAAGATGAAGCTTCCAAAAAAGTTAGCTCTAACATCATTCAGCACCTGTGTGCTGTTACTAATGTTATAACCCAACATGACGGCATCAGTACTATTAGTGCTGTTCCAGAATGAAATGTTGATAGAATAAACCCCATCACGAAGAAGAGTGGTATCAAATGATGCATTGGCAAAAGTTTTGTTTCCACCCGTCAAGTTAGTACCTGATTGGTTGGCAGTTGTATTAAAGATAGAACTATAAAAGTCGTAACCAGTCAAATTTCCTGGACCATTAGCAGTCACATTATTTGCTGAAACCTTTGTCACGTTAATAAACATAAAAGTTACGTTAACAATATGTTGATAATGTGTTTGGTTGGCGCGTGCCCAATACGCTAAATTACTAGCAACAGTGTTGCTATCATTTGAATCGTTATCAGGATAGCTTCCAAATGACACGTTCAGGACGATTGTACCGCTTCTATTGGCAAAGCTAAACACTCTCTGGAATTCGTTAGTATTGTTGTTCATCCACAATACTCCGCCGCCGCCAGTAGGAGCGTTCCACAAGAACGACGCATTAGACATGTACGAAAGCGATAATACAAAAACTAAAACTAATCCCAAAGAAAACAACATCCTTTTATTTGCCATCTTTTAATCCCTCTTTTTTTTTAATTATGATTGTGAACTAAGTTCTAGAACAAACCGTGATAATTTATAAACATTTAGTCCCACTCAAAAATGGTTACTAAAAAATAAGACCATACTATTTTATATTACATAATATTTTATTCAAATCATGAATCTTTTTTCCTTAGCAAATTTCCCTGTAGACGGTAAAACAATACTAGTAAGAGTAGATTTCAATGTGCCAATAAAAGCAAAAAAAATTACTGACAATGCTAAAATAAAGGCAACAATACCTACCATTAAATATCTTCTTCAGAAGAATTGTAAAGTTGTTCTTGCCACCCATCTGGGAAGGCCAAATGGCTTTTCTGCTGAATTTTCTACCAAAATCTTGCTCAAAGAGCTGCAAAAACTCCTTCCAAAAAGAAAAATTGTAACTCTTCCAGACTGTATCGGCAAAGAAATCAAAGAAACAATACAAAAAGGAAAAGCACAAACTATCTTCTTGCTTGAAAATCTTCGCTTTTACAAAGAAGAAGAACAAAACGATATCTTTTTTGCTCATTCCTTAGCCAATCTGGCAGAAGTATATGTCAACGATGCTTTTGGAGTTTCCCATCGAAAACATGCCTCGGTAGACGCCGTTGCTGCTTTTCTTCCCGCGATTCCAGGATTATTATTAGAAAAAGAACTGCAAGAATTATCCAAAGGATTGTTCCCAGAAAAACCAGCAGTATTAATACTTGGAGGAGCAAAATTAAACAAAGTTGCTTTGGTGGAACAAGCTTTGCGTAAGTTTGACTATCTTCTTATTGGTGGAGCTTTAGCCTTCTCCTTTCTGAAAGCAAAGGGAATATCAGTAGGGTTATCTAAAATAGATCCAGATTCTATAGTAGCAGCTGCAAAAATATTGCGGAAGCCAGAAGCTTATAAGATAATACTCCCGCTTGATTTCGTGGCAGCAGAAAGTTTTTCTCCAAAAGCAAAAACAGAAATTGTGAAATATAATCAAATAAAACCCAATCAGGTAGGCCTAGATCTGGGACCAGAAACGATCTCCTTGTTTAAAAAATACTTGCAATCTGCAAAAACAATTATCTGGAACGGCCCCTTAGGGTACTTTGAATGGTCAAAATTCGCTGCTTCCACCAAAGAGATCGGCCGCTTCCTTGGACAACTACCAGAAGCAATCACTCTAGCCGGGGGAGGGGAAACTGCGGAAGCGCTTACTAAATTCCATCTTCATCACACTCTAACTCATGTTTCTACCGGCGGAGGGGCTGCTGTAGAATACTTATCCGGCGAAAAACTTCCTGCCATTGCCGCCTTAGAAAGAAGTTATAAGAAGTTTAAAGGAATGTATAGCACAAAGTGATTTCTTTATTCGGGCTTTTTCTTATGTAATCCAATATAAAATTCCATTTGCGCTCTGGGGATCTCATATTTACGAGCAAGCGCATCAAGAGCAGCATTTTTACCAACAACATCATTCTTCTCCTGAAACTGTTGTAACGCTCTTTCTGGGGCAACTCTAATCAATTGTTCCCGAGTTCTCTGTAAACGCTCTTCATCTTGTACAGCATGCGCCAATCCGTAAGCCTGAAATGGTTTCTGTTCAAAAACAAGATCTATAACTCTTTGATATCCTTTTGTATCCGCTTTATTCAAAAAAGAAAATGAGACGTACGAACTTTCCACCTCTTCAGCTATGAGCCTTTCGCGAACATCTGTAAAAAATCGATCTTCTAAATCCGCTTGGCCCTCAATCCATAAGTTATAAGAGAAGCGTAGGTTTCCTTCTTGAGCATACTGCCTGCTCAGCTCTTTCAACTTTTCGCTGTCCTTCAAATGACTAGCTATTCCTGCTTTGGTTGAAAGAGATACTTGTTCGTACACTGCCAAAAGATGTTCTGGTTTTACCGAATCAAGAGAAAGTTTTTGATTATCATGCGGTCGCCATTCTCTTTCCAAGCCAGCCTTCACCGCATCAAGTACTTCCGGACCATCATAATTATGTTGTACAAATAGCGAATACGCACTTCTCGGATCATGCTCAAAATGAGTTTTCGCCCAGAGAAGACGATGTTCTGGAGTTTTTAAGTTATCGAAGCGATATGAATGAATCGCATTTGCTCGCCCTAGCATGTCTCGTTCTTCATCCGAAAGGTAAATAGAATGATGCTGAACTACCCGAGATAGTTCAGCAACTACATCTCTTGATTTTAATCTCTCCGGATCCTGCAAGACCGCTTTAACCAGTCCAGTAATTCTTTCTGTTCTATCAGGAAAACGCGTTAGTAACAGTAGAGTGGTACTCCAATTTTCTAAATTTTCTAAAGGCTTTTCCAATATTTCTCCATAAACTTTATCTGCAGCTTCCTTGTTTCCTGCACTTTCATACCAGCTGGCTGCATCAAACCAG
>JACPIL010000075.1 GCA_016188105.1 Candidatus Woesearchaeota archaeon | reverse complement strand
TGGAATAATATTTATCCCTAACCCTTCACACGTTTTGAGAAAACCTTCGTCATCAGAATGCACAAAATTTACTTTCTCACGGAGAAATCCACCAATAATAATGATATCTTTCTCACCAATTTTCAATCTCGGATCATTTAAATTTAGAATAACCTTTCTATTGGCTTCTTCTGTGATCTTTTCAAACATTTCATCAGAATCATACCTGTCAATCATGTGAAGATCCAATCGTGAGGCTAGCTTATTCAGAGATCGATATGCTTCTTCTGGCGTAAAGTTATGCTTGTTGATAAGAATACCTATCACTTCTGACCTAGAAACTTTATGGTAATAAAATGTATGGGGAGGGAAAGTAAAACCTCTTTGCTTCAATTCATTTGTTTCTGAATCAAAAACAGCAATCAAGTTAATGAGCGTGCTAGAATCCAAACCATTCTTGACAAATCCTTTGAGTGTAGCCATGCCACTAACAGTATAGACTTCGACACTTTTCTCTTTAACCCTCATCAATTAGCTACTGAGGAAGTTTTATTTTAAACGTTTAGGTTTTTTCCCACCCTTCAGGTGTTAAGACTTTTCTTTTACACTTCTTATGCACAGAAATTCCTTTATATTGATACACTTTCTGCCCTTTAAATTCTGAGGGTCTAGTAAAACTAACAATAGTATAATCTTCTCCTAGAGTATCAATCTTTTTCTTACAGATAGTACATAGTTTATGACGAAATTTTTTGAATTTTTTCATAGAAAGCAGACGCATAACTGCTTCTTTTTCACGCTTCAATGAAGAAAGACAAGAAAAATGATGTTCTAAAACTGGCTTATACTTTTTCTTGAGAAGCTCTTTATACATATATCTGTCGCAGTCAATATCGTTGCAGCTGCCTTCCAAAGCCCATGTTATTTCTTCTAGTTTGCCTTTTAGAAGATAGTACTCATCTACTGCTTTGGTCATGGGCAAAAATAATTTTCTTATTTCTTCTCTGGGCTATGACTAAAATAAATAGTTTGGCCCTGCATCACATTTAGCTTTCTATTATCATCACATTGAACCCAATCTCCGCTGTGAACAGACTCTATTGAACCAACTATTTTTCCATCTTTGTAAATTTCTAGGCTAGTATAACCCCCGGCTGGGCGTTGATGATATATTGCCTGAAATTGAAGTCCACCAGTATCACATCCTCCAAGGTTCAAATCTTTAGCTTCTTCGCACCCCAATAGCGTAGTTAAACCCAAAAGTGCACCCAATGTTCTCGATTTCATTTTATTCCCCTCCAAAATCTCAAAATATTGATAGCCTTACTTATAAGAATTGTGAAAACGCACTACACAATAACTTCTCCCCTATGTATCTTGGGTAAGTAATTCAAAATAACCCCCTCTTTGTATTTTGAGCAACCAACAATATCTCCTTTATATTCTATCAAGACAAATTTTGCTTCAGTACCAAGATCCTTTCTGATATCTACGCCGTGAAAATAGGCTTTAATCTCGCGATCATCCAGCTCAATAACATTTTTCAGTTTATCCCACGCTTCTTTGGCCAATAACTGCGCGCCTTCTTTACTTAGACGGACAGCATTGCCTTTGATCTCTGCTACATATAATCCAAATTTGTCTACACGTAATTTCTTGAGATCTATCTTGCCGATATCTTTGTTAATTAAGGAAAGACGCCCATCCTTCCCCTGTAAGTAGACATAATCGCCGGTAAAGAAAGAGCCATAGGTATCTTCGAATAATTGGCGGATATGTTTTATGTCTCGAGTATTGAGGATGGTAAGAGTTTGCATGGTTTCTTTGAAAGTAGAGTATAGTTAAAAAGATTTTTAAAAAAGCATTATTTTTGGCGTAATAAGGTTCTAGATGTCCTATCAAGATGGAAACAGAAGAAATAGAAGTAAGCTACAAACTAGAAGGATCAGAATCCCCCAATCCACATTATAAAACATTCTCAGCTATCAATTCCAGATTATTAGTGCGAAGAGACCCATTATATCTAGTAGAATGTTCCGAGGGAACAGTAGAACGTATCAGGGATATGCCCGCTTTTTTATCAAAAAGCCCGCTCAGCATTTGCCCTGAGCTATTTGAAATTAGATCCAGTCGAGGCGATTTGCTAAAAATAAAAGATGACAAAATAGTAACCCTAGAATGCCCCAATGGAACTATTCCCGGAGTCTGGAGTGGCCGTAGATCTTGCCTTACTATAGATTCTGTAACTGGAAATTTATACAAACTTAAAGGAGTCGCAGTTGCGGAAATACCCGGGTATAAAAAATATGAAAAAGATGAACCATTATATTTAGAAGGTGGACAATTCTTACGCAACGCCCATAACGAGAGGATCTTTTCTGATCGTTTTAATAGAATATTAACTGATAATGGCGTGGAACCGACCATGGAATATGTTGGTTTATACAAATCTCCTTTTAGGGTAAGAGGACATAAAATTGCCACAAGTATTATCAGGGTTAAAGGAGATACCAGGTTAGATGAATTAATGTATGCGCTGGAGTTGGAAGCCTATTTTCAGACGACATATACAAGAGAAGTGAAAGCACACTTTTCCCTGCAATTGTCTCAATTTTACTGGGATATAGGTTTCGTGGTGGGGCAGCTCAAAAAATTGATGGACAAAAGCAATCAGTCTTGGAGCGATAATCCAGAACGTACTAACGCCCATATTGGAAATGTAGTGATCTATCCTGCCGACAAGGATAATTTAGAAATTGGTTTGGTTGATTTTGATGCTTCGTGTGATTTTCGTGATAAATCAAAAAAAGATTTACGCCAGCAGCAGGATAAAGAATATGGTTCCTTACTAGCCAGCTCTATCGACAAAGTGGCAAGTGCAAGAGCAATAGGGTTGTATTACTATCCAGAATTAAAATTTCCTGCTTTGCGATTTAACTTTGGAATCGGTTTTATGGCTGGTTATGAAGCAAAGAAGTTCGTAAAACGTAGTATTCAAACAGGAAGATTGCAGGAGTTAAAAGATCTGATAAACTTCGGCAAAATACCGCGTCCAAGATTAGTCAAGAAAAAGCCTGTTGATGCAGGAATTTGTGATGGATTTGACATCCAGCTAGGTTCTTTTTTATCCTAACCCACTCCCCACACCGGGTTTTCTTTTCTTTTAATCTCAGCGATCTCTTTCAGCACTTCTAATTCTCTCTTCGATAAATGTTTCTTTAATTCTTTTAATTTTTTGAAATGCTCTTCAGGTATATCAGTATACAAGTAGTCGCCTTCTTTCACTTGCCGTCCGATGGTAACTCCATCCATGGCCATGGCCAATTGTTTCCCTTGCTCAGCAACAGTCAATGATTCCTGCGCTTCTCCTAAGCTTTTGACAGTAGAGATACGCATTCCATCTCCGCGCATGATGGGATCGGCAGTTCTGATTTTGCCTACTTCGATATCTACACCGATGATAGCAGGATTACTTTGCCGGAAAACATAGCCTTTCATCAGTAAGAATTTACAAGGCCGTACTAAATTAACCAACTCCCGCTTTTCAATCTCTTTCTTTAAAGTATCAACATATTTCTCGTAGTCTTCAATGGTCTTGTAGATGACTTCATTGAGGATAAGAGTCAATCCTTTTACTTTGGCGTATTCAGCTATATCGGGAGCAATCTTGACATTGAATCCTAACAATACCCCGGTAAATTCATCTTTCTCTTTGAGCGTTTCTAGTTTAGAAAGATCTTTTTTTGTTATGTCACCTAAGGATGTTGAAGCAATGGGAATATTTTTTTCTTGCAATAAATGCTGTAGTGCTTCCAAGCCGCCAATGGTGTCGGCTTTGATCATCACTCCAGATTCCTGTTCGGTGAAAGATAATACCTCGCCGACTTGCTGCTGTACTTCTTGTTTCAGACGTTCTACTTCTTCTGCCTTTCCTGAAGAGCTGCGCAAGGGCATGCCGGCAATAGCCATCTCTAAGCCCGGAGCAGATATTTTTACTCCGGTAGCGGCAATAACTTCTTTTACATTCTGAAACTTGCTTTTCTTTTCACGCATCTCTACTAATTCTGCCGGTTCTAAGAGAGAGCGTATTTTTGTAACAATGGACTGTTCCAAATTACCTATGATCAGGGTATCGTTCACACGTAGTTTTCCGCTATAGATAATGCAATCGATAGTCGTCCCTAATCCTTTCTCTTCTTTCACTTCCAAGATCGTTCCTTCACAGTATCCCTTCTCTTCCACTTCTAATTGCTTTTCCAGATACTTTTGTGCTAAACCAGTAAGGACCATCAACAGTTCAGGAATACCTTGTCCGGTTTGAGCGGAAACCGGCACGATAGCGATCTGCTTGGTGAAATCACTAACCCGATCGAAGCGTTCTGCTTGCAAACCATGTTCGCCAACCTGACCAACCACTTCATACATTTTTTTTTCAAAATTTCCTTGAAGATTGTAATCTAAAGAATTGATATTATCTAATAGAAACTTTTTTGAATCATATTTCCAACCATTGAGAAGATCAATTTTATTTGCAGCAATGATGAAGGGAACTTTATTTGCTTTCAATATTTCAATTGATTCTGCAGTCTGCGGTTTGAATCCTTCATTTATGTCGACAACCAGAATAGCAATATCGGCTAAAGAACCGCCGCGTTTTCTCAGCGAGGTAAAGGCGGCGTGTCCTGGCGAGTCTATGAAAAGCAAACCAGGAATAGTCAATCCTGATTTTATGGCATTCAGCAACGGTCCGCAAATAGTTTGGATGGTTTTGATAGGAACAATACTGCAGCCGATAGCTTGGGTTATTCCGCCAGCTTCCCTGGCAACAACAGCAGTACCTCTAATTCGGTCTAAGATGCTGGACTTGCCGTGGTCGACGTGTCCAAGTACAGTTACGATTGGTCTGCGGGTTGCCATGGCATTAACTCAGAGTAAATTCTTTTTAAACTTAATGGGTGAATTCGAAGAAGTAAAATTTATATAATATTGACAAAAAGACTTTTTATGACTTATAACTTTTATCTACCAACATTTGCAAAGAATTTAGCAGAATATTTACAGGACAATTTTATAAGCAAACTTTATACTGACATCAGAACAACCAAAGATACTATTTCTGTGAAAGTGTATATCCATGATCCTAGCTTTAATGATGATTTGGAGGTGGGAGAATATCTTGCTCACTTTGCGGATAATGGAAAAAATGGTACTGAAAAAGTTAAACAAGAGTTCAGAGGCCATCCTTTCATGCTGGATGAGATTCACTTGGTATATGAAAAAAATGAACGGAAAGATCAGCATCGGGACATTCCTTTTCCATAAATTTATGAGAATATTTTTTTAAAAAGAAAAGCGATAAAAGATGAAATACGGCTTCAAGATTTGAATCAGCGCAGAGTCTCGTTTTCTCTAAAAAATACCAAACCTTTAAAAGTAAAAGTACTAATTATCCCTTCATGGAGACAAAAGGTATACAGTTTACCCCTGAATTTGAGAAAGCCTTGCTAGACTTGGGCTTTTCAGAATTTACGGAAATTCAAGAAAAATGCATCCCGCTTATACAGCAAGGAAGAGATGTTATCGGTCTATCGCATACTGGTTCAGGAAAGACTGCCGCTTTTGGTTTTCCGGCTCTAGAACATATCACACCTGGAAAAGGATTACAGCTTCTGGTTATGGTTCCAACTCGAGAACTATGCGGCCAAGTAGCAAAAGAGTTTAGAAAATTTACCAAATACAGAAAAACATCAATTGTAGAAGTGTACGGCGGAGTGGCTATCAATCCCCAGATTGACAATTTACAAAGAGCAGATGTGGTAGTGGGAACTCCTGGAAGACTTCTAGATCATCTTTCCCGAAGAACTTTAAACCTTGGTAATGTCAGGATACTTGTTCTTGATGAAGCAGACAAAATGTTTGAAATGGGATTCAGCGACGATGTTAAAAAAATTATCTCGCAGGTTCCAAAAAACAGTCAAAAACTACTATTTAGTGCAACTATGCCTCAGGATATTATGGACGTAGTCAGGCACTACATGAAGAATCCAGAAAAAGTTAAAATGCAGACTTATGTGGATAAAGATAAGTTGATTCAGCATTATTATGATGTGGATCGAAGAGATAAATTTTCTTTGCTAACTCATATTATCAAGCAGAATCCTGGA
>JACPIL010000074.1 GCA_016188105.1 Candidatus Woesearchaeota archaeon | reverse complement strand
CCATAACCAGCAAAATGCGATTCCATCATGCTGAATATATCATTCACATCCTGCTCTTGGAAAGGATACACTCTCAGACGTGATCTTCCTAAAGAAACAATGTCTCCTTTTACTAAGGCTTTTCCTAACAATCCCTGCTTAAACAATTCTGGAGAGGCTTTAATCATTACACCTTTATTGACGGGAGCGATAGAAACTTTTTGCGCCGGTTTAACTTCCGCTCTTTTGACAGTTACTAATTCTCCAATAGAAGTCCTGGCATTTTTCCTGATATTTCCATCCATGCGGATAATGTTTAATCCTATATCTCCTGGATAAGCGCGATCAACGATAGCAGCAGTTTTGCGTTCCCCGCCGATCTCAACTATATCACCGGGATTGACCTCTATCTGCTTCATGAAAGTAGAATCTATCTTGACGATGCCTTTATTGACATCATCCTGTACTGCTTCCATCACCTTCAGTCTAATTTCTGCAGCCATAGTTTAGGTTAATGAGTACAATACACCCTTTTATACATTATCCTCCCTCAAATTAAAGGGTATAACCTTTATTTTAAAAATCTTATGGTGTTCAAACTAGAAATAGTAGCTTATGTAGAAAATTCGTATTTATATAGCTTTCCTTGAGGCTTACAAGAGAATTATCGTACTCATTTACTTCAAACCCACAACCTTCCCATCCAAGCCCCATTCAGGTTTAATAGGAACTCCTAAATGAGTCAAGACAGTTGGTACAACATCAACCTGCAAAGGAGGAACAACAATTCTTCCTGGTTCAACTGTTAAACCTTCAACAATATATGGGATGGTCTTCTCTTCCGGCGAAGTTCCGCCATGTCCTTTTCCTCTCCCGCCATGATCACTTACCAGCATAACTAGCCATTCTTCTTCTGAATAAGTCTGCCTATTTCTGATCGCATCCACAAGCTTTCCAACATAACCATCTATCTCTTCGATAGCGGCAGCGTATTCTAGAACAGCATCACTAAATCCGTGAAGATGTCCTGCATTGTCTACAGAAATAAAATGAGTAAAAATAAAATCAAAGATACCAGAATAAAGAAAGGCTTCCGTTCTTCGCACTACTTTTCTATCATTATAAGAATAATAATTATTATTTTCTCCCTTGCCTATCAATTCTTCTAATGGGTTCCATGCTACTGCCGAGCCGGTTTTTCCTTGGGCTAATCAAGAAAAAATGGTAGGATATTGTTCATTATTTTTACCGCTAAAAGAATTGTCTTTTACACCATGTTTTTTTGGAAATACCCCAGTAAGGATAGTATTCCACCCCGGCGCACTCCATGTTTCATCAATTGCTTGTGCTTCAAAACTATAAGCTCCAGCGTGAATTAATGAATCAATATTGGGTGTAGGGACAAGAGCTAATGAATCTGCGCGAAGCCCATCAACCCCGATCAAAAGTGCTTTTCGAGCAGGATACCGTTTGCAAGAATGATAAGCATAGGTATATCCAGCAAGAGCAGCTCCCACTCCTGCTGCCTTAAGGAAATTCCTTCGCGTAAAAAGCATTACAACATAAGAAAACTTTAAGATATAAAAAGTTTTAGATAATTAGAAATAGAAAAAATAAAACTTTATTTCTGAGTCACTGAGCCAGACTTAACTTTTGGTAAAGGCAGAGGGCTCGGCAGGTTTATATCTTCACTTACCTTGATTGCCTGGATATTTCCTTTATGTAAGGCGGCATTCACGATCTGTTCCATCACTGCCATGGGAATTTTCTTACTCTTTTTCCAGGAACTTTGCACTTCGTCGACTTTAGAAGCCTCGTCAACGAATAAGACTTGCCCCTCCACATCAATTTTCCCTAGATCTGGCTCGTAGTTGCAGCTAAAATCAAAGGTAAACTTCAATCCTTTTTTGCCGTCGACGGAAAAATCTAGATCTTCTACATTCTTTATAGAAACATTGTTATTAATTTTCACTTGGCCGCCTTTTGCTTTCAAGCTCCTTTCGGCATTTACTTTATGTACATTTATTTTGACAATTGGCATAATGAACCACCTTTTCTAGTTTATAGGATCATGAGCAGTAAATTCTTTATAAATTTTCCGAGTTTTAAGCACTTGTTTCGCTGGTTTTTGGTACATCTAAGAGTCTTCGTACTAAATCTGCTGAAATGGTAATTTTCTTTTTAGGAGTATTTTTAGGAGCAAACTCTTTTGGATTACAATTTATTTCTAAAAACACGGCATCACAGGTTTCAGACAATGCTCTTGCACCACTATTCTTAGGACATGCTTCCACAATAGCATCTAAAGCCTCATTTTCTACTTCAAATGAAAATCCTTTTTCTTCAAATAGCGCTTGATATCCAAGTAAAGGGGAACTCTTCGACTCCTTTAGGATTCTTCTAAGATCATCCTTGGTTAATCTTTCTAATACCGGACGACGCGAGAATCTTGCTACTAATTCTGGTTTTAAACCATATTTGACCAAATCCTCATAAGTAACTTGTTGAAGGAGAGCAATATCATCATCCTTGATCTCATGACTAACTCCAAAACCAATTTTCTTTTCGCCTTTAAGACGTCCGGCTACAATTGAGGATAAGGAGTGCATGCTTTGATTTTCATGAAAAGCTCCCGCGAAGAAGTACAACAAGTTTCGTGTGTCAAAACTAGCTTTGTTATTATTACCGTAATCTAATTCTACTACCTCTCCTTCTATTTGGCTCACCAATTCATCCATCAAGGTTGTTCCCCAAGTACCTGTTCCGCGTCGGGCTAATTTGTCTAACTCATCACCAAAAAATATACCATAAGGAGCTGCTTCTTTGGTCTTAGCTCGTATTTGTTTGTAAGCATCACTTATACTACTGCCCACAAAACCAGTTCCAGAATTAAGGGGTAGGCTGGTCCTTGCTAAGGGAAGTCCAGCCTTCCGTGCGATGAGAGAAAGCATCAAGGTCTTACCAGAGCCTGTCGGCCCGATCAAAAGAAGGGGATTCCGAGGAAATTTCTTTTTTGTTTTCCGTTCTAAATAATAATTTGAAGAAGCTACAGCGATAACCTTTTTTGCATAATCCTGTTTTATCACATGCTGGTCAAGATATGCTTTAATGGAGAGAGGATCTTCCCATTTGATCGGCCAGTCATCAATCTCTTCTGATTCCTGAGGGGCTGTTTTAGCTATGGCTTTTCGAGAGTTTTCCGAGCCGGTTACTTTGTCTGCGCCTTTTTTGAATTCAGAAAATGAATAAGCGTTCCTCTCCAGGTCAATCAAGTAATCCTCCCACTGCACTCGGATGTAATTCATGGGATAAGTAAATCTTTTTACCAGATTTTTTTCGCTCTCATAAAAACCATGTCCTACCATTCCCTCTTCACTTTCTTCTTCCACAAAAATGAGAGGAAAAGAATATTCAAGACCTTGAACAGTATATAATCTGTAAAAATTTTCTTCTGCCATATCTAAGTTAACTTCAGATAGCCTCAAAGGCAGATAATAAATTCCATCGCGTTGCTGATCCGATGCTTCCCATTTCCTATTTCTGTTTAAATGATAATATTTAATTACAAAATCACTTTGCTGAGCCAGACCAATTGGAAAAAATTCCAAACCTGAGCCTTCTTGATAAAATCCGGCTTCAAATTCATCATCCACCATCCTACCAGGGAGCGCATATACCGGAGTAGTAGTTTTTTGTACCGCGCTATCTAGAGTAGCAGTAAAGTCTACCTTAAAATTCTGAGTCCAGGGAACGCCAGAAAGCAGTCTCTTCAGGTCCACTATTGGGGTGTAAAGAAAGAAATATAAAAATACTATGTACTAGCCGTATATATTTTTGAACAAAGGTTTTCTATTCAACCTCAACGAAACTTCCTGCAACGAGCAATGGGAACACAATGGTGGCATCGCAATGGATCTTCACGCTGGGAGCATTCACTTTGACTTTTCCCCAGCTGATCGCTTCCTCTACTCTGGCACCGGAATCTGAACCGTCATATTCCTGCGCGGTATTTACGTAGACAGCATAGTCAAGACCTTCTTTAAAAATATTGGCGTTGAGTGTGAAATGCTTGCTGATCCCCCCGCCCAAGACAACTGCCCCAGTCTTTTCTGAATTTAAGACAATATCGACAATGTCCTTCATTTCCTTGCTGACATCGATCAGGAAATCAGGATGGCTCTGCTTGAAGAAATAAATCAAATCTCCTAAAGAACCATCAATCAATCCCGGACAGAAGATAGGAATATTATTTTTAGCTGCCCAGTAGAGTATGGAATCCTCGTTATTTATTTCGACGCCTAGTTCCCTAATCAAATCTTTTGGGCAGAATATTTTACCAGTCTCTTTTTGGATCTTGTAAATTCGTTCAAAGAATTGCTGCATAAAATCATCAAAAGCGGCAAATCTATCGTTAGGAACAAAAATATTTCCAGTCCTGTTCACCCCGTTCTCGAACATCATCCTTCCGGAAACGTCAAAATTCCCTAATACAAAAGGTTTCAAGCACTTGATGATATCCTCCTCCACTCCGCCGGCAGAGGTAACCAGAACATCTACTTTTTTATGCTTGACTAGATATTTGATGATCTCTCTATTTCCGGAACTGACTTGATTAGAAGTAAAACTTAGAAAGATTTTGGCTTTCTCTCTACGCATGGCTTTGACAATTTCTATACCTTGCGCCAGATGAGTTGCTTGAAAACCAGTTAATGCATAGGCTTTTAGAAAATCTTGGAAATTGAATGGCTGTTCAAAATCATAGCCCTTGATTTGCGGATGGCCTTCTAGGGTAACGCATTCCTTCACTGCATATTGTACGTGTTTATCTTTGGTATTTATTTTCATAGTATTATTTTACCTCGTGATTTTTTGAGATTATAATGACTTTTAATGGACTAACAACTATTAAAAGAATAAGAATTTCTAACTTCCAAACATCCGAACTGAATCCATGTTTATCCTTAGACTGAAGTTTATTTATATACCTTTCGTCACATATTGAGGATAAAATTTATAAAAGAAAACTGAAAAATGGGAATTATGACACATTACTTAGCTTTTGGAACTGTATATCGTAACCCTCAAAGTGGTGGGAAGACTGCCATAGATCATCCTTTCGAATGCTATAGATATAATGGACCACCCTCTCAGATAGATATGGCAATATTGCAAGATGGAGGATTAAAATTCGTTCCTCTTGATAGATTAGACAATCGGTACAAAAAAGTAATAAAATGGGTCAAACAAAGAAATATCCTTAATAGTCCTAGAGCAAGTTGTCTAGCTAGCAAAGAAGATATAACTGAAATTCTTTGCGAAGAACAGGAAGAATTAAACCAAAGGTAACATTTATATCCCATCCATTTCTACATTCTACCATGAACCTTATCGATGTACACTGCCATCTAACTCATGAATATTTTAAAGACAAGCTAGATGCAGTGCTGAAACGTGCAGAGAAAGCTGGATTGAAAGCGTTAATCGTCTCCGGAGTCAACCCTGAAGTAAATAGAGAAGTTCTGGCCTTAGCAAAGAAACATCCTAAACTTATCAAAGCCAGCCTAGGTATATATCCGATTGATGCTCTGGGAATCCAACCAGAAGGTGCAGGGATGGCGCATCATAAAGGCCCCATCAATCTGGAAGAGGAATTCAAATTTATTGAGAAGAACGAAGATGCTGTGCACTGCATCGGTGAAGTAGGCATGGATTTCCATTGGGCCGAGAAAGAAAAAACCTACGCACAGCAGGCAGAAAACTTTAGAAAAATAATCCGCTTCGCCATCAAGATCAGGAAACCCTTAGTCATCCATTCACGAAAGGCAGAAGAAGAATGTTTACAGATCCTGGAAGAAGAGATCAAGAACAAAGAAATTCCAGTCATCCAGCACTGTTTCTCTGGTAGAAAATCGCTGATGAGCAAAGGAGTAGAATTAGGACATTACTTTTCTATTCCGCCATGCATTGTCAAATCATCTAATTTTCAGACCCTGGTGAAAAAAGTACCCTTGACTCAGCTGCTGACAGAAACTGATTCACCCTGGTTAAGTCCATACAAAGAAGGGATGAACGAACCAGCTTTTGTGGTGGAAAGCATCAAGCAGATCGCTCTGGTGAAAGAACTTTCTCAAGAAGAAGTTGCCGAGCAGATCTGGAAGAATTATCAAAGAATTTTTGGAAAAAATTAATTACAAATCCGTGCATCTTCCGTCAATTCAGAACTCAGGAATCTATGCACGACATAATCCGGCAGATACAATAAATAAGCGATCACTTCCTTCAACGAGTAAGAATCCTTGTAATCTACCAAAGCTTTTATCTGTTCTTCTGTAAAATTGAAATCAGCAAAGAACTTTCGGCAGTAATCATACTCTGCTTCCTTCATCGCTTCAAACTTTTCCCATTCATGATGCAATCGTGCGTCATACTTTCTGACCACGCCTTGAAATAATCGCATTAAATG
>JACPIL010000073.1 GCA_016188105.1 Candidatus Woesearchaeota archaeon | reverse complement strand
TCTGTCGAAGGAGACGCTTTCTTAGTCAAGAGCGGAACTGATGAACTGGAATTTGGAGAATCGATTGGTCCAGCCTCACAGGGAGTAGTCGACTTCCTTGACTCAGAGGATTTAGCTGCTTTGGCTGACGGAACTTTTGCAAATTCGCAAGGATCTTTTAAGTATGAGCAGTTCTTGCACTTTGACCAAGCTAGAATCAACACCACCTATGCAGAAGACGATGAGGATGTTACTGCGCTCTTTGTAAAAGTGCCAGATAACTTTCTCTTTGCCCGATACGAGTTAAACTTCCTTGAAGCAGCAGAGTCGGACATCGATTCATCTGCAAGCTACAAGCTTGATGACTACGAGGATAAGACTCTTACTATGTTAGGCAAAACCTACAACATCGTTAAGGCGCGCGGTGGATCTAACATCAATAAAGTAACCTTGACTTTGATGTCTGGTTCTGCATCTGACACTTTGATGGAAGGAGAATCTAAGACCTATACCATTGATGGCAAGGAATATGACGCAAGCTTAGTCTTTACAGATACTAGTAACAGAGCTAAGTTTACTGTTAATGGAGAAACGACACCATTGATGGATGAAGGAGATACAGAAACTCTTGCTGACGGAACAGTCATCGGCTTGAGCGAAGTATTGTATCAAGACTACGCTGGCGGTATTCACCAAGCTGAGTTCTTTCTGGGAGCAGATAAGGTAGAGTTAGAGGACGATGACATCACGGTTGGAAGTTCAACTGATGAACTGAAAGTCAATGACGCAACTATCGATGGAGCGGCAGTGATTATTTCAGGAGCTATGCTTACTAACGCAACTGCTACAGTAGACGGAGAGCTTGAGATTGACCTTATTACTGTCAATATGACTGCGCAGGAAGACTACTTTGTTGCTGCTGGTGAAACCTTGCAGGGTCAAGCAGAGTTAGCAGAGAAGGAGTTGTTGTTTACCAAGAACTGGGATCTCCGTTTCGAGGGAATGGATGAATCTGTCCTTACCGACGAGATTAAGGTTCAGGATCGGTCTGGAGAAAAGGAATACTGGCTCACCTTTACCAACGTGAAGGGCGACGTTATTGATTTTCCAATAGCCTATGCAGTAACAGCAACTGGCTTGCGGCCAGGAAGTCAGGATGATATCCTTAGCCTGAACTCTACCAACAGCGATGCTTCTGGAGCTATTTACGCGGACGAGAATTACTTTATCTTGAACGACGATACTGATGAAGATTCAGTAACTCATGTAGTTCAGTATAAAGGATCTGATGACTTTGCAACTTCGAACCCTAATGCAAAATTCAAGATTTTGGCAACCGGGGAGACTGTTGAACGGCCGGTTACCTTTGGGCTTGGCGCAAATGGAGCTACCTTTAACTTGAAGCTGGCAGGAACGACATACAATTTTGTCAACGCTACGCTTGGAGGAAATGTTGGTAATGATAACTGGAACATCACTCCATCAAGCGGTGGAGCAGCTACCTCTACTGGAGGATCTGCTGGTGATCCTGTCGGTCCTATTGCCAACTTCCTTATAGCTAGAGGCGGGGCTAAGATTTACTTGCTGGACCCTAGCTTTGGTAACAGTAGTGATCAGCTGAGTTTTAACGTCAGTTTGATTGACACCGACGGTATTGACGACAGGAATACTGCTCCGTACCTGGTAAAAGGGTTCAACATCACTGCTGCTAGCAGCGAAGTAGATTTAGGTACAGAGATTGGAGTTACCTTAACATCCCCGCAGGATGATGATGACAACTCCTATGGTTGGTCAACCAACGGCGCTTGGGTGCAGCGAAACTCGCCTAGCGGCGGTGGAACCAGCGCTGACTTCATGAAAGTTGCCTGGCCACAGAAGGAAAAGTTGCCTTTGGTCTATGTAACCTCTGGAGCAGTTGCTTCTAGCACATCGGCTGGCGGAAACTTACAGGCAGTAACCTTTGTTGATGCTACCAAGCTTGACAGCGAAGTTGCTGATGCGAAAGCACAGAACTTAGTTGTTGTCGGTGGACCTTGTGTCAACACTGTTGCAGCTGAATTGTTAGGAAGCCCAGCAGACTGTACTGAAGGCTTTACCCCTGGAAAAGCACGTGTTAAATTGTTCGAGCATGCTAACGGAAACGTAGCTATGCTTGTAGCAGGTTACAGCGGAGCTGACACCAGACTAGCTGGTAAAGTTGTAGCTAACAGAGCAGGAGAACTTTCCGGTAAGGAAATGGTTGTAGAAGGAACAACCTATGCTGACGCAAAACTCAGCAAAGCTGGAAGTTCCATGACCCAATAAGCCTGAATAAGGCTTTTGTTTTTTTCTTTTTTCTTATCTTTTTTCTTTAAGCAATTTTTCTAAAATTATTTTTACGCCAACATCATCTTGGCCACTCACTTCGCCTTTTTCTCGTTGCACATCACCAGAAAAAGTAACTAATCTTTTAGCTAAGGCTCTAGCTTAGCTCAGTTCGTCTTAAGGCCATGACGATGATGTTGGCTGATGTACATTATATAGATACCAAAACAGATATAAGCAAGTAAATTCTTCTTCTCCATAAAGAGGTGAATGAGATTAAATATCGTGGCTATGTTCCAGTAGTTCTTTTTGTGTTGCTGGTAGTTTTATCGTTTCTCATCTTAAGACCGCTTTTACTTGCTCTTTTTGTGGGTGCGCTCTTGGCGTATACTTTTTATCCCCTCTATAAATTTACCTTGAAAAAAACGGGAAAACCAACTATCTCTTCTTTTATAGTCTGCTTTTTGGTCTTGCTCATCGTTATTATCCCGGTTGGATTGATTATTAAAGTATTAATTCAAGAATCGTATATGTTTTACCTCTTGGTGAAGCAGAGGCTGGCAGTTGGCTTATTTGAACAATGTACTAGTTCTTTATGCAAAACTATTAGTGATTTCAGCCAAACCGAACTGGTAAGTTCGCAATTGAAAGAGATTGTCAGGACGGCAACCAACTGGGTAATTGCAAAAAGTTCTGCATTTTTAGTAAATATCCCAAGGTTGTTAATTAATTTATTTGTGGTTTTCTTTACCTTATTTTATTTCTTGAAGGATGGAGAGAATTTATTACGGCGCCTGCATAGCTATTTTCAGCTGCATCAGAAGAATTATGATATTATCCTTCACCGGTTAAGAGAAATTGTTCATGGAGTAGTGTATGGGTTTTTACTCGTTGCAGTCATCCAAGGAGTTTTTGGAGCCTTGGGTTTTTTCCTCTTTGGTATCCCCTCGCCTTTATTCTGGGGCGTGATTATATCTTTCTTTGCTTTAATACCAGCTATAGGTACAGGAGTTATTTGGATTCCTGCATCGCTCTTTTTACTGCTGGATGGAATTTTTCAGGATTCCACTTCACTGATACTAAAAGGAATTGGATTATTTGTATATTGTTTTATCTTTGTGGGCAGTGTAGATAATATCCTGCGCCCTAAACTGATCGGTGATAAGGCTAAAGTTCATGTTGCGGTTATCATGTTGGGTATTTTCGGCGGCATTCTTTTAGTAGGCCCAATCGGGGTAATGCTGGGGCCATTAGTGTTATCTTTGACGGCAGAAGTGATGAGGGTTTATTTAGTGGAAAGAAAGAAGGTGTAGGTTAGAAATTCTGAGTTTTAGCATAATTAATGAGTTGTTGCAGATAATTGCTAAGTTGAATTTGTTCAGGTATGTGGCGTAGGAAGAAATTCTTCCCTAGATTTATGGAATAGGTTTTGAAAATTTTATCGATTGGATCAAGGTGCGTGGAGGTGTTGATTATTTGGTTATAGTAGATTATTTCTTTTCCGCGAACAAGATGATTGGAATAGAAGTGGTATGGCGTCCGTACTTTTCGCACAGCAAGAATGATCCCGATCAGTATTAAAAAGAGTAACAATAGCAATGCTCCTATTTTCAAACTGGTCTCTTGAGCGGCATCCAACTCCAGCAAAGAAATGTTGAGAAGCACCCCAAGATAAAAAACAATAGCTAATAGAACGAGAGAAGCAGTCTTTGGAATTAAGGCTCGGCCTTTTGATTCATAGACGCTATAAACCGGCTGCTCTGGTGGAATTTATGTCCGCCCAACTCGCCTAGATTGCTGGCTTTTCGAACCGGGGATCCCCTCGATACAGAAAACGCAAGCGTTTTGGTAAACACTACGCGTTTGCGTCAACGAGATGTCATATGCGGCAAAAGACGCGACCAAAAATGGTACGTTTTTGTGTAGCCGCTAGACCATGGGTCCTTTAGTTTGAGAAAGACTTATATTCTTTTATAAATTTATTGTCGTATGGTTAATCATCATCAGTTCTGGTGGAGATTTTTCCCCAAAAAAGAGTTGCACAAGATTTACGTTTCTGTCGCTTTACGATCTTTTGCTATCTCTTTGATTGCAATTTTTATTCCCCTCTACCTTTTTCAGGAGAAAGGTTTTAGCTTACAGCAAACCTTACTTTTTTTTGTTTTTTATTCGGTAGTTTTTTCTATAGTTATGCCGGTTGCAGCTAAATTTGCTTCACGTTTTGGAATCAAGCATTCAATCTTAGTCGGGATTCCTTTATACCTCCTATTTGCAGGGTTAGTCTATTTTTTTTCCTCCGCAAACATATTGCTTCTTTTAGCAAGTGCTGCTTTAGGAGCTTCTCAGGCGTTTTATTGGATGGGCATGCATCTTGCTTTTTATCATGCGTCACATTCTAAACATCGTGGAGAAGAAGTAGGCATACGTTCAGGGATAACCGTACTTTCTGCTCTATTTGGGCCTTTCATCGGCGGAGTATTGATCACTTTGCTAGGATTTAAAGCGGTGTTTGGACTTACAGCTGTATTATTATTTGCTTCCGGAGTTATGCTTTTGCTCAGCAAGGATGGACATGTTCCTTATCATTTTAGCGTAAAATCAGTTTTTGATAAGAAGCATTGGAAAGATTCTCTTTTTTTTGTTTCTCGAGGAACCCATATTATTGTGCAGGGGGTTATCTGGCCGCTCTTTATTTTTATGATTCTTCAAGATTATCTTTCCATGGGAATCGTCGGTTCATTGATGTCTTTAACCAGTGTGTTTTTATTCTGGGGGGTAGGAAAATATAGTGATCATGCCAATAAAAGAAAAATTATCCGCTGGGGAAGCCTTCTGGAATCAGGAGCATGGATTCTTCAGGGTTTAGTGCAGACCGTAGCCCAGGTATTCGCGGTGACGATCCTCTCTTCTTTACTTGGAGCAGTCCGTGAATCTCCCATCGGCGCTTTGGAGTATGACAAAGCTAAAGGACAGGTAGCAGCATATTTTGTAAGTAGGGAAGTTTTTATCTGCCTGGGAAGGATATTAGTATTAGTAATAGTGATGTTTACAGATAATCTTGCTCATGGGCTGTACTTCCAGGCCTTTGCTAACTTTGCGGCATTCCTTTTTTAAGATGAAGATGGACGCTGAAACCGAATTTTTTACTGGAATGATGGAGCTGCACCATGGTCTGCAGGTAGAACAGAAACTCAAATTAGTTGCAGAAAAAGTTTCCTGGGCCAGGGGATGGCCAGAAAATACAACCTCTTTCTGGAATGCAGAAGCCTTTATGTGGAAACATAAGATCAGTAAAGAAAAACGAGATTTGATCACGCGGGAATTGGGTTTCCTCATTGGCAGAAAAAATCTAGATTTGGGATGTGGAACGCATTCATATATTTTGTCAGCAGTTGGTGTTGATATTTCAGAGAAAATGCTCTTGTTTAATGATAATTGCCAGGGAAAAGTAGTTGGTAATCTGGAAGAAACATTATCTTTTAAAAAAAATAGCTTTGATTCAGTAACAGCGATTTTTGTATTGAATTATGTTCAAAATTATATCGGATTATTGAAAGAAATCACCCGGGTTTTAATTCTGGAAGGAGTATTGGTGATGGTTTTATCTGCAGCTGAGATTAATGAATGGCAGAAGCAGAAGGAAGTGAATTCTTTTACATCTAAGCAATGGATTTCTGTCTTGGAAAAGACGGGGTTTACAGTTGATTTTTATGAGAAAGAAGGATTATGGTTTTTTAAGTGCTGTAAGTAGTTTGAAAAACGGAAGAAGTAAATTTTATATACTCTTCCTGCTTGTATGAGATTAAAAGAGGTAGCTATGGCAGTTGAAATTTTCTCCAAAGATCCGGCATTTGCAGATGATCCAGGCTATAGAAGTAAGCTCATCAAGGAGCTGGAATGGAAGACTGCTGATGATAGATTAAAGTTTAAGGAAGAGATGGCCGAGATTATTTCTGGAGAGTATCAGACTACTGGCTTTCCTCAATCACTTAAATATTGCCGCTTACTCTGGGAAGTGTTTGATTTAGGCTTAGAAGAACCGTACTTCTGGATTTTAGATTATTTTAAGGATGCCTTTCCTATTATCGAAAAGGTAGAAGATTCTTTTGCCGCAGCTGAGAATTCAGCTTTCTTCGGGGTAACCCAGCAGCGTCTAGGAGCACAACAGGATAAAGTTTCTCAGTTTTTGGCCACTACTGGAAAGATGATCAAAGAATTATTTCAGATGGTGCGAGAATTGCGGATCATCGATGAGCGATTGATATATTATAACGGGGTCGCAGCAGTATTGTCCAAGCCTATCAATGAGCGCGGGGAAGGGAAAGCGCACGATATTACCTTGAAAGGTATCTTCGTCGATCTGGTCCAAGGCGGAGGAAAGAGCGCGGCTTCTGTGTACGGGATGGCTAGGGAGCTGGAATTCGTTACCTTACCTGATTTATTTTTTGATGCTCCGCCGCTAAGAGATGAAAAAGATTTAAAAAAGCATATTGAAGCGTTAGCAGCCAATTTCAATAAGAACGTATTACGGGTACTGGAGAGACATCTCAACCAATACATCGTCTGGCGCGGTAGTACGCATAAAGAGCATAAAAATAGACGTGACTTCCAATTGCGATATCTAAAACAACATTTTGACATCATTAAAATGTACCTTGCTTGGGTAAAACCATATCTACGACATGTGCGTTCCTTATCTATGAAAGGAAAAAATATGAGTTCTGCGGAGATGGTTTCTGCCTTTGAAGGAAGTATGCTGGATGTAGAATTTTTAGCGCGGAGGCAAATTAAGTTTAAAGATACTAAAGCAGAAGATGAAGAAGAAGAAGACAAGTATGCTCATTCCTGCGTGTTAGTTACTTTTAATTATCGTACCAGAGCAGAATTGAAAGTACACCAGGAAGGATATCAACGCGGCCCGATTCATGTTGGTAAGATGATAGTTACCTTCAGAGCCTATGCCTGGACTGGCGAGCAGCTGCGGAATTATAAAAAGTTGAAAGAAAAAGAGATGCTAGATCTGTTTGGCGATGTGTCTTCTTCGGTGCAGGCGGCAATGGAATCACTGGGGACAGAGCTGTATCATTACTTAGAAGAAGCGGAAGGACTGGCGCTCAAAGAAAAAAAAGAAGAGAAGAAAGAGGAACCTCCTAAAAAGTCTCTTACCGAAAAAATGTTTGGCGACTTTTATACGTCGAAGAGAAAGAAAGGCCCGAAGGTTTCTAAGAGCAAAGTAAAACATGAGAAAGCCGAACTGGAAGATGCGCTGAAGAAAGCAAAAAACCCTGCACAATTTCATGCCTTTAATGCTTATCACTTATTTAAGAAATCACATCGGATGGTCGCTTGGTAAAGAATTGAATTTATTAAAATAAAAAGCCGTAAAAATGCGGCAAACTCTTTTATAGTATTCTGCTTTTTGTATATGCATGTCGAAGAAGAAATCAGAACAGGAAATAGAAGAAGCGCAACAGAAATTCCGCGGCGAGGATAAAAAGAAGGAAACCCCTGATAAGAAACAGGGGAAGACAGAAGAGCCGCAAAAAGAAAAAGCTAAAGAAACGAAAACGGTTGAAGATGCTTTTCTTGAGACTGAAGATGATGCTCCAAAAAAGCCGCGCGAAATCATCGATCTGGAAGCAATTACGCGCAAAGCACCAGCTCCACCGGCAGAAGCACGCGATGATTATGTTGAACAATTGAAAACCCGTCCAGTAACCGAGATATATAATGAGATCAAGGACATTTATCGGGCAGTGGAAGAGAAAGGATATTTAAGTCCGACAGAACAGCGAAGAGTAGAATATTCTAATACTGAGATTGAACGCCGCTTTGAAGATGAGAATTATTCTTTTACCGAAGAAACAGCAAGGGCAGCCAGTATCAGCCATCGATTAAGCGCTTCCATGATGGGCATGTATAAAGGAAAAAAAGATAACGATATGTATAAGCATTAGATTGGATAACGTTTATATACTTTAATTCTTTATCTCTATTAATGGTGGAATTCGGAACAGGTTACATGATGCCGATGGATCGGGAGTATGGACAGCATGCCCATGCGCACGACCATAATCATGATCATGCCAGCCCTTCAAATAATTCTACTAATGATGTTGGTGTGGGCATTAAAGATTTAGGTATGAGTATCGCTATGGGACCAGTACAGAATATTCCTGCAGTAGGTGCAAAGTTGCGTGCAGGTATGAAGACTATGGAGATTGGTTTTATGGGAAGAGGTAAAGGTTCAGGACAATCCCCTACACCAGAATATATCGGGGCGGCACAGCGACGAGCGCTGGAAGAGATCGGAAAAGCCAATGAAGTTAATTTTACCACGCACTCTTCTTTCGGGATTAATGGTTTAGCGGGGATGGATCAGAGGGGAAATTTTAACAAAGCAGCAAAAGAAGATTCGCTCCATGAATTGAAAAGAGCAATAGAATTTGCCGGCGATGTCGCTCATGGCGGGCCAGTAGTTGTACATACTGGAGAATTTCAACGTTCTCTTACTGGATCTGACTGGAACAAACATGGAGAATTTAAAGGAAGATTTCAGATGCATGAGCAGGAACAAGAAAAAGAAACTTTTGGGGTAGTAGATGACCGTGATGGAAGATTGATGGTTGAAGCGCATAAAAACAGAAAAGTTTCTCGTCCGGAATGGCAGGTTGCTAAACCTGGACAGGAATTTAAGGATTTTGATGGTAACACCAAAGTTGCTAAAGAAAATCAAACAATTTACCTTGATTATTGGGGAAGACAATTACATAGGTATGAGCGCGTCCCGGTATATAATAAAGATGAAGGCAAATTTGAAGTAAAACAATACGGCTGGGATGATTTACAGGATCAAGCCAGAGAGATGGAAAAGGAAGCCCGCGAAGACTGGGAAGAATGGAAGAAAGCAGATGCAGAGAAGCGAAAACAAATAGAAGAGAAATCGCTGTGGAAGAAGTTTTTAAAGAATGAAGTAAAAGAAGATGATATCCATATCCGTCCTGAAGAAGCATATGTTATTGCTTCATTGGAAACCAACGCGGGAAATGCTCGGGGCTGGGCATATTATTATGCCGGTGACTTTCAGGAGACTGTTGAAAGTATTGAGAAACTAGAAAAGGCTTTGAAGATCTATCAAGAGATGGAACATGGTAAAAGTGAGCAAGAAATATCAGACATGAAGCGGCAAGCAGGCGATATAGTTCCGGGTCTAGTTTCTTCTGATTCAAAAAAGCCAACAGAAATAATTCAACGGCATCTTGAGCATTTTAGGAACAAGATTAAGCAATCACAGGAAGGTTCAGCCAGCCAGTTTGCGCAAGCAGCTGAACATACAGAAACAATCAGGCACGTTCAAAGTGCGGAGACATATGCTTTACAGGAAGCGTATGATTCCTACGCTCAGGCCGCAATTAAAGCCATGCGGCAGACCGAAAAAATAGAACGCGAAGGGAAAATGAAAAAACCAATTGCTATCGCCATGGAGAACATGTGGCCAGAACAATATGGTTCGCATCCTGACGAAGTTATTGATTTAGTTGAAAATAGTCGTAAGAAGATGATTAAAATTCTGACTGAGAATTTTAAGATCTCTGAACAGGAAGCAACAAAAAAGGCCGAGCAGCATATCACTGCGACTATTGATACCGGGCACATCAATATGTGGAGAAAGTATTGGGTCGGTGATAAGAATAAAACGATTGAAGAGAATGATAAAGAATTTGATAGGTGGATAGTCACAAAAATGGGGGAGATGGCGAAAAGAAAAGTTGTCGGTCACGTTCACTTAGATGATAATTATGGGTACAATGATGAACATCTTGCTCCAGGCGAAGGAAATGCTCCTATCACAGCTATGATTAAAGCGCTCAAGGATAGCGGATATAAAGGTGAATTAATAATCGAACCGGGAGCAGATTATACTACCGACGTTTCTGGTTTCAGCAGCGTGATGAAGACCTGGAAGTTATTTGGCAGTCCGGTGTATGGAGCGGGTGCAGGGGTTGGAACACGAAGATGGGGATCTGTAACCAGTTATACTGGCATGAATCAGCCCCCATATTTTGTCTTTGGCGGTTATTCTCCTTCAGAAGATTGGACGTTGTGGAGCGGAGTGCCGCTGGAATAGTTGGAATAAGAAAAATTTTATAACCTAGTTCTATATTTTAGTAGCATGCCAATAGATTTATCGGACGGAAAACGACACCTGCCACTGATTTCAGCAGTAGAAGCGTATTTTATGATTCCAAGAATGAATGCTAATTGTTTTGAGTTGTATGCTTTTGACAAATTGCCCGATGATGAAAATGTTACCGGAGACACTACAGGTATACTTAATGTTGCTGCACATGATTATTTCCTTAGAGGTCGTATCGCTCAGAAGCGCGCCGAATTAACGGATAACGAGTTAGATAGAAAAGGATTTTATGAACGAGCTGCTGCAAATTTTCAAATGTCCTTAGGAGCTAAGCCGGATTACATCTGTGCTTTTAGATTCTTAGCCAATGTTTCAGAAAAGTTAGGAGAGGATGCTGTTGAAGAGTTAGAGTATCCAGCGCAGATAACTCCAGACATGAATCATGATTGTCCTTTTCTTGATCCATCTTATCAGAGTGTTGAGGAATTAGTAGGAATCGTCAGAAGAGCTCAAGTGCATGTTGATGAGTGGAATGCGTTGCGACAGAAAGACCAAGCAATGAGAGCAGCTGCAGCTTTTAAAAAACTTCAATAAAATCCCGACAAATTCGCCTCTTATTGATGACAATATTTTCTTAGAAAAATTCTGCTAAATCCATAAACTTTTTAAATGGACTCCACAGTTAGTAGTAAATCGAGGGGTAGAACGAGGAGTGAGACATAAATGTTTAGATTGTTTTTTACACCAGGGTGGTTTAACGGTTATGATTTGTTGTTTGATAGTATTGGCTTAGTGGTAGCCTTGCTTATCGCTGCCTACAGCTGGCGTGTTTATCAATTGCATCAAGAGAATCGATTTAAGTATTTCTCTTTGGCTTTCTTACTGGTTTCAATCAGTTTTGGTTTCAAAATTTTTACCAGCGGAGTATTATATTACTTCCCAGTACGAGAAACTGTTGCTCAAGTACTTCGACCAGCGGCTGGGGCAGGATTAAAATATTCAGCTTTATTTTACCGGGCAGGATTCTTCTTACAGATGGCTTCGATGCTGGGGGCATGGCTGTTAATATTCCTGATCTCACAAAAATCCAGAGCGAGATTGACTAAATTTTATGAAGTCAGCCAGATAGGATTATTTGTCTATTTAGTGTTGTTAATTTCGGTAGTGAGCAACTTTGAGTACGTGGTATTTTACTTGACCAGCTCAGTACTGTTAGCGTTGATCGTCTTGAACTATTACAAGAATTATCTTACCACTGGCAAGGCCAATGCATTGATGGTATTAACTGCATTCCTTTTTATCTTAGCAGGAAATTTATTTTTAGTGTTTGTTTTTATGGAAAGCAGCTTTTATGCAGTTGGTGAATTGTTTATGTTAGTGGGATTCTTACTGCTGCTTTATACCTATAGAAAGGTAATAAGAAGGTAAATATACATGGCTACAAGAAGATCTAGATTAGAACTGGTTTTTGACATCCTTTTAGCTATTCAGAACAAGGGCGGAAAAATTAAACCTACCCATCTGATGTACAAATCAAATTTATCCCACAAGTTATTGAACGGATATCTGGAAGAATTGTTGCAGAAGGAGTTAATCCTTTTGGAAGAAGAAGCAGTCAAGAAGAAAAAAAGACCAATGAAAGTGGTTAGAATCACTGATAAGGGATTATCATTCTTAGCTGAATTTAGAAGGATGCGAGAATTTACTGATGCCTTTGGGTTGTGAATGGTGTATCATGGTTAATGAAAAAGATCCTTTGGAAGGTTTGCTTTCTGGACCTAACGATTCCATACTAAGAGCTATTCAACTGTATCATGAAAAAGGAATGATTGTATATGCTGCAAAACTTGCCGAAAGGCATGGTTATTTTGAGAGGGCTTTTGAAATTTATGCAGGCTCTGGTATGACCCTTTGCGCTGCTGCAGTTCTTGAAAGAATAGGAGAACGTTATAAAACTGGAGAGGAGCAGATAAACTAATGACTTCAACATTCTTGCTTGATCCACGATATATTCTAAGCTGTGATACGATTAAACCTCAATAATTTTCTCCTAATATTCTTATTATAGAGAACTTTGAAAAAAATGAATTTTTGTTAATTAGCCTTCAAACACACAAAAATTACGCCTATTTCAAAGTCTCTAAGAGAAATTTGCCAAGAAAAAATGAATTATACAAAGTTCTCTATAATTATTTGATATTGTGTTTTGAGTTAGGATAAAATTGTTACTTCCGGTAGTTTACGAAAATCGTTATCGCAAGTGATGAGAACTGCTGGATGTAATGTGGCACTAGCATAAATTAAAGCGTCCATGGCTCCCAATTTGTATTGTAGGGAGAGTTCCACAGCTTTATTACTTATCTCTGCCGAGACCGGTACTATCAACATCCTCTTTTTTATAAATTCAAGCGCAGTTATAATCTCGTTTGTGTTGAATTTATCTCGTATAAGTTTTCTTTTTATTTCAAATAATGACAGGACGGAGAGATGTAAGATTTCTTCTGTCTCAAAGAGGTCTTTGTACTTGCCGTGTATTAAATATTCTAACCAGACTGAAGAATCTATAAGCTTAGAATCGGTCATGCTTATCTCGCAAGTCTTTCATAATCTGTTTGGAAGAATAACCTGGACGACTAAGATACCCTGCAAAACTTTCTTTAACAGTTGAAAGGATAATTTTTTTTATGGCTTCATCATATGAAGCTGATTTTGTTTCCTCTTTGACTTTCTTGAGCAATTCTAATGTCTCGTCTTGGATTTGTACAGTAGTTACCATAGCTATATAATTATATAGTTATATATAAATATTTCGTTATTGTTTCATCACTTATTTAAGGAAAATAGAGTAAAACGTTCTCTGTGAAGCAACAAAGAATCGAAATAAGCAAAATAATCGTCGGCCTTGATGAGGCCGGTAGAGGCCCAGTCTTAGGTCCACTTGTCATGGCAGCGTTAGCGGTCAAAGAAGAAAATATCAAGAAGTTAGAATGGATGGGCGTGAAGGACAGCAAGAAGTTAAGCGCTCAAGTCAGAGAAGAGTTGTTTGAGCAAATTCGAGAAGTAGTAGAAGATTTCCGCATCGAGATGATCGAACCGGATGCGATTGATCTTTCTGTGAATGGTGAAGAATCAAACCTGAACTGGCTGGAAGCAGATACTTCTGCGCGAATGATTTCAGAATTAGATCCGGATACGATTATTGTCGATTGTCCCAGCCCTAATATCAAAGCTTACAAGGAATATTTTGCTTCCAGATTAAGCAAAGCAGTTAGAGATAAAGCAGAGTTAATTGTCGAGCATAAAGCAGATGTCAATTATATCGTAGCATCTGCAGCTTCGGTAGTGGCGAAAGTTATTCGGGATCGGCATATCGAGCATCTGAAAACAGAAATAGGGGTAGATTTTGGCTCTGGATACATGAGCGATCCTAAGACCCAGGAATTTTTGAAGAATTATTACAAAACCCATCCGCATATGTTTAGGAGAAGCTGGCAGTCGTACAAGAATGTGGAAGATGCGCAGAAGCAGAAAAAGCTGGGAGAATTTTAAGAAAAAAATCCAAATATAATAATAAAACAATTTATTTTTGTTCGGCAAGGACAGCGTAGAAAAACTGATGGTTCTTTCTGTCATTATAGCCACCAGGAATTTCAACCAGAGATTGTTGTGCTTGTCTCCATTCGTCTGGGGTTTCATTGAAGACGAATTGGATATCTAGAGGTCTTAGTTTCTTAAGCTCAGGTCTTGATTCTGAATCCCCGCATCGAACTTGCAATCCTTTTGAGTTATACCAGCCGAATGATTCTACTTTTGAACGAACTTCTATCGGGAGGTCTCCTCTTTTTCCTTCAAAGGATAAGTTCATCCCTTTAAACGGCCCACTTCCATGCGTAACATTATGATTCACTCTTGCTTCTTGTAGCTGAGAAATAAGATTCATAAAATAAGTGTTAACTGCGCCTGTAAACTGTTCGACATGAGCAAAGCTATGGTCATAATTCGGAGAGGTGGTATATTTCAACCCCACCACGGCTAAATCAAGATCTTCGGCCATTGAAGGTTCTCGGTAACGAAGGATTCCGCCTACACCAGCGATGAGAAATGGCCCTCTTTCTAGACTTTCCATATAGGCAGCTAAACCATTAACGGCAGTTCTTACTATAGCAGATTCTGCCTGATTCATCCGACTATAAAAAGTATCAGCAGCTTGTTCTAATTTACTTTGATCAACCGGAAGATATTTTACCATGTTAGTTCCCCAAACATCAGCACCCTTCATTTTTTTTAAATGGCTGTATTTAAGGATTTGTTTACTCCAGGATATAGCTCCTAGCCAGCGCGGAACCAGTTCACTTCTTACATTCATACACTATCGCAGGAGGGAAGTTTTTCCAGACGATTTTTGTCTTGACTTTGCTGAAATGCTGTTTTAGAAATGTTCTAAATCTGCGGCTGGAAGGAAGAACAACTGCACTTAAATAAGAATAAGTAATCATTTTTCCATCAGCGGATAAGGTTTTTGAAATGGCATTGAAAACTTTATCTTGAGTCTGTGACGGTAGGAAAGTCCAAGGAATAGTGGAAATAACGGCATCGCATTGCGCTCGACCATGTTTTTTCAAATACTTCTGGATGTTTTCTGCGGAAGCGAGGTAAATTTTTGCTTTCGGATATTTTTCTTTCACCGTCTTCACAAAAGTTGGATTTATTTCCAAGCCGAAGAAAGTGCAATCTTCCGGTATGGCGGTAATAATCTTTCCAGTAACTTCTCCAGTGCCTGAACCAAGCTCTACCACGCATTTGGAAGAAGATAAGTCTAGATCGGTCATAGTATTAACTAGCTTAGTTGAAGAAGGCGCAAAAGCTCCGGTTGTTTTTATATTCTTAAAATAGTGGTTAAAAAAACTGGCCATACAAATAAATTAAGCCTTCCCTTTAAAATAATTATGTTCAGTTTTACAAGCTAAATAGGTTGAGCAATCTTTATTAATTATGGGTGCTTACTAATCTTATGGTAGTTTTTGAGAAGGTTAGCAGGCAGGACCTGCAAAAAATGAAAGGCTTTTCTGAGGAACCTATTAAAACTGTTTATGAAGAACTTCGCTTAAAAAAAGGGGAGGTAACTCTGGTCCTTTACTCCTCTGGCAAGCTGCTATTGCAGGGAAAGAAAGAGGCAATAGAAGTAGTGGCAAAAGAGTTGGAAAAGAAAGGTATCGGAATTCAAGTAAAACCAGAAGCATTTCGCAAAGAATCTGGCTGGATTATTGGCACGGATGAATCCTTGAAAGGAGATACTTTTGGTGGTTTAGTAGTAGCGGGAGTGAAAGCTAATGGGGAATTACGTCAGCAATTGACCGAATTAGGGGTTGCGGATAGCAAAACCTTGGATGATCGAGAAGTTTTAGCGATTGCAGAAAAAATAAAGAAAATTGTTCCCTGCGAAATCCAAAGTGTTCTTCCTGAAGTCTATAATCGGGTTAAAGATGTGACTAAGTTGTTGAATACGCTGCATCAGGAATGCGCTCAATTTCTTTTCCCGGGAAAACACGTGGTAGATAAATTTCCGGGCTGTATGGTTGGAGAAGTGCAATTGGAAAAAGCAGAATCAAAATATGTTGAAGTAGCAGCCGCTTCCATATTAGCAAGAGCAGCAGCTTTACAGCAGCTCGATTACTTAAGTGCGCAAGCAGGTTTTCGGTTGCCTAAAGGGAGCACCCATGTCAAGCTGGCCTTGTTTGAATTGAAGGAACGCGGTTTAGATTTCCGAAAGTTTACCAAGGTTGATTTTGCTAATGTTAAGAGTTTTTTACAAGAGAATTGATGACCCTCTATCTTAAAACTCTTCATAGATATCTTTATAAACAAAAATTCTCTCATAGTAGATATGCAACAGCTAACTGAAGAGCAGCGTAAACAGCTGGAAGAGAAACTTAAAGGTATGACTCCTGAACAGATCCAGGCTCTGCAAAAACAACAATGTATTTTCTGTCAAATAATTAGTGGCAAGGTTCCTTCTAAGAAAATATACGAAGACAAAAAATGTTTTGTCATTTTAGATATCAATCCTGCTGCGAAAGGACATTTATTACTTCTTCCTCGAGATCATTATTCTATTGTAACTCAGGTTCCAGAAGAACTTCTCGGGCATCTTTTTGTCGTAGCAAGAAACCTGTCTCAAGTTCTGTTAAAAACGTTTAAAGCCGACGGCACTAATCTTTTTGTTGCTAACGGGGCGGCAGCAGGGCAGCGGGCTCAGCATTTTATTCTTCACCTTATCCCTCGCAAGTCAGGAGATACACTGCTGAATCAGGAAGAGAAGCTAGTTGATCAACAGATGGTAGAAAAAGTGAAGATAGCAGTAGAGGGGAAATTGCAAATTTTATTAGGAAAGAAAGAAATGCCTAAGAAAGAACCAGTAATAGTTGCTGAAGAAAAATATCTTACCAGTGCTTCTGCAAAGCGCTATCATCGCCAGAATTGTGCCTTCGCCCAGAATATCCCTGAAGAGAACAAAGTCTGGCTTTCTCGGGAATCAGCGACAAGCTCAGCCAGGGAACCTTGTACCTGTGTGAGCGGTAAAAGAATCCCTCTTTCTAAGGATGGAAAGAAATCGAGGGTAAAAAAGGAAAAAGCCGCGGGAACAAAAAAGAGTGAACCAAAAAAGAGTTCCCAGCAAAAAGTGAAAGAGCAAAAATCGGAAAAAGGAGCCGATCTGGACGATATCGCCAGATTGTTCAGTTAAGATGGGATGTGACTATTGTGACATTGTAGATCGAAATAGCCGAGCACAAATATTATATGAAGATGATACGACTCTTGTAGTGGTTAAGGATTTAGTGCTTATACCAGGACAGATCACCATTTTACCACGACAACATTTTACTATCCTAGAATTAGTACCTGATGAGATTGTTCGGAAATGTTCTGTTTTGGCTAGTAAAGTTAGTCAAGCGGTTTTTGATAGCTTAGAACCGCAGGGAACAAATATTTTAGTCCATAATGGCTTAGGGGGAGGACAGAAAGTGCCTCACTTTGCTATCGAGATCATCCCGCGCCGGGAAGGAGATGGACTGAATCTACAATGGCCGCCGAAAGAAGTCACGGAAGAGGAGCTAGAGATGGTGGTTCAACAGTTAGAACCTGAAGTGAAAAAGCTAGGTGATCTTACCCAGATTAAGCCGGAAGAACCGCAGCAAAAAAAGAAAGAAGAAACGAAATCTGAGGTTAAGGAACAAAAAGAAAATTATTTGACCAAATCCTTACGCAGGATTCCTTGAAAAGGAAAACACCATTCTTGACAATTTCTAATCTATACTTCTAAGCATGCCACCCTGGCGGCAAGACGGACTGCGTCCTACACGACAGCCCGGAGGGCGTGCTGGATAAAGCAACGACTTTATCGGCACACCGAAGTGATCGTTGTCACTTCGAGTGCATCCCCCGTCGTGTCTTGCGCCATGGCATGCGACGAGGCGAGGGAAGGCTCATGAAATGCGGAAACTACCACATTTCAGAGCTGAAAACAAATCGTTGTTTGTTTTCATGCTCCTACGGAGTGCCGAGTAGGTTGCGTAGCAACCGTCGCATCGCCATGAGGCGCAACATTTCCAAATGAGGTTTAGTTTTTCTTCAATAAATCTTATATAACAAGTGCGTTCTAGGATGGTATGGAACTGCGGTTTTATCCTTATGATTTTGAGTACAAAGTAGAAGCAGGAAAAACTTTTTTCTATTTCTACGGCCGCACTGCTGATGGTCAAAAGTTAGTAGTGAAGCATGAGTACCAACCGTTCTTTTATGCTGCTGCTTCTGCAGTTGATAAAAAGCAATTCGAAGAAAAAGTGCTTGGCTTGAGTCTGAAAACAGGGATTGAGCCAGCGAGGGTAATAAGATTCGAATTGGTTGAAAGAAATTTGCTGGGAAAGAAACAGGAATTCTATAAAGTGTATGCGAATTATCCGAAAGCAGTTCCACTTCTAGCTAAGGAAATCCAATCGTGGGGAGTTTCCTGCTATGAGAAGGATATTTTGTACGTGCATCGCTATTTGAGGGACCACAAGATTATTCCCATGAAAGAAGTTATTGCTACTGGCGATTTTTTACAAAACCAATGGATGCGTTTTCCTGTCTTTGTAGCGGAAAAAATAGAGCAGGGAAAAACTGAGGCCTTATCTGATTGGCGCATTTTGGCGATTGATCTGGAAACTTATGCCGCAAAGGAAGAAATTGATTCAAAAACAAATCCCATCTTGATGGTGGCATTGTACGGTCTAGAAAAGGATGGAAGAGAGTTTAGGAAAGTAATAACTTGGAAAAATACAATTTTGCCGGATTATGTGGAAATTGTTGCCGATGAAGCAGAGCTATTAAAACGGATGAAAGAAGTAGTTTTGGAGTTTAATCCAGATATTCTTACCGGATATTTTACAGATGGATTTGATTTCCCATATCTTCAAACCAGAGCAGAGAAACATAAACTTAGATTCGATATCGGAGCGGATTATTCAGAATTTATCATTACCCAGGCTGGCTTTGGCGAGAAAGAAAGCAAGATGAAAGGATATCTTCATCTCGACATGCTGAAATTCATCCGCAATATTTTTGGCAAGGATTTAGATGTGGAGACCTACTCTCTTGATGCAGTCTCTAAGGAATTGATAGGGCATAAAAAGCATGAAGTGGCATTGGAGAAGCTTTCTTTTACCTGGGATCATGAACCGGAAAATCTGGCTGCTTTTTGCGCTTACAATCTGCATGACAGTTTTTTAGCGTATAAGCTGTGTGAAAAATTATTGCCGGACATGATTGAATTTACTTCTATTGTCGGATTGCCTACTTTTGATGTGACTAGGATGCGATTTAGCAAGTTGGTTGAGAGCTATATCCTGAAACGGGCGACGGAGTTTGGCGTGATTGCTCCAAATAAGCCAGAAAATACAGAAATCTCTCGACGGATGGATGAATCTATTCAAGGAGCGTTTGTGTATGAACCTACGCCAGGATTGTATAAAGACATAGTGGTGTTTGATTTCCGTTCCCTGTATCCTACTATCATTTCTGCTCATAATATAGGTCCAGAAGGATTGAAATGTTCCTGCTGCGGTGAAAATGCACCCTCTCATGTTCCTGGAAAGGAAGAGTATTGGTTCTGTTTGCAGGAGAAAAGATTTTTGCCTAAGATATTAGAACAACTGATCTCGCGCAGAGGAGAGATTAAGAAACAGATTAAAGAGCTGAAGAAAAAAAAAGAAGATTCGTCTCTTTTGGAAGCAAGGTCTTATGCTCTGAAAACTCTGGCCAATTCTTTTTACGGATATTTAGGATTTTATGCTGCAAGATGGTATAGTTTAGAATCTGCTGCTTCCACTACGGCGTATGCTAGAAATTATATCACTACCACTATCTCTGCAGCACAGAAAAAAGGATTTAAAGTAGTGTATGCGGATACAGATTCCTGCTTCTTGTTGCTGGAAGGAAAAAATATGGATGAAGCGATGAAGTTCATGGAAGAGATTAACGAAACTCTCCCGGGGCAGATGGAACTGGAATTAGAAGGACATTATCCGCAGGGGATTTTCGTAGGACTGAAAGGTGGCGACCAGAAGTCAGTAGGTGCGAAAAAGAAATATGCTTTATTACGAAAAGATGGGACATTGAAGATCACCGGTTTTGAGACGGTGAGAAGAAACTGGTCTCCCCTGTCGAAGGAAGTGCAGGAGAAAGTTTTGGGATTAGTCTTGCAGGAAAAAGTGCAGGAAGCTTTGAAGTATGTTAAAGATATGGTTAAAGAATTGCGCGGTGGAAAAGTGAGTTTGGATAGATTGATCTTAAAGACGCAAATCACCCGTGATTTGTCCAGT
>JACPIL010000072.1 GCA_016188105.1 Candidatus Woesearchaeota archaeon | reverse complement strand
GGTATTCCATAGCTGGAAAAACTGTCTAAAAATAAATGGGTGAGAATTCCTAATCCTAAGAAAAGGGCAAATTTTTTCTTTTCAGAATTTTTTAAGATAGAAAATAACAAATATGCTAAGAGTGGTGCTAGCACTAAAAAAAGAAGACTATGGGTAAAGGTTCGATGAGAATCATATCCAAAAATCCAGTCGAGGAGGAAGTCTGCATCCGGAAGAAGCCCGCCCAGGATGAGGAAAAACCAAGCGTAATGGCTGATTTTCTTTTTGGAGAGGACTTCGTATCCTTTTCCGCTCAGCCATGCCCCGACGATATGTCCTAATGCAAAGCTCATCTGAAGGAGCAGAAGCTTAATCTTTATATATATAGTGAAATTCGAGCAAAATTGTTAGTGAAAATGGTGAAAACACTATGCTTATAGGAATTGTCGGAAAACCAAACGTAGGAAAAAGTACTTTTTTTAAAGCAGCGACCTTGGCGGAAGTAGAGATAGCTAACTATCCTTTTGCGACTATTAAACCTAATTCCGGTGTAGGTTATGTCAAAGTAAAAGATGTGGCCAGAGAATTTGGAAAAATTTCAAATCCGCGTAATGGGTATGTCTTGAAAGAATTTCGTTTCGTTCCGGTGCAGTTATTAGACGTGGCAGGTTTAGTTCCTGGAGCGCACCAAGGCTTAGGCATGGGAAATCAATTCTTAGATGATTTACGGCAGGCAGATGCGTTAGTTCACGTCATCGATGTTTCCGGTTCTACTAATGAGAAGGGAGAAGTAGTGGAAGCGGGAAGTTACGATCCTGCTGAAGATGTACGTTTCTTAGAAGTAGAATTAGATTTCTGGTACTTAGGCATCATCCAAAAAGGCTGGGATAAATTTGCCAGAACGGTGATGCAGGAGAAAATAGAAATTCAAAAAGCCTTAGGGAAACAACTTTCTGGATTAAAGGTAACGGAAGCGATGATCGAAGAAGCGGTTGAGAAACTTGGTTTGGATAAAGAGAAACCAAATGCTTGGTCAGAAACAGATCTGAAAAATCTAGCGGTCTATCTGAGAAAGAAAACTAAACCGATGCTGATTGCCTGCAATAAAGCAGATGTTTCTACTGCAGCTGAGAATTTGAAACGATTGCGGGAAGAGTTTTCTGAATATCAGTTTATCCCTTGTTCAGCAGAAGCGGAAATTGCGCTGCGGGAAGCGGCTAGGGCAGGATTAATCGAATATGTGCCGGGAGAGAAAACATTTACGATTTTGCAGGAAGATAAATTAAATGAGAAGCAGAAGAAAGCATTACAATTCATCCAGCAGAAAATTTTAGAGCTGTATAATTCCACCGGCGTCCAGGATGCGTTAGATAAGGCTGTGTTCAAGCTGCTGCAGTATTTAGCCATCTTTCCTGGCGGGGTGACTAAATTAGAAGATAAAGACGGCAATGTGCTTCCAGATTGTTTTTTAATGCCTTCCAAAAGTACCGCGCTTGATTTTGCTTACAAATTACATACTGATTTAGGAAAGAATTTCATCTGTGCAAAAGATGTGCGGACCAAGAAGACCGTTGGCAAGGATTATGCCCTGAAGCATCTTGATGTTCTGGAAATTGTGTCTGGGAAATAATTAGGATTAGAAAACACTACCTTGGCCCAGGCGGCGGTGTTTTTCCTATATCCTTTCCTACAGAAATAATTAAATAGAGTTGGTTTTAGTATTATTAAAGGGTGAATGTGTGGGCTTATTTTTACGATTGAAGAAGTTTTTGAAGAAATCTGAACCAGAGCAGTCAGAAGAGGTAATGCTTTCTGATTTGCGGGGATGGCTGCAATTTCGTTCTCAGGAGTTACTGATTAATGCAGGCTTAGAGAATGAAATGCAGAAATATGTGCAAACCATGAAGGAAAAGCGCTGGTTTTTAGAATGCAGACTAGATGAATGGCAAGAAAAGGCGCGTGAACATACTAGAGTAGAAGAAGTCACTCCGCTGCTTCGGGAAACAAGACGATTATTAGAGATTCTGTCTTTTCCAGATCAGATCGCGCTAGAAAAAATTCTCCTGCAAAATAATTATCTTGAACAACGGCTGCAAGCATTATCGGAAAAAGTTGAAGCAAGCTCATTCGGACAGGATTTTGCTTTTTTGTATGATGATGGTAATGGCGGGAATTCAAGTGAACTCAATCCATTATTGCAATTTCTGTTAGATATTGATGCTCAGCGCAAGGCGTTTGAACAGAAAGTAACTCAAAGCGGTTATAATACTATTCTTACTGTAAACACAAAAACAACTTTTCTTGAGCAAAGCCAAGAGCAATTGAAACATTGGGAAACTGAGTTAACCGCAAAGAAAAATCGCTTGCTGGCCGCTGACGAAAAAAAGCTGGAGAAAGAACAAGAATTATCAGCTCTGCAGCAGAAAGCCAAAACCCTGAATTTAGAAAGTCTAACTGCCAAGCAGGAACGCCTGCTCCATGATTTAGACCGGAATGAGACGGAAATACTTTCTTTCTTTTCCAAAATCAAGCCGTTACTGCAGCAGTATCATAAACTTGAGCCAGGAAATCTGGCAGTAGTGCCGTATTTGCATGATCCTTTTGCAGCCTTCTTGCGTGATGAGAGACTTTCCATCAAACATGTCTTAGAGCATCTGAAAGCGTTGTTAAAAGCGGGAAGAGTATCTCTCAATCCCGAGCAGTTGATCAGTTGCATGAACCTGTTAGAAACAGTATCTGGCGCAGCGCTGGAACAACTTCGCGCCAGACGGATCCAATTTCAGCAGGAATTACGGCAGGCGACAGAACAAGTACAACATAATGATGTTATCATCAAACTGGAAGACGCTGCATACAGATTAGATCACTTTGTCAAACTGGCTGAGAAATTAGATAAAGAAGTATTTGCCTTGGAAGAAAAAGCAGAACTGCTGATGGAAAAAGTTTCCGGCGAGCAGAAATTGATACAAGACATTCTCTGGAATGGTTTAAAGAGGAGAGTTGTGGTGAAGGTTTGCGAGTAAATGTATTTTTCAGTATATAAAACTTAATAAATACTTTATCTTCGGATCAAATAATGGACTTTAATCCCCAGAAGGTAAACGAAGGACGCTTTTTATCTGCGATGAGTTTAGAAGATCGTGTTTTAGAAAATGGTATTCTTCCCAGCAGCCCGCTATTGGAGCGTGCTTCGTTAGTAAAGGGAATTCTTACTGGTTTGTTAGAGCAAGGAAAATGGCAGTATGCCTTGAAGTTAGTGTATGGTGATGGTCCAGTTCGCGGCTTGTTTGATGGCGATTGGGATGGATTTAGGGGACAAGTGCTACATTCAATGAAGAATAGCAAACAGCCCTGGCTTCAAGAATCAACCATTCCATTGCTTATTAAAAATGGCGAAGCAGAACTTCTCTATACCTTGGCGACCACCATGGATTTAGGAAAATCAGAAGAGGATTCTGAAAAGAGTCTTCCTAGAATTGTTAGGTTTTTGAAAGAAAAAAGTCCTCACTATCATGTACAACTTTGCAATGATCTTGCCGATAAAGCCGAAAAGGAAGAGCGCTGGTTTGATGCAGCCAGC
>JACPIL010000009.1 GCA_016188105.1 Candidatus Woesearchaeota archaeon | reverse complement strand
TTATTATTATTATCAATATTATTAATATTATTATAATATATTATTTTCTATATTGAAAATAATGTATTAGTTATAAATTTAAAAAATTAATAGTATATCATTAGTAATTAAACAACCATTAAAAATTGCATTTAACATATTTTAAGATTATTAATAATAGAATCGTTTACAGATTGAAGATAAAAGTATATGGTTGGTTCTTCTGTTCTCAATGCATAAATATTTATAATACTTCCACTTGTAATCTAGGTTAAGAGATATATTTATTGAACTATATCTCTTAACTTCAAATTGTTTATTAACACTCAAAAAAGTAGGATAACATCTTCAAATCACACTTATTCCATAGGAAATAAAGGGGTCAGGCATGCAGATAAAAAACTTTTTCGAGAACTATATAAAAAAAGAGTCAATCTTTGTCGACAAGAGAACACTTTTGCCTTCTTACATGCCGGAAGAAATACTCTTCCGCGAAGAACAATTGCAAGAAGTAGCTAATATCTTGGCACCAGCCTTACGCCTAGAAAAACCTTCTAATTTATTTATTTACGGGAAAACTGGCACAGGAAAGACCATTTCGGTACGTTTTATCCTTTCTTCTATGAATAAAGTTGCAATTCAAAGCAATTTACCTCTAAAATATATTTACATCAATTGTAAGCTTAAAAAAGTAGCCGACACCGAATATAGGCTTATAGCACAGCTAAGTAAAGAATTTGGACAAGAATTGCCTCCAACCGGCTTACCTACTGATGAAGTTTATAACATCTTTTACAAACTTTTGGACCAACAAAAACAAATGGTTTTATTGGTTTTAGATGAAATAGACCACTTAACTAAGAAAATAGGGGACGAAATATTATATAATTTAACTCGAATCAATGTCGAACTCCAAAAATCACAAATTTGTTTAATCGGGATTTCTAACAACCTCATCTTTGCTGAAAATCTCGATCCACGCGTAAAAAGTAGCCTGTCTGAAGAGGAAATTATCTTTTCGCCTTATAATGCTCTCCAAATTCAGGATATTTTACGTAAAAGGGCAGCTAAGGCTTTTAAGGAGGGGGCGGTTCAAGCGGGCGTAATAGAAAAATGTGCTGCGTATTCAGCCCGAGATCACGGCGACATTCGTAGAGCCATAGATCTATTACGGATTGCAGGAGAGACAGCAGAACGCAGCGGTTCTTCAGCCATAGAAATTAACCATCTTGACGAAGCAGAGAAGAAGATAGAATCAGATAAAATTCTTAATGCGGCCGTAAATCAACCCAAACAATTTCAGTCAGTGTTATATGCAATCCTTTTATTGGCGTTATAGGAATCTCTGTCGCCAGACAAATCTAAACGTCCTTACCCAAAGAAGGATATCCGATGTTCTAGCTGAGTTTGATATGCTGGGAGTTATAAATGCTAAAATAATCTCTAAGGGGAGATATGGTCGGACCAGGGACGTTTCTCTTTCTTTAGATGAAACCCTTATCTTAAAATTAAAAACCGTCTTAGAAAAATCTCTGCAATTAAGTTAATCCTATGGAAGACAAAAAAAAAGTTATTGAAAATTATTTTGAACACGGGGTTTTAGTAAGCGGAGACTTCTTAGAAAAAAAATTAGATGAATCAATTATTGATAAAATCAAACATGAAGGCGATTTAATCGTAATAAATACTGATTATGTTGAGGTGATTAGCCAGCAGCAGAGTTTGGTCGATTGGTATGAGATTGATCGTTATCGCGTCGATGCAGAAAAAAATCGCGACGATGAACTCTATCAAACCCAGCTCCAACATTTTCGACAAGCAACCCTAGATTTAGGAACTGCCTCTTTTAATCAAAAACAAAATTTAATGAGCTTAGAAACAGACCCACATTTACAACCAGAAGAAGACAATATCACTTTTATTAGTTCCGTCGCCTTTGACAATCACTCCCCCAGCGCCCTATTGGCATTGCCAGAGATATCTTCCTCTCCTCAGCAAGTTGAGATAATTATTTCTTATAAAAACGAACCACACAAGTACGAAGTGAAGGATTTTACTCTTTTGTTTTTATCTCGGTATCGCTTTTTGGAAGGCCTCTTACGGAATCGCCAGGAACTACAAAATACCATGCCCATTTCCCGCCTTCTAACCAAGAAAGAAAAAGAAAACGTTTCCATTATAACCTTAATTGATGAAATAGGGGAAACTAAAAATGGTAATCTCATTTTAACCGTAGAAGATCTTACTGGCAAGATAAAAGTCATGATTTCTAAGAACAAAAAAGAACTTTATCAGAAAGGAAAAGACCTAGTTCACGACGAAGTAATAGGCATAACTGGTGTTTTGGGAGACAAGATAATCTTTGCAGAAGATATTGTTTGGCCGGATGTTCCCGCCACCCACCAACTGAAAAAAGGGCTAGAAGAAGAATATGCAATCTTTTTGTCCGATATCCATGTTGGTTCAAAACTCTTTCTTAAAGAAGAATTTGATAAGTTTTTACGTTGGATTAATAGTGAGGCTGGTAATCCGGCACAAAAAGAAATCGCCAAAAAAGTAAGATATATTATCATCGCTGGGGATTTAGTTGATGGCGTGGGCATTTATCCTTCTCAGATAGATGAGTTAGGTATTAGTGATATCATTCACCAATATCAAGAGTTTACTGAACTTATCAAAAAAATACCTTCGGATAAAAAAATAATAATTTGTCCGGGTAATCACGATGCGGTCCACTTAGCTGAACCACAATCCTCCTTTGACGAAAAATTTGCGCCTGGCTTGTTTAAAATTCCTAATGTGACGTTAGTTACTAACCCGGCCATGGTAAATATCGGAAAAACAGAAAATTTTCCTGGTTTTGACGTCTTATTATATCATGGTTATAGTTTTGATTATTATGTAGCTAATGTTGATTCTATTAGAAATAACGGCGGCTATCATCGTGCCGATTTAATCATAAAATTTCTACTGAAGCGTCGCCACTTAGCTCCGTCATTTAAATCCACCCCTTATTTTCCCGGCCATAAAGAAGACCCCTTGCTCATTAAAAAAATACCGGACTTCTTAATCAGCGGACACATCCATTATTCCAATGTTGCTAACTATAAGGGCATTACCACGATTTCTGGTAGCTGCTGGCAAGGAACAACTACCTTTCAAGAAAAGTTAGGTCATCAGCCTGAACCGGCCCGAGTACCAATTGTCAATCTCAAAACCAGAGAAATTAAGGTTTTGAAGTTTGGATAGTTTCATTATTCCCCAGCGATCGAGAATTGTAGGAAAAAGAGCGCGATATGAAAGCCACACCACCTATACACAAATACTTTGATAAAATAGGCAGCGACATTCAGCAAGCGTATGAAGTAGCCCAAGCTGCGCGTAAAAAAGGGCTTGATCCAGAATCAATCGTTTCAATCCCTCTGGCTAAGAACATGGCTGAGCGAGTAGTCGGTCTTATTTCTGTAGTGGCTCCTCAAATAACAGATTCAAAAGTTACTGAAAGGATTGCTGAGTTAGAAAAAGAATATGGTCTGCTTGACTGGAGGGTTGGCTTTAAGATCGCAGAGGAAGTGGCTCAAGAAAAACATTGTAAATTTAAAGATAAATTAGAGGCCATGGAAGTAGGAATTAGGGTAGGATTTGCGTATCTTACTCTTGGTATAGTCTCCGCTCCACTAGAAGGATTTATTGGCCTGAAAATCAAAAAGAGAAAAGACGGTAAAGAATATTTTGCTTTGCAATATGCCGGTCCCATCCGTGGAGCAGGCGGAACCGCGGCATCTACTTCCGTTATTCTGGCTGATTACGTGCGTATTAAAATGGGGTACCACCCCTATGATCCAGATGAAAAAGAAATAAACCGCTTCGCTATCGAAGTTCACGATTATCATGAACGCGTAACCAATTTACAATATCATCCTTCTGATGAAGAGATTAAGTTTATGGCTGCACATTTACCGGTAGAGGTTGACGGAGATCCTACCGAAGAAATTGAAGTATCAAACTATAAGGATATTCCTCGCATTGAAACTAATTATATTCGCGGAGGCATGGCGCTAGTCATGGCCGAAGGTCTTTGTCAAAAAGCAGCCAAGCTCTGGAAACGCCTTTCCAAATGGGGTAAAGACTTTGGTTTGGAATGGGAATTCATGAACGAATTTCTACAGTTGAAAGAAAAAATTCATGCTCAACATGCTGCTGTTAAGGATAAAGACAAACCTCTAGAAACAAAAAAGACCGTCAAAGCTAACAACACCTTTATCATGGATATGGTCGCTGGACGACCTATCTTAACCTACCCCCTAGCTGTAGGTGGTTTGAGATTGCGGTATGGCCGTACTCGCGTTTCTGGCTTTTCTGCAGCGGGAATGCATCCAGCCACCTTGATGGTTCTCGAAAAATATATTGCTATCGGGACGCAGCTGAAAGTGGAACGTCCCGGAAAAGGAGCCACTGTAACCATCTGCGATACCTTGGAAGGACCAATTGTTCGTCTTAAAGACGGATCGGTTCACCGACTTAATAGCGAAGAAGAAGCCCGCCAGTACAATCCAGAAATTGAAGAAATCCTTTTTTTAGGCGATATCATGTTCAATTACGGAGATTTTTCTGAAAATGGACACTATCTTGCTCCAGCAGGTTACTGCCCAGAATGGTGGATATTGGAAGTAGAAAAATCAGCACAGGAAAAATATGCAGGAAACATCTCCGAATTTTCAAAAGAATTAAACCTTGAAGAAGAGCGACTACAAAAATTGCTCACTGCTCCATTATTTGAATTTCCCACTGTTGACGAAGCAATAAATATTAGTTTGCTTCTTAAGGTTCCTTTACATCCAGAATATACTTTTTATTGGAAACTAGCCAGTGCAGAAGATATCTCGTTATTACTACAGTGGTTGAAACAAGGTAAAGTGAAAAAAGATGAAAAAGGAATTAAAAAAATAGTTGTGCCTTATTACCAAAATCAAGAATTACATTGTAAAGGAAAAAAAATAATCGAATTTCTTGGTATCTCTCATAGCGTTATAAATAAAGAAAATATCGTTCTTGACCGAAAAGAAGCGATCGCTCTTGCTTATTGTCTTAACTTTAATGATCAAACTAGTCTAGAAAAAAAAGAAATTTTATTATCTGGAGAAAAAGACGGTTTAGAAGTACTAAACAAAATGAGCACTATGCTTCTTCGAGATAAATCAGGAACTTTTATTGGTGCCAGGATGGGCCGTCCAGAAAAAGCTAAGATGCGGCATCTTACTGGCAGCCCACAAGTATTGTTTCCGGTAGGAGAGGAAGGAGATCGGCTAAGGAGTTTTCAATCCGCTCTTGAAGCAGGTAAAGTGCAGAGTACCTTTCCAACCTTCTTTTGTACTTATTGTAATAAGGAAATGGTCTATCGTAGTTGTGAAGAGTGTGGAAAAGAGTGCATTCAAAAATATAACTGCAACTATTGTGGCATTCTTGAAAAAGAGACTTGCCGACACGGAAAAGTTTTTCCTTACAAAAATAGTGATATAGATATACAATATTATTTTAGTAAGGCGAAGGAACGACTAGGAGAAAAACTACACGCCGATCTGATTAAAGGCGTACGAGGTACTTCTAATAAAAATCACGTGGTTGAACATCTAGCTAAAGGAATTCTCCGCGCTAAGCATGAAGTATACGTCAATAAAGAAGGCACAACCAGATATGATTGTACCGAACTTCCTATAACTCATTTTAAACCTAAAGAAATAGGCACTTCAGTAGAAAAGCTTCGAGAGTTAGGATATCTGAAAGACATCCATGATCAAGAACTCAGCAATGACAACCAAATTCTAGAATTAAAGCCTCAGGACATTATTCTTCCCGGTTTTGATTCTTTGGATGAATCGGCACCAAAAGTATTGAAACGGGTTTCTCAATTTATAGATGATCTTCTGGTGCGATTTTACGGCCTAAAACCATTTTACAACATAAAAAAAGAAGAAGAGTTGGCTGGACATTTAGTCATTGCTCTTGCTCCACACATTTCGGCAGGGTTAGTAGGGAGAATCATCGGCTCTTCGCAGACGCAGGGATTGCTGGCCCACCCCACTTTTCATGCCGGTCTTAGGCGGGATTGTGACGGTGATGAAGCAGCAGTGATGTTGTTGATGGATGCCCTCCTCAATTTTTCCCGGCAATTCCTTCCCAATACTCGGGGTTCAACCATGGATGCGCCCCTAGTTCTTACCTCCTTTTTGGATCCAACCGAAGTTGACGATCAAGTACACGGTATTGATTTGGTTTGGAAATATCCTCTGGAAATGTATGAAGCATCCTTAGAATTAAAAAATCCGTGGGAGGTCCGTTATGGGCCGGAAAAGAAAAAAGTCGAACAGTTATCTGATCGCTTAGGGACGGAAAGGCAGTATGAGGGTTACGGGTTTACTCATCACGTGGATAATTTTAACAAAGGAGTACAATGTTCTGCCTACAAAATACTTCCTTCCATGGAAGAAAAATTATTTGGACAGATGGAGATAGCAAAAAAAGTGCGTGCAGTAGATATGGACGGCGTTGCCGAGTTAGTCATACAAAAACATTTCTTACGGGATATTAAAGGTAATCTTCGTAAATTTTCCATGCAACAATTCAGATGCGTAAAATGTAATGATAAATATCGTCGGCCCCCGCTTACTAATAAGTGTACTGCTTGTGGAGGGAAATTGATTTTTACCATCTCTGAAGGATCTGTTATAAAATATTTAACTCCTTCTCTTAAGCTAGCAGAGAAATACAATTTTTCCCCGTATCTTAAACAAACCTTGGACTTAGTCAAAGCACAGGTTGATCAAGTATTTGGCAAAGAGAAAGACAAACAGGTAGGGTTAGGAAGTTTTATGGAGTAATTGTAATTCCCTCATTATTTCTAATTAGTATATTTACAATATTGCCTTGACCTTCAAAAAAGACTTCATGAGCAGATTGATCATAAAGACGGAAGCCATTTCCTTCATTTTTAAAATATCTTTTCCCTTCTTTCATGGTTCTAATTACTTCTTTAAAATCAAACCCCTTTCCAGAATCCTTAACCCGAAGGACATAACCCTTATTACCTTCATAAATTTCTACCCAGATTGGTAAACCTAAGACTCCCCCGTTTCCTCTTTCAACAGCGTTAGATAAAACTTCCAAAATAATTGGTCCCGGCTCTTGATTTAAATTTCGTGAACCGCCCATTAAACAAGATAATTCACGGTAATATTCTATCTCTGTTACATATAATATTGCTGCATCTGTAGTGCAAAAGAAACCCCCTCCCCCTCTATTAGTTTTGGAGATTCTATCATTTTTAATTTTATAAGAAGGTTGTATTTCTTCAAGTAACTCTTCAATATTTTTTTCGGTTAACATTTGCAAATTTCTCCTATAAGTCAAGCCTCACTCATTCATAACTTCCGCATGCGGAACTTTATCAATGAAAATGATCTTCTTGGGATCGACCAGATCCATCTCGACTGCAATTGCCACTGCGCCTTTGCCGGTAAGATGTATGTGCCGGGCAGTTATCATGATCGCCTTAACTTCTTCTTTAGTCTTAGCTTCTCCTTGGTAGAACTTCTTCGTCAAATCTAGCTGCAAGCGATCTTCTTCAAATTTCTTCCCGATGATATCAGAATCAGTAACCACTACTAATAAGCCAAATTGACTTTGTTTTTTAGCGACAATATAATCCATCTTAGATACTTTTCACCGGCTTTTTCGCTCCACAGGCCTGGCAGCGCAAGTAAGTAATACCTTTTTCTTCTACCAGTTTGGTTTCCGGTTTATTACATTCCGAACAGAAAACATATTCGCTGGCATACTTTTTGATTTTTTTATTGATGATGGAAGCAGCGACCTTGGTCCCTAAAATTGCCCGATCCCCTCGTTCATATTTCCCAGGAGTAGCCAGTTCACGCAGCAAATATTTAAGCAGATGATTCTCATCCCGTTGCAAACTTTTGGCGATTTGCTTGAGATTAGCTAATACTGTTTTGTTTCCCTCTAGATGGCCTTTAATTTTCTCAATAGTGAATCGTTCTCCTCCCTGAGCCTGCTCGGGAAGTTCTTCCTGTGCTTTTTTAAGTAATTGCTCATAATCTTCCATTTTTACCTAATTTGTTAGTTATTTTATAAAGATTTACTTCCGAAACCACCGCAACTTTTATATATTCAAATCTCTTGGTTAATAGATATATTCAAAGAGGTGTATGATATGGCTGGTCTTGAACTTCAGCAGGTAATTCTTGCTGTTATTATAGGAACTTTGTTAGCTATTGTGTATTCACTTCGCGTTCTTATTTTACTAGAACGGCGAGTTGCTTCTATGGAAATGAATATTCAGCGGCTGACTTCAAAAGTGTTGAAAGAAGAAGTGAGCATCCAGAAAGCACTTTCAAGAAAACGAAGATAAGTAAAATTATTTTTTCTTCTTTGTTATTTTTTTAAGTTTTGGTTTAGCAGCTTTTCTAGTAGTTGCCTTCTTCCGTTGTTTTTCCCGTTTTCTCACTTTAACTTCTTTCTTCCGGGCTTTTGTTGCTATTTTTCGTACTTTCCTTTTTTCCATTAACTCTTCGAGTTCAGTTTCAATCTCAGAAACTTTTTTGCGAAGCGTTTCAATTCTTTCTGTATTGTCTTCTTGCGATAATAATTCACCACATTCCGGGCAATGAAATTCAAAGTCCATAGCTTGGTCGAAATTAAGCCGTACACACTTATTTGGACAAGTGAAATATAATTCCCTACTTTCTTCTTCTAATCGTTGCTGTAGCTTGGCTAACAATTCTTTTTTTCGCTTGATATAGCTGAATTTTATGCTTTCTGGTTGTAGGGTCCAATAATAAATGTACCAGCCCTTTATCTTGTCTTTTTTCCGGATAAAGCTCACTAGGTTATGGTTATACAAGAGGTACAACATCTTCCGTACAATTTTGATGTCTTTCTTGAGCTTATCTGCTAGTTCAAATTCAGAAACATTCTGCTTGCCTGAAAGCTCCTTGATTAAAGATAATCCCTCTTCCCCTAGAATGGAAAGCATAATTTCTTCAATTTTTTTTTGAGTCAGGCGCATTTTGTAGAATCTTTTTAGTAGGTTGTTTTATGTTAATTTGGGTAGTGACGCTTTTAAATGTTTCGCTGTAAACATTTACTGCAAAAGGTTTTTAATTAATGGCCCAGACTGTAGAAAAGTATGTACCAACAGCAAAAACGTCTGGATACTTTAGCAGAAGATTATACATTCATTGATAGCTGGCAGACCAGAGACCTATTAGAACGTTTATCTGGTTCAAGGCCACAAACCGACCTGGGCATCGTAGCCGAGAGTCCAGTAAGGGCTTGTAAAACAGAGAATTATCTTAGTTCAGACGGGTCTTTACATATTCGTAGAGAATTAGTGTATGTAGGTCCTAAGCACGAGATAGTCCGGGATCAAGCTACTATCACTAGCTCAGATAAAAATAAAGTAAAGTACACAGTTACAAAAATCAACGAATATTTTGCTGGCATTCCTCTCGTCTTTGAAAGAAATGGCTTTGCTGAGAGATTTCAATTCAGAAGAGATACTGTATAATTTACTGTTTAATTTCTAGACTGGATTTACCTAACAATTCTTCAACGGTCAAGCCTTTTCTCCGCGCCAATTCTAACGATATCGCCCAACACTTGCCAGTGTTTTCGATATCTTCCAGCATCAGGAAATACCAGGGCTGGCTGGGAAACTTGACTCCAAACCATCCTTCTGCTCCAAACTGAGTAGAAAAAGCCCGTAATTGCTCAATATCTTCATCATACAGGTATTTTTTAGTCTCTGCCGTGACTTTACACTCGATGGCTACCCTGCGCATGGCATTCCCAGCCAGAATGTCTGGAGAAGGATATCTCTGTGAACCGCTTCCAGCCGCCCGGATAGCCGACCAGCCATTTTGGTTGAAGAAATGGATAAGTTCACGTTCCCCTTTTGACCCTTTAGCTTTTGTATTCATCTATCAAAGAGCAAGAAGAAAAAAGGATTATTTAAGTTCTTCGAGCTTAGAATTTATTCTCCACATGGATCATAGCCATGATAATAGCATCTTTAGTGTAATCTTTTCTTGTTTTTCTTCCTTTTGTTAATATTCCAATGATACCTTCCGATTTTCCTATTTCTGGATTTTGAGTTAATCCTGCTTTATAACATGCGTCATTCAGGTTAAGCCCGTCCTTTTGCATTATCTGATAAACAGCATCAGGACATTTGAAGGCAGAGGAAAATCCAAAATGATTGTCTCTCCCATCATAGATTACACAGGCAGTGAATTCCATGTGTCCCGCATGAGGGAATTCATGGAAGCCAGATTCTAAACCAACAGCATAATTACATCCGCCTGCTTGATAAGCATGCCTTGCCCTATTTATTGCTCCCCATATAGTTTCAGCGCTGGTCTTCGGTTGATCAGAAACTTCAGAATTTGCACTAACTCCTACAATTTCTGCATTTCCCCAAAAAGAATACATGGAAAGAACTTCTTTTACCGCGTCAAGTTTGCTTGGATTAGTAGAACCAACAACAATTTTCATAAAAGATTAGGCTAAACCTTCTTTTAAATATTTTTCTCTGCTTTTTACTATACTTTTTTATTGCAAGGTCATTTTTCCAATCTATGTTACCAAAATTTCCATCCAAAGCATTTCTTGCTCCCATGTCAGGAGTAAGCAATCCTGCCCTAAGGTTGCTCTGCCGAGAGCTTGGCGCAGGACTAGTGGTAACTGAATTCACTAATATTCATGCTGTGGTAGCCCGAGAAGCAGACATCCACAATTTCATCGAATTCTCAGAGAAAGAAAGACCTTTAGCTATCCAGTTATTTGGCTCAGATTTAGAAGCACTCCAACGAGCGATTAAGATTGTCGAACCATATTTTGACATAATCGATTACAACATGGGGTGTCCCGCCGATCATATCACCCAGCAGATGGCCTGTTCTGCCTTATTGCAACATCCTGATTTGACTAGAGAAATTTTCAAAATTATGCGTGCAGCTACAAAGAAACCAGTAACCGTCAAAATCAGAGCAGGCGTTACCAAACCAGATAAATGGCAAGCTATCGCTAAAATTGCGGAAGAAGAAGGTTTGGACATGATCACCTTCCATCCGCGTACGGTAAAAGAAGGATATTCAGGAACATCTAACTGGGCTTTGATCAAAGAATTGAAACAGATGGTTTCTATTCCTGTCGTAGGAAATGGCGACATCAGAACTCCCGAAGATGCCAAGCGCATGTTAGATGAAACCGGCTGCGATTACGTCATGATCGGCCGGGAAGCGATGAGCAATCCATTTCTTTTTACTCAGATCAACCAATACTTAGAGAAAGGAAAATATGGTGGTATGTCCTCCAAGAAAAAGATTGAAACCTTTTTCAAATACGTTGAATATGCCAAACAATATCCAACCATCAAAGTATATAACATCAGGATGCAGGCCATGAACTTTTCCAAAGGCTGTCCTGGTGGGAAGGAGTTAAGAGGGAAACTGCTTAAGTTGAAAGAGACTGTCGAGATAGAGCGAGTTATGAAAGAGTTTTATGATGGATTGTGATTATTTCTTAATTTTTCTAGTTGTAAAATAAATCCATCCGGCAGCTAAAACCGAAGTGAATATTGCATTTGTCATTACTTCGAAAATCGATTCAGTGTAACCAATCTGTTTTAGGAGCAAAAATAATAAGAAAGACACAATCAGTGCAATAACAAAACTTAAAATAGTTGCTTTTATTGTTCCAAATTTTAAAGCTATCTTAACCCATCCTTTGGCTGTAAAGACATCAAAAAAAGTGAGTTTCTTATTTTTATCTTTCTTAATAACCTCTTTTGTCTTTTTTGCCTGCTCTGATACTGTTACTTTACCATATTTAACCCAGGCAACTACTACACATACTGGCCCAACCACAAAAAAGAAAATAAGAAACAAAGGTATTTGTTCAAACAAAAGAAATAGGAATGCCAAAACATAACATAAACTTGTTATTACAGCCATTAAATAACTATTCCTTACAGTTTTGATTTTTCGTACTTTAAAAAAGTTATAACCTACAGCTAAAAAAAGTAGTGTAAAAACAATCAAAGAAAAAAGTACTAGCCCAAAACCTTCTGATATCATTTCTTCACACATTAATCTTCATAAAATCTTCTGCCACCACCGAACTATCAAAATATGTTCGTGCTTCTTCAATGATCTCTGAAGACATCTTGTACCTTTGACTAATATGAGTAATCACTAACTTCTGTACATTATTTTCAGAAGCAATCAAAGCGGCCTGTCTAACTGTCATATGTCGGGACTTCTCGCTCTTCTCCCGTATCTCGTCCAAGTGTGTACCTTCACAAATAAGTAAATCTGCATCTTTCGCCAATAAATCTGCACCTTTACAGGGAATAGTGTCTGTCACATAACTTATTTTCTTTCCTACTGTAGCATAGGTTACATCTTTGGCTTTGATCTTCTTTCCTTTAACCATTACATCTTTACCTTGCTGCAGTTTTCCTAATACTGGGCCTTCCAATCCTAATTTCTTTGCTTTCACTACATCAATACGCAATTTATCCTTCTCGCGAAACCTATATCCGATACAAGGAACAGAATGTTCTAATTTCTGCACTTCTAAGATGAAATCCTCGCCTTCATACGCTTTTCCGGCAGAGACTTCATGCACTTCGTAAGGAATGATATCTTTCGCTGCAAAACTTTTCATCATATTAGTAAGGTACACTTTTGATCCCTTGGGGCCATAAATATGTAGAACTTGTTCTTCTTCCTGACTCATGCGATCAGCGCCCATGGAGCTAAGCAATCCAGGAATACCAAAAACATGATCCCCATGCCAATGAGTTATACAAAGTCTGGTTATTTTTGCTGGTTTGATCCCGGCGATGCGCATCTGCCGTTGAATACCCTCTCCGCAATCAAAGAGAATATTTTCCTTCTTGTAATTCAATAAAACGCCGGCATGGTTTCTAGTCTTAGTCGGCTGCATGCATCCAGTTCCTAAAAATGTAATTTCTGCCATCACTGGCTAAGAATACTTGATAATTCTTTAAGGTTTCTGATTTTTGGCTGGAAATGCTGGCGCTGCTTGTGATCCATCAAAACGCTCTTGATTCCGGCTTCCCTGGCCGCTTCCATATCGCTGAGGATACTGTCTCCTACAAGAACACAATCTTCTGCCGCGAGTTTAGTCTCCTTCAGAACTTTCTTCAAGAATTTTGGATCGGTCTTGAGCAATCCTACTTCATACGATAAGAAGACGTGATCAAAATATTCTCGCAGCTGGAATTTATCTAGTACTTGGTTGATAGAAAAATTATCAGTATTTGAAACCAAAATAAGTTTATATTCTTCTTTTAGCTTTCCTAGCTCCTCTTGCACTTCTTCATATGGCTTAGCTAACATCCAGGACTTGTTCCACATCCCGATCAGTGCTTCCATCTTCTCTTCATTACATTCAACTTTAAATTCTTCACAGACCGCTTCGAAGGCTTCGCGTAGAGAATTAAACTTCTTGGTCATCATGGCCTGTTCCATTCGGCCCACATACTCAGAAAAAGGCATATTGATGTCCAGGATCTGCTGTACTTGCTTGATAGGGCTCCAGACTCCGTTCTCTACTAAAGTACCCCAAAAATCAAATATAACTGCTTTAACCATTCACCCACCCCTTTGAGTTATTACAAGGACGAGTATTTATATTTTACTGAAATTGAGAAGAACCAACATTAAATATTTAAATCTCCTACCATTCCAACTGTGAATGAATCCCGAACAGAAATTAGCGTTAATCAAGCGCAATACCCAGGAAATTGTTACCGAAGCAGAACTTCTCGATCTTCTCAAAAAGAAAAAACAACCAGTGGTATATTTAGGAACCGCTATCACCGGCAGACCGCACATAGGTTACTACGTCTGGGTTCTCAAGATGGCTGACTTTCTCAAAGCAGGATTCAAGGTCAAAGTACTCCTCGCAGATATTCATGGCGCATTAGACAACTGTCCATGGGATGTATTAGAAAAGCGCTACAAATACTACTCCAATGTCATTCCGTTGATGTTTCAAGCAGTGGGCGCAGATATTAAAAACATCGAGATCGTCAAAGGCTCAGAATTCCAGCTCAAGAAAGATTACATTCTTGACACTTTAAAATTATCAACCGTCACTTCCATTCACGATGCAACTAAAGCAGCGTCAGAAGTAGTCAAGTTTGGTGACAGCCCTAAATTAAGTGGAATCATTTACCCTTTGATGCAAGCCTTGGATGAAGAATACCTTCAAGCAGATGTACAGTATGGTGGTGTAGATCAACGAAAAATTTTGATGTACGCTCGCGAATACTTACCCAAAGCAGGTTACAAGTCCCGCGTTGAAGTCATGACTCCGTTAATTCCAGGATTGATCGGCAAGAAAATGTCTGCCTCCGATCCTAAATCAAAAATTGATCTCTTAGACGATGAAAAAAGCGTGCAGGACAAAGTTCGGGGCGCCTACTGCGAAGAAGGAAAAGCAGAAGACAACGGCGTGCTAGCATTTCTCAAATTGGTGATCATGACTATCAAACAGGATAAGAAAGAAAAATTTGTGATCGAACGTCCAGCTAAATTCGGCGGCAATATCTCTTTCAGCAGCTACCAAGAACTAGAAGACGCTTTCTTAGCGAAGAAACTTCATCCGCTTGACTTGAAGAATGCTTTAGCCCGAGAAGTTAATGCTCTTCTAGAACCATTCAGAAAGAATAAAGCGAAGTTAGATAAGATATCGATGGAAGCGTATAATTAAATCTTTTTTAATAAAATTCATTCCACGATCTTCCCCGTATGGCTTTCCACCGCAGGTTTTTGTGGTGGTGCAACCTTTCCATAGAACACTCTAACTGTATTCTCATCAATCTTCAAGACAGATGGGTCATACACATTTTCTGCTTGGAATACTACCTTTGGTTCACCAAACTCAAGTCCATCAGAAGATTCTAAGTAATAAATTCCTTTAGGGACTCTGGGAAATTGTTCTTCTATAGAAGCTGCAAACATTACATATCGGTCGTTTATTCTCACCATAGCTGGATCAACCAGCTTCTCGACTCTGATCCCTGGTTCTTTTACAAAATTCAGACCGTCAGTAGATATGGCTGAACCGATCCCATGCTCCCTCTCGGCTGCGGTTACATAATATATTCTTACTCTTCCATCTGGAAGCATTATCGCATCAGGAACAGAAGCCCAATCATTGTCGCCGCTGGTCTCAGAATCTATCCTCAGCCCCTCTTTTTGAAAAGTTAACCCATCTGAGGAGATCGCAGAATAAATTTTGTGGACAGACTGTCCAGGCCCAGGCATTAAACTATTAGCACCTTTGTAATACATTCTTATTTTTCCATCTGGAAGATCTATGATGGTTGGATCGCAGACCTGCAATTCAAACCCCTTTCCGGGAGAGATTCTCACTCCTTGCTCTTTTGTGAAAGTCAAGCCGTCACTGGAGACAGCGGACAATATCCCATTATCCTTACAGTAATACAAGCGGAACTTTCCATCTTTCAGTTTATGAATGAAAGGGACAGAGCCATCTACAATTCTTGAGCCACTGTCTTTCTCCCAGGAAAAAGACGTTATTTCTACAGGCATTTCACTTGGCGCATCCTCAGTTTCCTGAATTAAATCTTGAGGTTTTTCATAAATTGGTTCAGGTTCTTCCACTACAATTTCATTTTGGGTTGTTCTTTCAGGCTCGCTGACACAACCGCTTAAGAAAATGAAAAGTACTGTAAATATACTCAACCGAGTGAAGTTTGATTGATTCATCCTTATTTCCCTTCCAGCACTACCTGCGCATAATGATTGAAATATTTTCCAACCACACGTTTAATATCATTAATAGTGACTTTCTTTACTTTACGCAAATATTCATTCATCTCTTCCACACTCTTAACCTGCTCCCAGAATAACATTTGATCCGCTACTTTCTGCGTATCTTCCATTTCCAGAAGATAATCTCCTTCGATAAAATCCTGTGCTTCTTTGACTTCTTCCGCAGTAACATTTTGCAAGCTCTGTATTTCTTCCAGCATCAGATTCTTCACTAAATCAATGTTTTTCTTATCGATGATGGCATAAGCGGCAAAATAACCAAAATTGTTGTCTGACATAACTTGCGTACCCACATCATAGCCTAATCCACGCTTGCTGCGGATTTCCGTAAACATTTTCCCGCTCTGTCCTCTGCCGAGAATTCCATTAATCACATCCAAAACGTACGAATCAGCATGCGCTCTTGACACAGTCTTGAATCCAAGGACCAGATGAGTATTGAATATTTTTTTCTTAAGCCATACTTTTTTATTCTTCCGCAGCGCCGGTTCTTCAGAAAATTCTGTTCTCACAATTTTGTTTCTTTTAAACACAAAATTCTTTTCGATTTCCTTTCTCCAGTTTGGAACATCCCCAACGATAGAAACAACCATATTATTTGGCACATAATATCTCCTGAAGAAAGCTTCTACCTTTATCCTGTTCAATGTTTTTATCACCTTCACATCACCGTAAGTAGGATATTTGCACGGGTGCTTTTCAAACAAATTCTGCTGCAATAATATCCATTGGTGAAATCGTGGTTCATCGTAGATCATGGCAATTTCCTTCAATACCACATTTTTTTCCTTCTTAATATCTTCTTCACGTAGTAATGGGTTCTGTAAAATATCCGCCAGCACATCAACCGCTATTGTAAAATGTTTCTTCAGCACTTTGGCATAAAAGCAAGTTTTCCCAGTTGAAGTATAGGCATTAAAGTCTCCTCCAATGCGTTCAATTTCATTAGATATTTCTTTATTGGTTGGTCTTTTTTTAGTTCCTTCAAAAAGAATATGTTCTAAGAAATGCGATATCCCCCGCTCATCACTTTTTTCATGGCAGCTGCCCACGTTAATCATCACTTCTACCACCACAGAATTAACTTTTTTAGGGTAATAAAGTACAGTCAGACCATTGCCTAAAACCGCTTTTTTCATCAAGAGAAATGTTATTTTTATGCTTTATAAGAGTTACGGATAGTTAATCTGAACAGAATGTTTAAATAAAAACAGGCTTTGCATCTAAAACACACATGAAAACCAAAACAAAAA
>JACPIL010000071.1 GCA_016188105.1 Candidatus Woesearchaeota archaeon | reverse complement strand
ATTTCATATTTTCAACTCCGTATTTTTTTCAGAAAGAAAGTAAATGGCTGCTTCATAAATATTGTTGTTCTTGAAAAGAATGATAGGAGTAAAAGCTCATCGCTCCTCAAAAATAAAAAATGCGGACTACAGGATAAGGGCAGTCTGCCCTTATCAACCCCCAAAGAGAAAATAAAAATGCGGACGGCAGGACTTTCGCTCCAGCTACACTTTAGGCTGCTGCTCGTGGGGCTTCACGAAGTGAACGCCTCACTTGACAACGTTCGCCTAGTGTAGCAGGCAATTCGAACCTGCGTAGGCACTAAGCCAATGGGTATCTTCCGTTTAGAACGGCCTAAGCTTGGACTAATTCTTGATTTTTGTCACAGAATTAACCATCCCGTTTGACCGCTCCAGCACGTCCGCATAAAAGTAAAAAGGAAGGCTATTCTTTAAAAAACTACCGCAAAATTCTTTCTAATTTATATTGAAGGTTGTATTGTTTTTCTCTTATAATAAACCCAATAAAGCCCTAAGTAAATAATAGTAGTTATTAAGGCGATAATATATTTCATTATCAAGGGAGGTTGGTAAATCAGGAAAGCATAAACAAGGGCGATTATATTTGCTACAAAGTAAATTATAAAAAGGAGTAAACTTACTCCGCTGGTATCTTTTAGCTTGATAGTTTTTATCATTTGCGGAATTATCATTATCGAAAATAAGAATGTGGCTACCCAACCTAGTATCGCGCTAAAATCCATAATTGTCAGTTGAGAAATATCTTTATATAAAGTTAATGAATTCCCATTACTAAAGTCTCATAATTATTAAAAGTAATAAGCTATTTTTCTTTTCATGCAAATCCGCCGGGTTAAGTTTAAAGATATTGAACAAGTTCCTCAACTGAAGATTAATCAATCTTTCAAGACTGATTTTCAAGGTAGTGCTCCTGCTCCATTTATCGGTAGGTTTGGTTATCCGCAGGTCAATATCGGATTTCTAAGCCCGCAATTCTCTGGCGATACTTCGCATTATGATTCCCCTCGTTTATGGAGTAAAGAAAATGCAGCTATCGGCAATATCGCTAGTATGCGCTACGGTTTAGTCAATTCTAGAACGCAAGCAAATGTCAAAGAGATTCAAAAAGGGAGCAAATTTCTAAACATCGTACAGGAAGTTGGGATTGCCAAAAATTCGGTTGAGTTAGAAGTCAATTTGCAAAAAACTCCTCAATTACAATTCAAGCCGGAAAAAGAAATCATTCCCTTCGGGCCACAAGCAGCAATACGAAATGCACGCATCACTGCTAATCCTTCTGTGGATTCTCGGGTTGAACGCGTGGTTTCAGATACTGATCTGAAAGCTGCTCCAGCCATCATCAGTCTCTATCAAAAAGGATTTGAAGAAAGTGCTTTGAACAAACTGCTTTCCGTTGGCAGTGTTGGTTTGAAAGAAAATCGGAAATTAGTGCCGACCCGTTGGAGTATAACAGCTGTCGATGATACCGTAGGCAAGCAATTGATCAAAGAGATCAAAGATCTTTCTGTAGGCGAATATCGCGCTTATTTCGGCGGCGGGTGGGGCAATTATTATCTGCTGCTGTTATTTCCAGAGGTATGGAGTTATGAATTATTTGAAACATATTTGGGCAATCAAGTAAACCCCTGGAGTAAACATGGTTACATGTATTCTACTGATTACGAAAATTACGATGGAAGAAAAGAGTATGCGGAAGAGACTGCTGGCGGCTACTATGCCTGCCGTATTTCTGTATTAGAAAAAATGAAAGAATTGAAACGTCAGGGAAGTTGCCTCGCTCTTAGATTTATTACCTCGGAATATAATATCCCTCTAGGAGTCTGGGTCTGCCGGGAAGCGACCAGGAAAAGCCTGCAGGAAAAACCACTTACTTTTTCAGATCAGAGCCTGATGATGAGATATGCAGAAGAACTGATCAAGAGAAAATTTGGTTTTGACATTAATCTGTTATTGAAGGAAAGCAAGTTGCTGAAAGTAAAAAAAGAACAGAAGAAATTGTTTGAATTCTAAATGATTTTAATTATGGTTTAATAAGCCCACTCGGAACTGCTGGTCTTGCTCCTTTTAATGTAGCTTGAGCTTCTTGTTGTGCTCTCATTTGTCTTTCAAGAAGTTCATGTAGTTTTATGATTGGGGAAAGTGCTACTGCTTGCAAGGCTTCAGCAGATCCGTCTTGTAGTCCGGCAAGGCCATCGGAGTTGTTTTCCATAGCAGCGTATATTGATCTTAATACTGCTCTGACTGCCTCAGAATCGTACGGTTTTTTATTAATCGTAAAAGTTTGGGAGTCATTCGTGCTGTGTTTCAATAAAATATCCATATCTTGTTGAGAAGGTAATCTTCCTTCATATAATATCTTTGCCTGCCATTGGAGACCAAGACCAACTGCTTGAAATTGGTCATGAGCAAAAGCAGCCCTATACCAGTTAATACCATCTACTTTTCCTGTCTTGTGATTTGCTTCAATAACTTCTGTCGGAAGCAACCCATAATCAACAACGAGATATTGTGATCGAGCTTCTCCTTCCAGTAGTGGGTACGCTGTAGCGTATTTCTTAATAAAATCATAGAGCTTTTCATCACCAGTCTGTAAGTCTACTTGCATTTGTATTGGTAAAGTTTTAATTGCCTCTTCGACAATATTTTTACCGCTTGAAAGTCTTTCTCCGCGAGGTCCAACCAACATTGCAGATCCACGTACGTCTTCTGCTTTTCTCCGGATAAATTCCACCACGTCCTGTTCAGAAGGTTTTTTATAATGAGTCAAAAGAAGAACATCGGTTAAATCTACTACTTTTCCATCTGAAGTAGTAACTTTGCTATCTCCGGTATAACTGCGAGAATATACTTGATTTGCAAAATCAGCAGTATATCCTGGTAATTCTATAGTCATAAAATAGCTCAATTTAGCAGCCATTTTTAAACATTTTGTTTCATTGTTTCATCAATAAGGAATTAAAGACTCTCTTGCTCATCTTAGGCTTACCAACAAATTTATATACGATCTGATCTTTATTCTTCCTAAAAATGGTGCTAGATTTGCAAACTGCTCTTTATTTTGTAACGTTAGTATTCGCTTTTCTATCTGCAATTCTAGGTATTTTAGCAGTGAACACCTTGTTCAAGGATAAGCTCCGCGAACTTTTTTCCGATGGAAAATTTTTCATTTTTTTCTTCCTCATTGTTGGCTACGTACTCTTTGCTTTGGGAGAATTAAGCTGGTATCTCATCTATCGCGTCTTTGAGAAAGTTCCTGAAACAGGAATGCCCGATTTCTATTGGGTTACTGGAGCTTTTTTTATGTTACTTTCTTTTGTTGCGCTAAGCTACATGCTTTACAAAAATTATGGTCAAACTCAAAGGTTAGTACCTATCCTTGCCGGCGGATCGATTTTCGTTGTCTTAGTTATTGCTTATGTTTCTATTGTAGGAAATGAAACTGTCGAAAGTACCTTTCTCACTTATTTTTATCCCCTCATGACTTCACTCATTTTAATTTCCTCTACACATCTCTTTTTGTTTTTCAAACATCTTGATTCCATTGAAGCCAATTTAATCTATCTTTTTTTTGCCAATATTGCTTTCCTGGGTGGAGATTTACTATACGCGTATTGGGGATTATCTGGTTTTTTAGGTTCCCTTGCTAACCTCTTTTATGTCTTGGCTTACGCACTTAGCGCCTTTGCCTTTTTTGCTCTTCTCGTAAAATTCTATCATCATGCTTCTGGAAAATCTTTACTACGCTAATGCCTGAAACAAAACATCCAACTCATATCGATGGTTATTATGGTTCGTTACAAGCTCTGGCCAATTCAATTGGCGATATGCGCTACGATAAGGTAGCTGAGTTTGTAGGTTTATTAGCGCAGCGTGTTGAAGCTGAAGCAGAACGCGATTCAGCTGCAGGAAGAACACAACTTTCAGGAAAACTTGATCTTGTTTCCAAGCACCTTTATAATGCTCAAGCTGAAATCGACTCTGCTTGGAAAATCTGTGAGCCGCATATGAAAGATCAAGATTGAATAATTTTTTCACTGCACCAAAACAACTTCCTTTCACTACCAGCTTGAAAAAATAAATTTTATAAATGGATTCTTTATCTTAAAATTCTTTTTGAAAGAGGTGGCGGATATGAAAGACATCGATCGAGAGTTCGAAGAATTTGTGCGCAAGCACCCTAAGCGTTTAACTGAAAATCAAAAAAGGATCTGTGAGAAGTTAGGATTGGAAGTTCCAAATTAATATCTTCTCAGCTAAAATTTATATACTTTCTTCTTTTATTGCTTTATGGTGATAGGATGGTTAGGTATGACAGTCTTCAAAAAGATTTAGCAGACCTCATTGGTAAGGTCGAGATTGCCAAACAAAGTGAAGCAGCTCATACTGCTGGCTATGTCTCACTTTCTTTAGAAAGTAATGTTGCCGCCCATATTCAGGGTACGTTGAGGCATATTAGAGATATCTCTATCCATTCTCTTCCTACCAAAGAAAGGAGAAACACCATCTATATGCGTGAAACCTTTCTTAAAATGCTAAAAACAGACCAACTCTATCCTGAACAACTTTACTTCTTATGGAGAAGATTATATCCTTCAACAATTTCTTCTGTACCTCAAAATCCTTCCTAGAAACATTTATAATCCATAACTATTTATTTTCCTCATGTCTAAAAAGTGGTGGAGTTCATTATTAGGAAAGAAACCTCAGCCTAAAAAGGTAGATGTTCTGGCTGACCTTGATGCCATTACCGAATTTCTTGGGGAAGTTCAATATGATACTAAAGAACTGCTGGCTCAATTTAAAAAATTAAAAGAATTGGAAAAAGAATACCATATTGCTGCCTCTGGCATCCTGCACATCAACCTAGAAACACAGGCAAAATTACTGGATAGATTACTGGAGCGATATGAATTTTTTGAAAATGATGTCGATATCAACGGCTTACGGGTAAAAATTATCGCAAAGGAATTCTTGAAGCGCGCTTCCAAAGCCGGCATGACTGATTTAGTTAGACAGAAGGAAAAAGATAAGAGATGGATGATGTTGTGGTAGATTTGAGTTGTAAGATTTTCTTAACGCGTTTCAACTTGATAGAATCTACGATGGGCTTTCTCTCCAAGATTTCCAGGATTGCCAAAATAATTAAAACATTCAGGTTTTGAGATTCTTGGATAGTGAGATGACTCTGGAAATGCTCTCAAAAATGTAAGTAATTCTCCCGGTGCTTCAGGATCAATCCTACATTCAATAGGCAGATGGAGATAATCTCTCACGGTGACAAAACCGGAACTAGGTAATTCCACAAATCTCCCATGAACAGTAAAAGATGCATTTGCGCCAATCCCACTATGAACGAGTATAATCTCGCTATTCGGTTGCAGGCGTTGTAATCCTTTCGCATCAACAATCTCTTTAAGTGTGTCTGGAGTAAGTGCCATATAACTTTTTAATCAAAAGGCTTTAAAATTAATTTCGGTGCTTCAAACGCTAATTAGCAAAAACCCTATACTTTTCCTTACCTTCAATCTCAGATAAAATTCGTTTGACTATTAGCTGTTTAGGGTCGGGCAATAGTTTAACTCTTTCCTTGATGTCTTCAAAGCTTTCAAACGGTTTCTCTTTCCTGGCATTCAAGACTTCCCACATATGTTTCTTTCCTACGCCCGGTAATAATTCTAACTGATGCATTCTCATGCTTAAAGGCTGAGCTTTGTTAAAGAATTCTACAAATCTGCTTTCTTGGGCAGTGACTACCTCTTCTATGGCATCCTGAAGGCTATTTCTAGCAGTTGCAGTAAGTTTCTCAGCCGGAATTTTACCTTTAATATGGTGGATCTCCTCTCTCTTACCTTCTCCTATGTAGACTTTCTGATTAGGCTGCAAAGCCACTCCTTTTTTAGGAATAAGTTCTAGAATAGTGAGATGATCAGTGCCTAAAGCTTGCACAATGGGAGTCTTGACAGTAGTCTGATCGAACGGATATCCATGTTCCAGATAATCCAGTACTATCACATTTTCCTCTCGTACCGGTTTTGCTTCCATGCTTGTGTCCATCTTTAGACTCCACTTTATATCTAGTAATTGCTTTCATTTAATAAAAATTGCGCTATTTTACACGAATTCTTGCACTACTGCTACAATGCTTTCCTGATCCTTCTTGGATAAACTGAGAGGATAGGATTGCAGAACTACCTTTAATTCATCAAGATTCTTAGGCAAGAAATCGACGATCTTGCAGAAATGTTCTTCCTTCAATCTAGTAAGGTTTAAGCCTACCAGTTTGCTGTACAATTCTTCCCGCTTTTTTTCTGCCAAAGGTATGAAATGTTCTAAGTATTCTTTAACTTTGTTAGAAAGAAAGTTAAGTTCGGTATCACGTTTTTCGGCGGTATGTATAACTACCTTGACGTCCGCGAGTGCTAATGGCGCTTCAGAAACAAATTGTGGATTTGACATTTTTCTGTATTGATTATTTATCAGTTTTTTTGAGATGGATAGGATGAACAAATACTCTTTTTTCCTTATTTTTATCCCGCAAGGTAACTTCGTAACATCTTAGTCATTCCATGAAATCGAGGGTAAAACTGCCCGGTCTGCATATTGGAATTGATCTTAAGATTAACCTTATCTCCTACTTGGAGTTCTTGAAAATACTGGCTTAAAGAAAGTTTTCCCCGTTCACGATAATGTTTCGTGAATTTTTGGCGGGTTTTCCTCTGCCGAGTTCCCATTCTGGTTACCATGCTTAGCTGAGATAAGGGTTGATTTATAAAAGTTGCGGAAATCGCATTAAACCCGACTTAGTGATTTCGAACTATGCGGGAGTAAGGATTATTAGACTTGCCGATCTACCCAGTAAAGGTGAGGGAAGGGCGGTGGAGTGGGTGGTCTTGGTGGCAGCTTAACCTGGACTGGCTCATAGCCATGATCCAGAACTTTAAACCCAATATAATCGTGAGGATCAGGGTTCACAGTTTCAGGCAAAAGAGGTTTAGTTCTCCCTAGTGCGATCAGACCTATACCTTTGTTCGAAAATTGCCTGGTTATAGCAAGATCAGTTTCACTGGGGGTTCTTTGCCTGGTGCGCAAATAGTCTTTTACGAAGGTTCGAAAGTCTGTACTTCTATCAGAAAGATCATATAAGATCTGCAAACTTTGTTGACTTTCTCTATCTAAGGAAGAATAGGAAATTGTCGGATGATTATGTATAGTGATAGTACCAATTCCCAGGCCCCACATGTTTTCGAGATGCTCCTGTATGTATGGCAAGAAATCTGGATGGATAGCAAAGTTTTGTGCACATTCTTGAGGAGAAGGAGGCGCTATCAACTGCTGATGTGGTTCTGCGTATTCGTATTCTAACACCGGAAATAACGGATCATCACAGGATAGGTTTCTCGCCTGATAACCCAGCGGATAGCTCTGATCATACTGTTGCCTAAAGACCCAATCTGGAGTGATAATATGACTAGCACCAAGGATAAAGTGATCATCTTCTTCCTGAAAAACTTCTCCGATCAGAAAATGTTCTACACTAAGACGTTCTAAGACTAATAAATCTTTAATTGTCCGATAATTACCCCAATAGCGGGCAGGTAAGGTTATTGTTTCCATTGTCTTTAGATGATTCTCGGTAAAATCTCCGTATTATTTATAAAATTTACTATTACTAACCGGTAGTTACAATAGAAAAGTTTAAATAAACTCCAAAGTAAAGATTACTCATGACCATTCCGACTTTCAACCTAGAGGACGGCATCAAAGAAGCCATCTCACGATTAGAAGCAGTTACTGATAGGCCTGTTCTTGCCGCTATCTATGGATATCCGCATAGCGGAAAAAGTTATCTTATCAAAAAGTTAGCAGATCGCTTTGATCAAAAAGGGGAACTACAAGCTTGCAGATCTGAAGGATCGCCCCGTACTGAGACCTTTGAAAGGATGGATCGGCCTGAACGGAGAAATCTGGTCTATCTATTCCACTGTGCTTGGGAGTATTTCGATGATCATCGTCTTTTGCCAAAAGAAGATCCTCATATCTTAGCAGCAAAAGTTACTAAAAGAGTACATCTAAGGGTAGGAATGTTTAATCCAAATATATATCGTAGCCTTGAAGGAGATTACGATTTCATAATTATTAATCCAGCATCAAAAGTCAAGGTTCTGCGGTGAAAAGATGTTAGATACAATTGTGACAAACTTAGTAGCAAGGTACAATGTAAGAAAGATTGCTCCGAAAGGAAGGCTTCGTGATTCTTTTGGGGAAGATAAACCAACACTTGTAAATCTGGGGAGGGTGCATGGAAAAACGCATTCTGGTTATATTCTCCATTTTCAGTATGATAATTGGGGATTGATCAGATACGCCGGTAATCCAAGAACTCTTTTTCAAAAAGAACAAGAGGGTTATGGAGAAGGCATATTTCTAGTAGCAGTAGATATGGAACAGGCAAGAGCCATCGCAAAGATGAGAATGGAAAATACTGATTTCAAAGAGGAACGGATTGTGGATCTGATCTGTGCTTCGACCATGGCTCCCCAAGCCAATAGAAGATTGTATAATACCATGCAGACCTACAATGATTTATACGGCTTCAATCTGGATCATGACGGATTCACGATAGGAAACTTTCTGGATGATGATACTCTGCTTTAAGCAAAATTTAAAATAAAATAAGCATAAATGAAGATAAACTATGTCGACAAACGCACTCCAAGAAATAACTGAACTGATCAAAACTAACAAAATAGAAGATCAAGAGAGCTTGAACACTATTAAACAGGATATCGCAAAAAAATATAAGTTATCAAAAACGCCGACTAACATCGAAATCCTGGTCTCACTGCCGAAAGAAAAAATCGCTGATTTCAAAAAAATTCTCCTTTCCAAACCTACGCGGACTATTTCCGGTGTCTCTCCGGTAGCGATCATGACTGCACCTTCTAAATGCCCACACGGCAAATGCACTTTTTGCCCCGGTGGATTGAATTCTCCCTGGGGAGATGTGCCGCAGTCTTACACCGGCCATGAGCCTGCCACTATGCGCGGGATCAGAAACAATTACGATTCTTACTTACAAGTCTTCAACCGCTTGCAGCAATACGTCTTGATGGGGCATAGTTTTGATAAGATCGAAATTATAATCATGGGGGGCACATTTACTGCTGAACCGAAGGAATATCAAGAAGAATTTGTCTACGGTTTATTCAAGGCCATGAACGATTTCTCCGATTTATTTTTCGATGCTCAAGATGAATTTGATTTTTTGAAGTTCAAGGAATATTTTCAACTTCCCGGGGACATGTATGATAAGGAGCGCGAACAGAATATCAAGAGCAAATTGTCAGAACTAAAACAAAGGACCAAAACAACCCTTGAAGAAGAACAGCTGCGCAATGAAACCAGCCAAATCAGATGTGTTGCTCTGTGTATCGAAACCAAACCAGATTGGGGATTTCTGGAGCACGGCAATGAGATGCTTCGTCAAGGTTGTACCAGAGTGGAATTAGGGATTCAATCAGTCTACGATGACGTGTTAAAGTTTGTGCACCGCGGGCATACCGCAGCAGATTCTACCAAATCAATTCAAGTATTGCGTGATTTAGGATTCAAGATCAATTTTCATTACATGCCTGGCTTGCCATTGACAGATTATGAGCGAGACATGGCCGGGATGCGTCAATTATTTACTGATCCAGCCTACAAGCCAGACATGATCAAACTATATCCCTGCATGGTCGCTCCGGGAACGGCATTATATTATCAATACCAGAAAGGGGAATTTACGCCTATCAGCACTGAAGAAGCAGCAAAGCGCGTTGCAGAATTTTACACTTTTGTACCAGAATATTGTCGGATTCAACGAGTGCAACGGGATGTACCGACAAAATATTGGGAAGCAGGAGTGGACCGGACTAATCTACGCCAGTTTACTGATGATAAATATGAGAATAAATCCCGAGATATTCGAGCTAGGGAACCAAAAGGAAAAGATATTAATTGGGACAAAGTAGAAATCAAGGTGATGGAGTATGAAGCCTCAAAAGGAAAAGAATTTTTTATTTCCGCGGAAGATTTAGACAATGATGTTCTGATCGGCTTTTGTAGATTGCGGTTTCCTTTTGAATTTCTGCGATCAGAAATTACTCCTGGAAGTGCTCTGATCCGCGAATTGCATGTCTATGGGACAGCTACAGCTATCGGTGATGAAGGAATGGTACAACACAAAGGCTGGGGTAAGAAGCTGATGCAGAAAGCAGAAGAGCTTGCCCGAGAACATGGAAAAGACAAAATGGTAGTCATCTCTGGAGTAGGGGTGCGGAAATATTATGAAGAGAAACTAGGCTATAGAAAAGAAGGACCATATGTGGTGAAGGGATTGTAAGATGATCAGTACACATACCTTAGATGAATTAATGGTGCAAGAAGAGCCCCTTAAAATAGGGATAGTTGAAGCAGAAACGAGAATTTCTGGTTCTGATCAACAGAGAATTTTCCGATTAATCAGAGAAGCATATGCCTCGAAAGAATATCATGTTATTATCTCTCCAGAGTATAGTTTCATGCCTCGATCTCGGCCTCTTTCCGAGGCAGAGTTGGCAGAATATCTTGAAAAATTAAAACATTTGAGTGACCGGACTTTACTCATACCCGGAACTTTTGTGTGGAAAAAAGAAGATAGAATTCAGAACTCTTGTTATGTATTTTACAATGGCGAGATAATTCATCAACAAGATAAAATCGAAGACGGTGGGGAAGGCAGGTTTGCCGTAAGACATAGTTTGAAGTACCAGCCAGGAGAGACTTTGTCTCCATTCCAGTGGAAGGATTTAAAGATAGGCATAGAGATATGTGCTGATGCAGGATCACTTGCGCAGAGAAGAGTTTTAGATTTAGATATAGTTTTTTTAGTCGCATCCGGTAATCCAGATCTACCCCGGAGTATGAAAGCGGTGCATCAAAAAGGTTATGGCGTAGTTGCTGATGGATTAGAGCAGGTTTATATCGCAGGAAATCTGGCTGAGGTTCATAAAAAATTTAAAAATCTGTTTGGAGGAGTATATTCACAGTTTTGATATATCAATGACAAAATGACTCTCTACCTTATCGGCATCGGACTCAGCACAGAGAAAGATATTACCGTCAAAGGATTAGAAATAATCAAGAAGTGCGATAAAGTCTATCTGGAGAACTATACCTCTCTGTTGCAATGTTCTCTTTCAGATTTAGAACGTTTCTACGGAAAAAAAATCATCCTCGCTGATCGAGCTACCAGCGAACAAAAAGATGAGGAGATCGTCAAGGAAGCGAAAACTGCAGACGTAGCTTTCTTAGTGATTGGCGATCCTTTCTCAGCAACCACACATATCGAACTGTTCAAGCTAGCCAAAGAAAAAAAAGTACCAGTAGAAGTAATCCATAATGCGTCCGTGCTAACTGCGGTAGGAATTACTGGCTTACAATTGTACAAGTTCGGCCGAGCAACTTCCATTCCTTTTCCAGAAGATCATCCTCAGCTCGAAACTCCTTACACGGTGTTGAAAGAAAATCAACAAATAGGTTTACATACCTTATTCTTACTTGATCTAAAACCAGACCAACAGAAATTCATGACTGTAAATCAGGCTTTAGAAGTTCTTGAAACCATTGAAGCAAGAAAAAAAGAAAACATCATCCAGAAAAATCTTCTGGTGATCGGTTGTGCGCGCTTAGGGAGCGAAGATGCAGTTATCAAAGCGGGCCCTTTAGAAGAAATAAAGAATCATAACTTTGGCAAACCCCCGCATTGCCTTATCATTCCAGGCAAAATGCATTTCATGGAAGAAGAAGTAGTAAGGTTCTATTCTGAATCTCCCTAAAATCTATTTCTAAAATAGCAAATAATAAAAAGTGGGAGCTTATTTTTTGAGTATGCCCCTTAATGTGGAAATTAAAGCGCGCTGTGATGATATTCGTGCCGTTCGTACTATTTTAGAATACGAAGGTGCAGATTATCGAGGCCTCGATCATCAAGTAGACACTTATTTCAGGGTACCCCGAGGAAGACTAAAACTACGTGAAGGGAGATTAGAAAATGCTTTAGTCTTCTATGAGCGCGAGGATAAAGAAGGCCCTAAAGATTCAAGAGTAATTTTATATCAATCTCAACCAGACCCTAACTTGAAAGAAGCACTTAAAGCTGCCTGCGGTGTATCGGTAGTGGTTGATAAGCTAAGACACATTTATTTTATCGAGAATGTCAAGTTTCATGTTGACGCTGTACAAGACTTAGGAAAATTCTGTGAGATTGAAGCCATCGATAGTAGTGGCAAGATAGGTAAGGCAAAGCTGTTAAAACAATGCCGTCATTATATGAAAGTCTTAGGAATCAAGGACGAAGATTTAGTCTCCTGCTCTTATAGTGACTTACTTCTCCAAAAACTAAAGAAATGAACTTAATCTGCATGGATCAGACTAACGGATCGTAATTAACATCTGGATTTCCACCGCAACTTCTTTCTAACAGCTTAAAAAGGGAATGGTAAAACATTATGAACTCGCTTAATCGGTCTCTTTTATCTGGATCGGCAGCGTGAATTGAACCAAGCATAGTTGCATATTGAATTTCCAGAATAGCATCTTTGGCTTCTTCAGAGTGCATAATTTCTGAGTCTATAACTAATCCTGCTTCGGCTGCTTCGTATTTCTCATCTCCTTCCAATTCAGCAGTAATTCCGCTGTGATATGATTTACTCACATAACCCTGAGCAGATTCATAGTTTTGCTCTAATAAAAACTGTTCATCTGACCCAGAATAATCTATCTGCGGAATATCCTTCTCTTCTTCAGCCAAGCTTTCTTCCAGTTCATCTAAGGCTACTTCTATCTCCTCTTCCTCTTCTTCAGCTTCGGTTTGTCCTGCTTTTGTTGCTGGTTCCAGAAGGAAAGAGAGCGCAGTATAGTTAAATATGTCTTCTAGTGGTAGAACTTTTGTTTGTTCGCTATGTTGTACGACGGTTTCTAAGGAGATATCAAAAACACCCTGCTTGGTTAAGAACATCCTTTTTATTTAAACATTACTGATTGCAAATGAGTAGTAAAAACTTGTAGCAGTTTCACAACACTTTTTAAGAGTTACCTGATAATGTTTCCATGACTGATAAAATCAGGGAAGCAGCTCGCGAGCTGGCGGAGTTAGAAAAATTAGCTTCAGCCTGTTCGGCAAAAGAAAAATTATACTTTGAGCGTTTTCTTAAAGGGAATTACGATCTTGCCAGAGCTGCACCAATTGATCTTGACCGTGCTGCTGCTGTGGTGAACGAATTTTATGCTGATCTTGCCGCTGGACCGGTCCCAGGTTGGGAGGAAAAAGCAGTAGCCATTAAAGGGCGGGCTTATATCATCATAAACGGCGGGGCCAATCTAGATTACGAAGAATTCCATCAATGGGAGTTTGCCAAAACTTCCCCTTTAGCAAGAGTTGGTTTTACCTGTGAAGGTCTGCTCCTTTACCCGCACTTTGATGAACCGCGT
>JACPIL010000014.1 GCA_016188105.1 Candidatus Woesearchaeota archaeon | reverse complement strand
TCTACTATCTTGTCATAGGCTTCAGCTTTCTTGATAACTTTGCCGGCTACTTTTTTCTGTAGTTGCCGTACCACGGTTTCTACTTCTGGCAGTTCTGGCATATGATTTGAAAATAAAGGAAGATATTTAAAACTTAGCTTAGTCAATAATTGGGGTGAGGGGGAGTGGTTCATATTTCCATCACCAAAAAGTTTATTAACGTCAATGATTTGAAAATGAATAAAAAACGTCTCATAAAAAAAGGTGTATGTAATGCAAAATAGCCCCCAACCACATCGGCCGCATTTACGTTTTTATGTGTTTATGGTAACCCTCGTAGTGGGCGGCTTGTTCTTTTTATTGTACTTAAATGATGGCGATGGATCTGATACCAGTTTAATCAGCGCCATTACCGGTTATTCTTCTGCTAATACCTCTGAAGAAAATGCAGACAATGATCCTACTGAAGGATTAGATCAAGAATTTGACAAACTGGTTAGTGGAGGAAATAAACTGAAAAGCTACCGCGGCGGTGTTCCAGTAGCTCTTACTTTTAACAGGATTCCAGAAGTGGAAAAGGAAGCTAAAATTAGTGCCCTTTACCTGGAATTTGATGATCTTACAACTACCATTACTGTCAATGGCGACCAATTAGAATTAAAAAATCTTAAGGAAGCGGATTTATCCATTGAAGACTTTGCAGGCAAGGTAATTTTAGGAAGCACTGAATTCTCATTGGCAGGGACAGCAAGACGCATCGAAGTTAATGATATCGCTTTCTCCTCAGAGAAAGAAGTACCTATCCTCTTTCAGGGCTTAAATTATCAGCACTTAAAAATTTCTGACTTAGAATTAAAGGATTTAGAGCTGGATCGCGGGAATGGTGAACTGACGGTAGGCGAGAAGTTACGCTATACTTTAGATGATGAAGAGCTTAAAATTCTATATTTTAATGGCGGCCTCACCATCGACAAGGAAGCAAGAAATAGCACCTCTTTAGCTATGGAAGGGGAAGTAAAGGGCCTTTACATCGGGGGAGAACTTTTAACCTTTACTCTACGTTAGATTGTTGGTTAATCATAAATAAGCTTAAAAATCTACTTTAACCACAAAGTTTTATAAATAGGCCTCTATTTAAACAACAAAGCGACAAACGAAAATTCTCAGTTTTTGTTTAGTCTAGTGGAGGAATAAAATGGGAAATTTTAACAGAAACGGCGGCAGCGGCGGTGGATTCCGAAGAGATAGTTTTGGACCGCGGGAAATGCATAAAGCAACTTGTTCTGATTGCCAACAAGAATGTGACGTGCCCTTCAAACCAACCGAAGGAAAACCTGTATACTGCAGAGCCTGTTACGCAAAGCGAAAACCAAGAGACAGATATTAAATTCTGCTAAGAATTTATCTTCTTTTTTCTATGTTTTTGATAGAGCAACTCAATAAAGTTTTTTTTCTTTGAGTTCTTTTTTCTTCTCTTCCCGCCTAAGGGCTGCGTACTTATCCTGCAAAGAAAATTTAGGTGGACGAGGCAATACAGTAGTAGTATTACAAAGAGGGCAAAGCTTGGCAATAGTATAGTGCAGATCAGTCAAACATTTGTGAATATGTTCTGCCATTTTGTGTTTAGTTTTAAGATCAAAGATTATTCTGTCTTTTCCCGTTCAAATGCAGCTGTAGAAAGCTTGTCAATAAATTTATCCAGTATTTCCTGCACCTTTCTCAAAGTCTGCTCTGCCGGCTTGTAGTCAAGATCTTCAATGATCAGTTTAAACCTTCCCCCACCAAGGTAGGAGATGCGGATGGTGTTGGAGATCTTCTCAATATTGGTAAGAGTGGCTTTAATTTTTTCAATACCTTCAGAAAGATAGGTCTGCAGGGTAATCTCTCCTTTAAGGATCACTTTGGGCGGCTTAAATTTATCCATGATCGCATTAGTCAGTTCTACTGCGATTTTGTTCTCTAAACCAAGTTTCTCCAGATCTGCGCTTCCATCGACTACATCCTTAAAACATAGATATAAGTGTGAGTATTCCTTGAAAACTTTTTCAGTGATTTTTCTATAAAACTCTTCTGGTGGAAGCTGAAGTCTTTTTGCCAGCTGCTGTATCAATGTTTCGGCTTTAGCTTCCTGCTTAATCTCTTCCATTTTTGCAGCGCGCTGATGGGAGTTGACTCTTCTCAAGGAAAGATCAATATGCCCTTTTTGCTGATCAATGCGCAGAACTTTGCAGACAATCTGCCGTCCTTCACTGACATAATCGCGTAGATTTCGAATTCTTCCAGGAGCAATTTCAGAGATATGCACTAAACCTTGCTCTCCATATTCAAGAAGTTCTACGAAGACGGAGTTAGGAAATATTTTAGTAAGTTCTACGAAGACGGAGTTAGGAAATATTTTAGTAACTTTACAGAAGACAATTTCTTCCTCTTCCGGGTATCCTTTCTTCTTATGGAGCATACTGCTTTAAGTTAAAGTTTTATTTATAAATGTTTGGAGAAGAAAAACGTAACAAAAATAATCCATAAAAATCTCTATTCCAGCACTTCCAAAACCCGTGCAGAGATCTTAGCCTTTCCGCCAGTAGGGAAAGCGACTTCTTTATTGCAGACTAAACAAGGGACAGTGCTTGAAGCGTTGCCGAAGATGATCTGTTCGTTTTTACATTTAGCGCAACGAACTTTGATGAATTTGCTTTTTGGTAATTTGACAGCATCAACCATATTAGACCAGCTCCACTTTCTTTACTCGCATCCCTGCACTTTGGGAAGCAGTTTTTTTACAAACATTACAGGTGAATCGTAAATCGGTTTTCTTAGTGTTTTTTGCGCCAGTACGCTTGAATTTTGTAACAGCTGGCTTGGAGTATCTGCCTAGATTTCCAGTTCCTCTGGCTGCTCCGCGTAATCTGGCTCTGTACTTTGAACCTCGGCTTAAAGAGCTAGGCGCTTTCTTTTTATTTTGAGCGACTTTCTGATCGGTATGCTTTCTGCAGAATCGGCAGAATTTCTTGATTGTTTTAGGAATTTTCATTTTTTTGTTCACCTAAAAATGAAAGCTTGAAAATGTGCTAACATTTTCATTGTTTTCATTATACGGGTTTAGAAGGCGGGTTATTTAAAAAGATTGCGGTTTATTAGAAGAGGATTATAGGAGAGGAAGTTTACTGGTAATCGCATCAATCTTTTCTTCTTCATCTGGACCAATTGCACCGCAGGTTTTGGTTCCTGGAGCAACTACTGTCCTTCCTGCATCAGTGATCAATGCAGTGGTCAGACCATCATCTTTTGCTTTTTGCAAGTAAGAGAGTAACTCTTTCTCATCTTTCACTTTGAGAACAATCTTCGGCATGCCTTCTTTCCGCCAGGTAGAAACTTTTTTGTCGGATGATCTTAAGACCGCTTCGACTGCTGCATGGCTGCATTGAGCCGATAATTTCCCTTTGAGTAAATTTAAATCTTGACGTACGAGGATAACTTGTTTGTAAGGCATAAATGAAGAAAGAATTTAGAATTATAAAAAGGTATTGATTGAAAAAAATTAAAAAAGAAAATTATGTATTTACTTATTTCCTTTCCATTCAATATCAAACAATCTGCTGAAATAATCGACAAAATGAGGAGCTTCCACCCAGACTGCGCAGTCATAACTCTTGTGCACTTTCTGATCGTCAGTTAAGAATAGTAAGATATCTTTGTTATCGACCATGCAGAATCTTGCCGGGCAATTCTTACTGGTTTTCACGGTCGCGAATTGGGAAATT
>JACPIL010000068.1 GCA_016188105.1 Candidatus Woesearchaeota archaeon | reverse complement strand
CTAGGCGGCGACTTTTTCTACAGAGAGTAACAAACAAATCTTTAAATACTCCCTTTCTATAAATACGCAAATGGCATTTGATATCCTCTCCATGATCCTTATCGTAGTAGGATTATGCTTATTCGAGACAGTCAGCGGTATTGATAACGCAGTCATCAATGCAGAAGTGCTCAGGACCATGTCCGCAAAGGCCAGACGCTGGTTCTTGATCTGGGGAATTCTTATTGCTGTTTTTGTGGTGAGAGGTTTATTACCTTGGCTGATCATCTGGTTTACCAATCCTTCGTTAGGATTTATCGGTTCATTAACTGCTACCTTCAGTTCCGATCCTGCGGTGATAGAAAGTATTGAACAATCTGCACCATTGTTATTAGCAGGCGGCGGTATGTTTATGGTGTTATTATTTTTCCACTGGTTGTTCATGGAACCCAAGGCTTATGGTTTGCATATGGAGAAGTTTTTTCACAAGCATGCGATCTGGTTTTTTGCAGTCGCTTCTATCATTCTGTCTGCTACGGTCTGGTTTGCCTTAAAACAAAATCCCTACATGGCATTTTCCGCGGTGTTAGGTTCAACGGCTTTCTTCATCACTCATGGCTTTAAAGAAAATGCTGAGAAAGCTGAGCATGAGATGCTGCATAAAAAAGAGAAGATGAGTGATCTGAGTAAAATTCTTTACCTGGAGGTTATTGATGCCACCTTTTCTGTTGATGCTGTTTTAGGAGCATTTGCTTTTACTCTCTCCATTCCCCTGATCTTGCTAGGAAACGGACTAGGCGCGATAGTGGTGAGAAAAATGACCACCAGCAACATTGAGAATATCAAAAAATACAAGTATCTAAAAAACGGAGCGATGTATTCGGTACTATTCCTAGGCGGAATAATGTTGGCAGAAAGTTTTGGAGCCCATATTCCGGTCTGGCTTTCACCATTAATTACGGTAGCAATTTTAGCATATTTCTTTTATCGCTCGGTGAAAGAGGTTGATCAGAAGCCGATAGAAGTAGTTTGAAAAAATCTTGCATAACCTTTTTATTATAAGAATAACTTTTCTTTAGGATGCAACACGATATTCTGGTATTGGCGAATAAAAATGGCGGCAATTTTAGCACTAAGAAGATAAAAGCAATAGAAAATATTCTTGCCCTAGGAGAGGGAAAATTACGATTTAGGGTTGTTGTAACAGAAAGCCTTCTTCGTTTAGAAGAAGTAATTAAAGAGTATAAGGGCGGAGGAATAACTCTGGCCGCAATTGTCGGTGGTGATGGTACGATGCTACAAACCAGAACTCTTATCGAAAACGAGTGGGGATACTCACCACTCTATGCTTTTTATGCTGAAGGAACTAAAAATAACATACAGCGCTCTTTAGGAATAGGGCCAAATTCGTCACTGGCATTAACTAAACATATTGTTGACGCTGCTTGCACAGACACACTTGAACTGTATACATTTAAAGTTCCTTCTCTAGATATCAATGGCTGGAAAGGATTTAATGTAGGTTTTGGTTTAATCTCAAGATTATTATGGTTTTATTATGGCAAAAGTGCTAGAGCATATTATGAAATGGAAGAAGCATTACAAAGCTGTGATGAAGAGCAATATCAAGCAATCTATAAGAAATTTGCAGGAAAAGAGGCAAATGGTAAGTGGGGTGTTGCTAAAAGTGTATTACAATTGTTAAAAGGGCTTAAATCTGGAACTGAAGAGAGTTATCTTCTTCAAAAAAGAATAATCGGAGAGATTAAATTTGATGGAGAAAAGCAACAGTTTCCACAAACCCCAATAGGAGTGTATGCTTCTTGCTACGAAGAAGTAAATCTGGGATGGGGACGGTTCAATCCTAAACCTTCTCCAGAAGCAAATAAAGAGGAAGGAAAATTCCAAGCGGTGGTTGCTTATGGAAATCCATTTTCAATTATACCACAGCTGCCAAAAGTAATTGCTGGAGAGAAGATGTCAAATGCTCTTTATCAATCTCTTTCTACTCTGGAAGTGCCGGCAGAAAAAGTTGTAGAGATCGATGGCGAACATATTCCCATAAATAAAGCAAAAGTATCCTATGATGGCACACGAAGAGTAGTTACTTTACCCGTAACTGTGTAAGCAGTTCCCTGGCGCGCTCTTTATCTACCATATAAATTGCCTGTAAATATTTTTCTCCCAGTTTAACACTTTCCTGACACTCAGCGTTACATGGGAAGTGAGAAAGAATCACTAAATCCTGTTCGCGTTTAGAAAGATTGGTATATGGGTTCATTGAATTCAATTCTAAATTGGTATTTTGAGAATTAAAATTTTTACAGAAGAAATCAACACAGCATTTTGGATATCCAAGAACCAGGCCTAAATCTTGATGATTCTGCATCATTTCATAATAGCTAGCGAGCCAGGCTTTCTGCTCATCTTTAGAGATGTAGACAAAATACATTCCTGGGCGCGGATCATCTTCAGCAATTCTGAGGCCTTTGTTAGAATAAACTCCTTCATCTGCAAATAGTACTTTAAAATTTGATTTGACTAAATGTAAATCTTGCTCTTTGCAGAATCTTTCTATCCTCGGCAATTCCTGATCGGTAAAACCGTGCCTGACAACTGTTTTTGCATTTTGCAGAAGTAGAAGGATTTCCTGCGCTTTGCTCTTTGAGCCAAAGATAAGAGAGAGTTTTTTTATCATTCTGTTATATAAGAAATTGAAGGATTTAAAGATTTTGTAAATAAGGCACAGAAATAAAGCCATTGATTAATTCTGTATACGCTTCCCACGCTTCTTTTCCTTCTCTCAACAGCTGAGAAACAAACCTGAAAGCAATATTATGCAGGCCATTCTCTGCAGGATGTTCGGTAATAATAGCATCGCCAAGATTAGCGATATTGTGTTCTTTAATGACTTTCATCCATACTAGGGAGAAAGCATACGCTTTGGCTTCTTCATCATGAGCATTGGAAAGAGTTGCCGTTAAAACGTGCCCTAATTCATGGCCAATGGTAAGCATGACTTTGGCTAAGGTATCATTAAGGATAAAAATTTCTGAGAGTAAACTATCCTTGCTTCTGTTGATAGAAAGGCCGATGGTATTAGAAGAGGGGGCAATCTTCTGGAATTCTTCTCTATCCAAGATGCTCATCTTAATATGATTAGGAAAAGGCTGAGCAAAAATTGTTTCAAATGCTTCTTCAACAAATTCTTTGACTTCTTCGGCTTTTCCGACAAAAATACCTTCCTTGCCGGGCTTTAAGAAATGGTCAGGAACAAAATGATATTCTGGCCGCGGAACATGAAATACATATGCTGCTTGATTTGTAGAATATGCTGGTAATGAAATCTCCTCTGTTCTGTATCGGAATGAAGAATCTCTGGAAGGAATAAACATGCCGTCTTGGTAAGATACCGGTAAAGAGGCCATAGAGTAAAAAACAGGAGAACTTGAAGTATACAAAGAACCATTTCTGGCAAGGTATTCTAATCCGCTATGAGACGCATGATACATAGTTTCTTATCCAAGGAGTTTAACAATTTAAATCTTTAGATGAAAGTGGGACAATTTAGTCATTCAAGACCCCATATAAGGGGTGGGCGCTTTCTTTCAGGAAAGTTCGCAGGACCGGCAGATGATCGAGATAACTCTTTATTTTAGCCAGGCGTAATCGAGGATTAACTAACGTACCTTCACGCAACCCAAAATTATCCACAATCTCATCTATGAACGAGACATCAGTATTCACGCTGGGTGGGCATTGGCCATAACAAAACATAGTAGAATTGGGTAGGATTTCTTTGCGAAGTAAACTGAGAGCATAATCGTTATCGTCTTTCCAATTATCTCCATCTGAAAAATGGAAAGGATAGACATCCCATTCACTGAGAGGATAATCTTCCTTGGTTATCTCTCGACATTTCTCATAAGCAGCAGAGAAAAGTGTAGCACCAGCATCGTAGGTGCGATAAAAAGTCTGTTCATCCGTCTCCTCTGCAGTGTAAGAATGCATGATGTAACGAACTTCCACCGCTTTAGCAGGGTATTGGCCTTTGACCAGCAGCTCAATCCACTTATTTTGGGTTCGACATAATTCACGCTGTCTCATGCCCATGGAACCAGAAACATCCATCATGAAAAGCAATACTGCTTTATTTGTCCGATCTTTTATAGCTTGAGGATGACGGTAGCGCCAATCATCTCTTTCAGGGACAACGATAGGATTATCAGGGTTATAGCTTCCAGACATTATTGCTCTGGCCAGGGCCGGCAGATAGGACCGACGGATAATTTTGATATGTCCTTTTTGGGCTACTCCCCTATAGGTATATTTTTTTGAATCCAAAGCTTCGCCTTCTTTGGGAGTTTGATAGGGCAAGCCTAATTCTTCAGCAAGAAGAGCAGCAACTTCGTCGATAGTCACTTCTGTATCAATTTTTCCTGGAATACTAATATTTCTAGAACCCATTTTCTTACCAATCTCCCCATCTCCCTGAGCTACACCGCCGAGAGGTTTGTGCTTGAAACGAGGAATATCGATCCAGGGAATGCTTACTCTGCCATTATCAAGAAGATCTTTATGAGAAAGAAAACGCCGTAGATGATTTTTGACTTCCTGCCTAACCTTGTCTTGAAAGCGACGGCGGTTGCTGAGCATGTTAGAATAAGAGGCTTGAATTATTTAAACGTATAGAATAAATTGAATATACAAAAGATTCTTACTCTACTACAACTTTGCTTTCAACGGTAGTCATAATTCCATCAACGATAGTACACTTAATCGGTTCTTCAAATGTCCAGGAAAAGCTTTCTCCCGGGGCGAGGATTTTGCTTCTAATCTTAGCACATTCGCGAACACCAATAACAAAGGCCTTACTTATCTGTCCTGAACGGACGTTCTGCCAGACAACTTTGTCCCCCGCTTTGATGGTCAGCAAATCTGGTTCGAATCCACTTTCAGTTAAATCTATGAAATGAGTTTCTCCTTGTTCTGTGACTGCACCGCCGGTAAGAGGATTGTCAATTGCAACAGGTTCTTCTAACGGAAGTGATCCAGGAATTGTTTCATTTTTTTGCTGCGCTTCAAGATCCTCCGCAACTAATGGTTCAGTTACCGGATTTTCTTCTGGATCAGAAGAACAGCCCAAACTAAAAAGAAAGGTGATCAATACAAACCCCACCATCATTAGCTTAAAACTGTTCATAAAGTAAGAAAAACTGTTTTCCTATAAAAATATATCGAAGGCTAATTTTGGTCACTACTTTTGAATACTAAAGACCATAAACTTTATATAGGGGTGCCTATTTTAGAGTAGTAAACATCTATCACCTCTTTTTCCCCAGCCAGCCTTTCGGGGCTGGCCAGGGGTTTATTCTCCATTTTCTATTTATTTGAAACTAAAAATTTCTTCAGAAGATCAGCATAACTAAATTAAATCATTTACAATTATCATCAAGCCATTTACGCATTAAGCTGTTCACTTTGGTGGAGATTTTAGCATCATTGCTAACACACCAACGTTTAAATCTATGAAGAATTTCTTTGTCCACCGTAATGTTTAAAGTCGCTTTTGCCATTTTCAATCACTTTCTTTGTCTTTCTATTAATGTTGATTAATATAGAGAACTACGCATAACCCTAATAAGCATTTCCTTAGTTGAAACTACATTACCTAGTATCTAGGTTTCAACGATGAAAAAAGATTTGATCTATTCACTTCCAGTATTATTAGCGACTGCCTGTAGTGACGATGCTGAGCCACAAAGCAACAACATCCAGTGCATTCATCCTGGTGAAGATTTACAAGCATATTATGATTTGCTAACACAAAATCCACAAGTGGTAGCAGCGATGAATCTCTGTGAACGTCCTGCATCATTTCAAACTCTCTTATGGGATAAAGTACGAGAAGCAGAAAAGACGGGATTGCCGCCTGATGCTCCAAAACCTCAATCGTATTATGATTTTGGCTTAGAGATGGAAACAAAATCACTTTCGGGAGTATCATTTGATTCTAACCAGTATCAAAAAATAGAGATGGTTGAGAATGCGGAATATGATTTTTATTTTCCTGCTAAGGATGGTGAAGGAAGAAAACTTATCATCTCCAATCAAGTATTGGAAAGAGCGACGGAGACATTTTTACGTAACCAGGAAGAGAGAGAGCCGATAAAAACAATCTATACTACCAAAGAAGAAGCGCAGGAGATATATGCTGCTCATCTAGCCCATTCTTTATGGATAGAGAAAAATGAAAAGGTTCCTTGGAGCATTATTGATTACAATTCTGAACAATTGGGAGAGTTATTTGGAACAAGGACTTGGTTTAAGACTTGGGACGAGAAAAATGATGAATACGTAATCAGCTTAGTTTTGGATCATTCTCCTAGAGAAACTTGGAAGGTAATTAATGATATCGTTGATCTAGAAGATCTAACTGATCAAAAAGCAGGAGTTAGAGGATCCGCTGGATATCGTTACTCTGAGTGATATGTCGGTAGAGCTGATTGCCAGAGAAGGATGTCAAAGTATAGGCGCTTATGATGTAAAATTAGCAAATGCTCTAAATATTCCTGGAGAGCACTTTAATGGTTATTTTAATGGTGAAGGACACCGCTCAGTTAAATTTGAACTTACCGGCCATGTTCTTGCACATGGAGATGATGTATATGCAGCTTATCAGACTAATACTCCCTCCTCTGAGTTAATGGCTAGCCTCGAGTTCTGGAAAGAAAATGTCCTTGCCTATCCAAAAGGAGAAGAACCGGGAGTCCATAACAGCTGGGTGCATTCCGTGAATAGCATGATGAAATTTCCTGCCTGGAGATTATTACGGGATTATTGTGAAGATGGCAAAGGAAGCCTCACCGAGAGGTTCAAAGATTTTGCCAGCGAAAAAGAGATCGATGAGCTGGAAGAACGGATCGTAGATATCACTAATGGTTGTATGGATTTTCCAGAAAATAGTCCTGATAATTGATCGCAGTTTTAGTTAAGAATTCTTTTCAAATACTTCTTCACTTTTTTTGGCTTGATTTGTAAAAGTAGAATAGCTAGAATTACTCCTACAGCAAATCCTTCCAGCCACTTCTTATCCAGAGGAAATCTTTCAGGGAATGTTTCTAAGAATGTTTTTTCTTCTGGAAAGTAAATACTTAAATCGCTCATCTCTAAAGCGTATTCTAAGTAGATCAGGGTTGTAAATGGCTGCTGTTCTTGCAAGGATTTGGCATATTGATAATAAGAATATCCTAAAATTGGAAATTTTCCATCTGCACTATTCTCAGCGATTACTTTTTTCACTGCTATGCTTTTGCTCTCTACCGCTTCATGCAATGATTCTGGTCTTAATCCGATAGCACTTAGAACGGCATTAGCATCACCCTTGGCCTGGATGGCTTTCATCAAACATAATTCTAATTCATTTTTAGCTGCAGCTTCTTTGGCCGCAACAATTTTTTTGCTGATTTCCAGGGTATTAACCTCGCCAATGAAAAGAGCTACATACTGTTGCCGTTCTTCAGCTTCGAAAATTTTCTGCTGACAGGATTGCTGAAGATGTTCTTTATCTAACACTAGCTGCTTCCCTTCCATGGAGAAGAATTGCATCCAAGCCCGTGCAGAGAAATAACGCTCTTCAGCATAACTTAACAGGCCGTAGAAATCTTCTCCCTTTTCATCCTGCACTTCTTTAAACTTAGCTATCTGTTCTTTAACATCATTAAGTCGTTCTTTTACGATAATAAGAGTTTGCAGATCAGAAATCGTTTCTATTTTTTGTTCCGAAAGTTCTTGTTCTACATCGGCAACTTCTTTCTCTAACATAAGAAAACGATCCCAAACTATGGAAAGAGCTGGGTTTTTTTCCTGATAATATACTGAGCGGAGCATGATACTAGCAGTGAAACAATAGCTAGCTGCAGAGTAATAATCTTCTTCTAAAGTAGCATTATCTGATTTTCCTTTTTGCTGCCTAACTTTTTCCAGAATGGATTCATTGAGGGGGATTCCTTCCTTCTTCAGTTCTACCTCTGCCTTATCAGCTCTATTGCAAAGCAAATCGCGCAGATCGCCCATGATAGCAGTATACTCTTCATCCTCCTTTATTTCCGTTATTTTGTGATTGAGGTTTTTTCCTGTCAAATGGAAAATAACTTCATCAAGATCGCTGACTTCGACTACAGTAGTGCTAAGATTTTCTGCTGCGTACTGAGTTAAATTAAGATATTCTTCAGTAGTATTGGTGTTGTTTTCTTTGGGTAAACTCGGTGGTGCTGTTCCTTTGGCGATAAGGACAGTTTTCAATCCTAAGTGAGAAGCGGCTTCTATTTTTTCTTTTGTTCCTCCTACCGGGCCAATAACTCCGCCGGAATTAATAGTTCCGGTAATGGCGGTTTCTTGATTGTAAGGCAAATCCATCATGGCTATGGTCGTTAACGCTGCGATAGCAGCGCCAGCAGAAGGGCCGCCGATAATATTTGATTCTGCTTTGATGGTGTAGATAAAATCGTATTTATGACAGGGAAGTTTGTATTGTTCGCAGGCAATCTCTTTAGCAAATCTGGTGGAGATTTGGGTGTCCATTTTAGGTACAGGATAAGTGTCGAGAAAAACTCGGCCAGAACCTTCTTTTAATTCTAGGTAGAGATCGGCTCCACTGCCCGAAAGAGTGCCGTTAGCGTTTTCTTGCACCGCTAACAGTTTGAGAGAATATTGTTTCTGAGTTTGAGCTAAGGCGGAAGTGGTTAGAACTAAAAGTATAAAGAGAAACATCAGGCTCTTTTTCATGTATTAAGGAGAATATTTAGGGTTATAAAGCTTGTGTTGGAAAACTTTAAATAAATAGCATCGTTTGACTTTTTATGGAAAACAAACAGCTGGTTGATTTAGCGCTTGAATATTGTAAGTTTTATCATGACGGCCAGTTTAGAAAAGGAGGCAATCAAACATACCACACCCATCCCATTGCCGTGGCTAAAATTTTAGAAAAATTTGGGTATCATGATTCTGTCTCTCAATGTATCGCTTTACTTCATGATGTGGTAGAAGATAGCGAGGTCATCACAGGCGAAATCAGAGAACGATTTGGGTTTGAGATCTCTAATGGAGTATACGTACTTTCAAAAAACACAATCAAAGAACCAGCCATTGATTTAGTGCAGAGAGTCTTAGGTAGCGTTATGCCTACGGACAAACTCTACAAGATACGCTTATCATTTGCCAGAGAAACGGTTCAGAGAGTTAAGATTGCTGATATGATTCACAACACCCAAGATTTAATTACATTAAAACCTGAAGGAAGACAGCGAAAGATTGATGATGCTGAACAATTTTACATCCCCTTAGGAAGAGTGGTTGCTCCATTGATGGTGAGGGAATTAGAACAGAATTTAGATAATTATAGAAGATTAGTTACTTCTGGACGCCAGTAAGATTTACTCTTTCTTCTTAACTTTCTTCATATCTTTATGCCAGACCTGCACTTTCTTTCCGGTCTTGAGATGCTGGAGCATTATTTTCTTGCCAGACATGTTCACATTATAAAGTTCTTCATGGTATTCAACTTGATCTCCCTTCTTAAAAGGTATGGCCCGGAAAAGGACAGTTAATCGATAAACTGGCCGGCCTTCTTTTCGAGTGAATAAAGTTGCAGTAACAGTAAACTCCCCGCCATATTTTTCCTGCAGGGTTTTGCCAAGATTTCTGGTAAGATTAGCATTGCCCAGATAGTAGTCATGGCCGTTGGTGACCTTCTTAGTTTTAGCTACAAAGATGCCCTTCTTTTCAATTTCTTTATCGACAAATTCTATTACCTCATCTTCTACTTCCCGTAGCTGTAAGATTGCCTCATAGTACTCAGAGTTTTTGCCGTGGATCGGTTTAACCATCTTTTTATGTAATGCTTTGGTAGAGATCTTTTAATGTAGCTTCTAGATCTTTTTTTGCTTTGTCTAGATTTTCTCCTTTAGAGAGAAGGTCTCGTATCCTTTGTTCATCTATGTCAAACTCTTCAAGGTTGCCTTGCTCACCTTGTACAAGCCTAAAAATATAGGCATCAAAAGGTTGAATCCGATTATTACGCTTACATATTTCAATATTACCTTCTGGTACATAAATTGTCCCTTGAAATACTGTTTCATATCCTTGCGCGACAGATATATCCTTCTTAGTGATGTATGCTTTCATTTTTATTAATAAAAGCTAGAGTATATTTTAAGGTTTCTGGAGAAAGTTGAGAGCTGCCATTATTTTCGTGTCCTTCCCTTACCACCAGCCTTGTAAGGAGTATATCTTCCCTTTTCTCGTTGAGAAGTGCGCCCTTCGACAAAGGTTTCTTCGACCAATTCATCATAGCCACAGCTTTTGCAGGTAAGAAATTCGATCTCATTCTTGTGTACTGTTATGTTGGAAGAGCCGCATTGCGGGCATTTTGGCTTCATGAGATGGAGAGATCATTATTATTTAAAAAGATTCATAAAAATTCTCTGGAATTTTTAGACGTTTTTGTTCGTTAAATTCACAAAAACATTTTTAAGTAGTAATCTAAAATATACTTCTTATGCTAACTCCCGAAGCTAAAGCAGAACTTGAAAAGCAGCAATACCGCATTGTCGGCAGCCACAGCGCGGTCAAGACCTGCGGCTGGACCAAGAACATGATCAATGGAGAAGGTGGCTGTTACAAGTTGAAATTCTATGGTATCATGAGCAACCAATGCATGCAGATGACAACTAGCATCAGCTGTGCCAACCGCTGCACTTTCTGCTGGCGGGGGTATAAAGCTCCTGTTTCAAAGGAATGGAAATGGGGCGTGGATGATCCAAATATGATTCTTGAAGAGAGTAAGAAAGCGCATCAAAAATTACTTATCGGGTTTAAAGGATCTCCGGTAGCCAATAAAACCGCCTATGAAAAATCCAACCAGATCAGGCATGTAGCACTATCATTGACCGGAGAGCCGATTACCTATCCAAGGATGAATGAATTGATCGACGGCTTCCATAAAGATAATGTTTCTACTTTCTTAGTTACTAATTCGCAGTATCCGGAACAGATCAAGAATCTGAAACCGATCACCCAATTATATTGCAGCGTCGATGCGCCTACTAAAGAAATGCTCAAAGAAGTAGACCGGCCTTTGTTCCCTGATTTCTGGGAAAGGATGTTGTTAAGCTTAGATTATTTAGCGCAGAAGAAGCAGCGCACCTGTATCAGACTGACCATGATCAAGCATATCAACATGACTGCATTAGATGAGTATGCTGATTTAATTACACGAGGCAGTCCTGATTTTATTGAAGTGAAGGCTTACATGCATGTCGGGCCATCACAGGAAAGATTGAGTAAGGAAAATATGCCGCTGCATGAGGAAGTGGTAGTCTTTTCAAAAGAATTGGTGCAACATTTGCCGGAGTATGAGATTGTATCAGAACACATCGCTTCCAGAGTAGTGATGTTTGCGAAAAAGAAATACAAGGTTGATGGCGTCTGGAAAACCTGGATCGATTTCCCTAAGTTCCACCAGTTGTATGATGAGTTTTTACTGACAGGAAAAGAATTCACTTCTGAAGATTACAGATTGAAAACTCCACAAGTAGGATTAAGCGGCAAGGGAACATTGCATGATATGCCGGAAGAGAAGCGGAAAAAGTATCTAGCAGAACATCCGGAAGCGCATGTCTTTGTTGATGAAAAGACCCAGGAAATGAGTTTTTATGAAGGGTAGTTAGAAAGGTACGCTTGAGCAGGTTAAGAAGATGTTAGGGATTAAATAAAGTAAAAGAAAAATTTAAGGTTGTAATAGGTCATCTAATTCTTTCTGATAATCTCTTTCAACCTTATTTTCTGGCTTGACTAGATCCCAGCCGTCCCTGAGCAAACCATCAAATCTTCTCTCCATACCTGCCACACGTAAATTTTCTCTGGAGTATTCGTTAAATACGCCGACAAGCCCTTTTCCAATCCCAGCATAATTAGTATTAGGCGTACGTACAAACTCTGCTGCATTATCACAATCTTGGTCATAAATCCCAAAAACTCTTTTTGGCCCCTGTAAGGTAAGATAACAATTATCGGCTTCTACCGTGTATTCAGCAGCCATTCCATCTATAACGCCCCTATAAGTGCCTTCTAAACCCTGTAGGTGATTTTGCACGTTGCGGTTAGTTGTTGGTAAAGTATCAGACGTTTTAGGAGTCTCAGTAGAATTTTCAGTATGAGGAGAGTAGGGGAATTTATGGGAAAATTCTGTTTTTGCAACTTCCTCTTTTCCACAACCATACAACCCCATTAATGCAGTCAATCCCAAAGCATATAATTTATTCTTCATTTTAAGTACCTCCGATAGGAGATTGGTTTAGCATGATTTCTTATAAAAGAATTATCATGCTCCAGACCATATTTCTTAACAAAACCCAACAAAAACCTTTATAAAACCAAGCTCACTTTATCCCCCTATGATGAGCTTAACCAAGGAAGAAAAATCAGTCTTGAAGATTCTGGTAGAGAAAGAGCTCCATCATGTCAAGAAGGATGATCAAGGATTTTTGATCAGCAATGCTCCATTTCTCGGCAAATCCGATGATCCGGATCTTCCATTTTTGAAAAGTCTGAAATTATACAAAGGGTTCTTAGAGCAGTTAAAACATAAGTTGTAACCATGGCAGATGAGAAGAGAAATGAAGACAAGTACATGCAACTACAAATGTTGCAGCAGCAAGTAGAACAGATCACTGAATATATGGAAAAGCTTCAGATGCAACAAAAAGAGCTTGATACTTCTATAGAAGCGCTTACAGAGTTGCAAAAGATAGATCTCAATACAGAGCTGCTTGCGCCAGTTGCTAATGGCATCTTTCTGAAGGCCGAATTAAAAGATAATCAAAAGCTAGTGGTGAATGTTGGCGCTGATGTCAGCACAGAAAAAACCATTCCTGAAGTGATTACTTTACTTGAAGAGCAGAAAGAGAAGATCACAGAAAATATTGTGGAAGCAGAGACTGTTCTTCAGGAATTATATAGGCATGGGCACAAATTATACCAAGAATCTGGCGAGGTAGTAAACTAAGATGTTTGGCAAACTCAAAGAAAAGTTAAAGCAGGCAGTATCGGTTTTCTCTAAGAAGACAGAAGAAGCGGTAGTAGAGAAAGTTATTGAAAAATCTGTTGAGGTCAAGAGGACTAAAGTTGAGGATAAAAAGAAGGAGATTAAAGAAACTAAAAAAGAAAAGCCTGCTGCAAAAAAAAGCAGTAAAAAAGAACAAAAGAAAAAAGTAAAACCAGCACCGGAAGTTAGGGAAGAAAAGAAAGAAACTCCGAAAGAGAAAGCAGAAGAAGTTATAACAAAAAAAGCTGCAGAAGAGCCTAAAGAAGAGAGATCATTTTTTAAAAAGATATTTGGGAAAAAAGAAGAAGAGGAAGTTGAAGAAAAGGAAGCAAAGGAAGAAGTTATTGAAGAGATCAAAGAAGAAAAGATTGAAGAACCTGAAGAACGGCAATCTTTCTTCGGTAAGGTTAAAACTTCTTTAACCACCAAAAAGATTTCTGCTGAGAAATTTGAAGAGCTGTTCTGGGATTTGGAACTGGCATTTTTAGAGAATAATGTTTCTGTGGAAGTGATCGAGAAGATCAAAGAGGATCTCAAAAAAGAATTAGTCGATAAACCGTTGCCAAGAGATGTTCCAAGGAAGATTGAGGAAACATTAAAACAGACTTTGACTGAAATCTTATCATTTGATAAAGTTGACTTACTTGAATTGGCCGAGAAGAAGGATAAGCCTTTAGTTATTGCCTTTTTTGGTATCAATGGAACTGGTAAAACAACTTCTATCGCCAAACTGGCGCATTATTTTCAGAAACATAAATTGTCAGTAGTCTTGGCAGCTTGCGATACTTTTAGAGCGGCAGCTATTCAGCAATTAGAAGAGCATGCTGACAAGCTTGGGGTGAAAATAATCAAGCATGATTACGGCGCAGATGCAGCGGCAGTGGCTTTTGATGCAATTAAATATGCAGAAAAAAATCGAATAAAAGTAGTGTTGCTGGATACGGCGGGAAGATTACATTCTAACACTAATTTGATGCAGGAGTTGGAAAAGATCTTGAGAGTGGCAAAACCTGATTTGAAAATTTTTGTCGGTGAAAGCATCACTGGAAATGATTGTATCGAACAGGCTAAGCAATTTAATGATCTGATTGAGATGGATGGAGCGATCTTGACCAAAGCTGACGTGGATGAGAAAGGCGGAGCGGCATTGTCGATTTCTTATACTATCAAGAAACCTATTTTATTTTTAGGGATGGGACAAAGGTATGAGGATTTAGAAGAATTTGATGCCGAAGTGATATTGAAAAGGCTGGGGTTTTGAAATGGGTGCACCAGAATTACGACTAGTGGAAAGTAAGCCCGGCTGTAAATTAAAGCCAGTACACCAACTTGTTTTAGAAAAAAAAGAGAAGGAACATCGCGAAGTTTTGGATAGCTGGGATAAAATTGATAATTATATTCATGGCTTGCTGCGTCAGCAATACCTTAAGCATGCACTTATTGCAGTTGCGACAGCTACGGCACTTACTCTTACAGGATCATTATATCTCATCAATTACAATCGCGATAACGAGCCAAAAAGCATCATTCCGCAAGAGGTAGATTTTAACGAAGACGGGGTTAATGATGCGTACATAATTCAGCAGGGTGGACGTAGAGTGCCAATGTACGGAGTAAGGACAGCAGCAGGTGATGTTATGTATATCCGTGACAGTGAAGTTGCTAAAAAGGCCTCTAAGGCTGATCATAAGCTTGAAGATAGATTAGACGAATAAAATATTTCTTAGTGCATAATCTTTTTAAAATACTGAGCTAAAAACGTGATATGACTACATTTCATGTCCAAAATGCTGATACAGCAAACCAGGCTGATTCTGAGCAGATGGCAGGATTGTTAAAACAGGCAAAATTTGAGTTAGTCGAAACTATTGAAGATGCTGATGTGGTTATCTTTAATACCAGCATCGTTAAAAATTCATCAGAAAATACTTTTTTCTCTCAATTAGAACAATTCAAAAAAGAACACCCTTACAAAATTTCAATTATTGCTGGTTGTATCCACCAGTCCGATCGGGCAAAATTGCGTGGATATCCCTTGATCGGAACAAAACAGATTCATAATGTAGTGCAGGTTGTGGAAGAAGCCTTGCATGATAATGTCTTGCAGTTGTTGAGCAATGATGAGATGCCGCCGCTGAATCTGCCAAAAGTAAGAAAAAATCCAATCGTAGAAATTCTTCCTATCAATAGAGGATGTTTAGAAGCATGTGTCTTTTGTAAGACTAAAAAAGCCAAAGGAACTTTAGATTCATATCCTGTTGCCGAAATTGTTGAAGTAGCAGCAAAAGCTGTAAAAGAAGGAGTAAAAGAAATCTGGTTGACCTCGCAAGATACTTTTGGTTATGGGTTTGATATTGGCACTGATCTTCCAACCTTGATGGAACATTTAGTTAAGATTGAAGGAGATTTTAAAATTAGAATTGGAATTGGTAATCCTAATAACATCCTAAAAATTGGAACGAAACTGGTTGAGGCTTACAAACACTCAAAGGTTTTCAAATTCTTACATTTGCCGTTACAAGCTGGACATGATGAAACTCTGAAGGCAATGCGCCAGCGCTATACAGTTGAAGAATATCTACAAACTATTAATTTGTTTAAACGGGAAATCCCAGAGATTAATATTATAACTGAGATCATGGTCGGCTATCCAACGGAAACTGACGACCATTATTGGGGCACTTTAGAAGTAGTGCGTAAAACCACTCCAGATTTCATTAGCATATCCGGTTTTTGGCCAGGTCCAGACACGCCGGCAGCTGATTTGCAGGAATTGCCTGACGAGGTGGTGAGACATAGATCAAGAGTATTAACCGACATCTTCCATAATGTTTCTAAATTGCAGAATGAGCGCTGGGTTGACTGGGAAGGAGAAATCTTGATTGATGAAAATGGTCGCGAGTCAGGACAATGGATCGGCAGGAACGACTCTTATAAGAAAATTATTGTTGAAGGAGATTACAAGATTGGAGATAAACTTAAGGTAAGGATTGTGAAAGCAGAGACTTTTGATCTGCGAGGGAAGGTTATAGGTTATGAAAATAGTTAAAAAAATTACTGTGTTTTTGGTTCAGATTCTATTCTTAAGTAGAGTATAGGAACCTGACAGTAAGCATTGTATACAGCGTAATTAGCATTTGCTACCGGCTCGGTGGCCAGACCCCTAATATAAGCATTTGCATTTTCTGGTGCAGAAGCTCGTACTGCTTCTATAACCCTTGTCGCTGGAGCATCAACGAATGTTCCTGATCCTAATCTATCTGCTTGAACTGACAAATTAAATGGGCCTTTAACAATATTTGCATGAACTACTTTTCCACCCATATCGATAAATTTTCCTTCTTCATTTAAAGCCAAGCACTCTAATGATTTTTCTGACATTTTTATTTCTCCAAACATCCCACCTAAAATTCATATAAGAGGAGAATTATAAAGTTTTTGGTCTCAAATATCCGCTCCAGACTTCTTCATCATCTCTTCT
>JACPIL010000069.1 GCA_016188105.1 Candidatus Woesearchaeota archaeon | reverse complement strand
TAATGAAATATTCAAGGCAGTCCAGGCCGCAGAAGCTTGCCTTCTTCTTGAAGTCATCCGGCCCGAATACAAGGGTGTAGTTGCTTGTCCCGTAGAAATTCAGGTCGTTTGAGCATGTCGCGCATATCTTTTCGTGCTCCTTAAGCCTCTTTTTTATTTTGTCTTCCAGCAGCCTTTTCAGCGTTACTGCGCCGGTGTCTATGTCGCCCTTGAAGCGCATCAGCTCATTGTAGTCCAAAATGTCAACCACATCCTCAAACTTCCTGCTCATTAAGCTCACCTCATTGTTTGTTGAATTTTTATTGCATCCGCGGATAAATCTTAATCAAAACCTTATTTTCCGCCTCCCGCCTCCTCGAACTTTATGTACCACTTGTTGGCTTCACCGTCATAAGCGAAAACGACATTGTACTTCCTGTTCTTGTCAAGAGCAAACAGAAGCGGCATAGGGATTGTAGTCTCAAAGCTAGAACCTCTTTTGTAGAGCTTTCTTTTGAACTCAACCATTCTACTTATTTTTTTACTTTATTACATACTTATTTATAAATTTAGTGATTAAATCTCTTTTAAATCTTTAAAAACAACAGGAAATACTTATTTTATAACTTATTTAAATACTTATTGATTTTGGTTTCGGCTCTGTCGCCTTTAGTGGACTTAATCATTTTTTTAACCTCTTGTCGCATTAGTGGACTTACACCTTTTGCATACCATCAGAATGTAGGCTTTTCTTTAGCAATCCTAACCATTAACTATTTAAAAAATCAGATTTCATTTTGTACAATGCAACAAATCGCTATTATTGCCTCTTCCAAAGACTTGGCAGGCATAAACATTAGTAACAATTTGCTTGAATTATTTGATTTCAAGAAATCCAATGAAAAATTTGACGGAAATGACGTTTTTGAATTTAAAAATGCAAAATTATATACGATTGACGATGACTTAATCTTTGCAGAAAGCATTGACAAAAAAATCAATGCTGATTTTTTGATCTTTGCCTCAAAGCACCGCTCAAAGGAAAACACACCTTCTTTTACAGCGCATCCGATTGGGAATTTTGGCAGCGCGGATTTAGGGGGCAGGGAAAAGACATTGTGCTTTTCATCTGCGGTTTTATTAAAAAATCTGTTTGCAGAGTTAAATAAGGCTGAAAACAAAAATAATTATGAAATTACCCTGGAAGCCACTCACCACGGCCCTTATGTTGAAAAGCCCGCTGTTTTCATCGAGATTGGAAGCACGGAGAATGAATGGGACAATCCTGAAAACGGCAAAATAATTGCAAAAGCAATAATCAATGGATTGAAAAATGATAATAAGAATTATAAAATTGCAGTCGGCATCGGCGGTCCGCACTACTGCTCTAATTTTAACAAAATCATGTTAAGAACCAATATTGCAGTTTCACATATATGCCCAAAATATAACTTGGAAAAATTAAACGAGGATTTGATAAATCAAGCAATTCAGAAAACAACAGAAAAAGCTGATTTTATGCTATTGGACTGGAAGGGGCTGGGAAAAGAAAAGCAAAGAATTCTGGATATTTTAAAGAAATTAGGTGTTGAAATAAAAAAGACTGAGCAGGTATTCTAAGTTTATTTCTTCTTCTCTTCCTTCTTCGGAGATTCTTTCTTGGCTTCTGCTGCCGGTGCTGCCGCTCCCGCTGCAGGCGCCGCTCCCGGCGCAGCCCCTGCCGCTGCAGCTCCCTCGACAGGCAGCAGTTCCTTTATCATGTCGTCCGGAATTCCGGACAATACAAGCTTTGCCTTGATTTCCCCGCGAGGCTTGCCTGCCATCTGCGCAATAATATCCTTTGCAATCTTCTCGAACTCTGCCTTTCTCTTTGCAAGCTCCTCTGCCAGCCTCTTTTTCTCCTCTTCAAGCCTTGCGAGCTCTTCAGCAGTAAGCTCTGTCTTTTCCAATCTTATCTCCTCGTCAAAAAGCCCTGCATCAACGTCTTTAATGGTCTCTTTTGCAGGCTTTCCCTCGACAAGAATCCCCATTGACTGGCATGTCCCTATAATCTCTTTTACCTTCTCTTTTAATGACTTGCCCAATGTGGCAGTCTCTTTCATCTTTGCTATCTTGATTACCTGCTCAATAAGAATGTC
>JACPIL010000066.1 GCA_016188105.1 Candidatus Woesearchaeota archaeon | reverse complement strand
CCCTTCACGCCGATGACTAATGGGTACGTTCCAATCCGCCGGCAGAAGGTCGTTTTACCGTCGTACATCTCAGTAAAGACATCGCTCATGATCGTTCCTTTCGGCAAGATCAGCTGCAGCATAGGATGATCTATCTTCTGGCGGATTTCATTCCGCCACTTCCAATAATATTGTTTATTTTTCCTTAAATACTTGGTCCCGCCATGTTTTTCTAGATATGTGTCCGGTAATACTGCCACTTGGCGGATATTGATGCGCCTCAACATCAATCCCTCGCTCATCACTTGCTGCAATGCTTCCATGTTTTTCTTATGCGTCTCTTTACTTTCTCCCAGCAAACCAAAAATGATATTTATCCCAGGCAGAAATTTTGGCAGACCATTCTCCCCGCGCTCTGCACCGTATTTATTAATAATTCTAATCGCTTTCATGGCCATGGTCGGAGTTGTATTCAGTAAATTTTCTTTCACCACAACCGGATCAAAGCTTTCCACTCCAAAGGCAGCAATATTCCCAGCCGTACAATGTTCGACAATAGCCTTGGTGATATCTTCTCCGCCTGGAGCGACCACGGAATTGGGATTTACGTTATCTATCTGCAGCACTTCAATCTCCAGGCATTCTTTTCGGATTTGCTGGAGCAATTCAATGGGCCGATCAGAAGCGTAAAAATCAGCTTGCTTTCCCAGACGGAAATATCTAGCTCCTTGCTTGTAATATGCTTTTACTTCTTTCACCACTGATTCCATCTTTCTGTTGACAAATTTACTTTTAATTGGTTCAGTACAGAAACTGCATTTGCCAACTTTGCATCCTCGCCCAGTTTCAATCTCAATCATGGTTCGATAAGGAATTTGATTAAGGATTTCTGCTCCGGCCAGAGCGAATTTGTCCAGATCATTAAAAGAAACTCCGTAATCTTTAATCTCAAGATCGTGCTGTACCTTTTCATAGAACTTCCCGCCTTCCAGTTGTGTGCCAAACACTGCTGGCCCGGTAAGAATCTTTTTGCATCTTATATCTTTCAGCAGCGGTACAACTTCCTGCAACGTTCCTGGCAGAGCAGTTAAATATTTTCCCGGCACGTGCACGCCTAAAACAATGATCAGCACTTCGGTCTCAGCCAACACCTCTTCTGCGTCATTCTTTGTCAGATTGTAAATGAGGATGTTGGTTTTTTCCTTTTCGGTAGGTTCTTTTTTGATCTTTCCGTATTTCTTCCAGAGACGAAGATCGTCGATGGTGATGTAAGAAACTTCATGCCCTTCCATCCTCAACTGCCCGTAAATATATCGAGGATATGTCCCCAGATAGGGAGGTACACCTAATCCGGAAGCTTCATCAGTGTAACAGTCAAGGATGGTGTATTTCATAGAATTAGATAGTCTAATGGCTATTTTATAAAGGTTGTTCCGGCATTTAATGATTTTTATTCTTGGAAATATTCAACGTTTCCTGTCGATGGAAAGTAAAGAATTCCTTTTAATCCTTTGTCAACAATAACACTTACGGGAATTGGCAATCCCTCTAAAAAAATTCGCATTTCCCGGTTAAAAAAAGATGCTCTCTCAGATGGTGAAAGTGGTTCACGGCATAAACGAGTATCATAAAAAACCAAGTCATATTTCCTAAGGGCGGAACCTTTACAACGAATTAGTTCAAATCTAAAATCTAACCATTTGTCTTGGAAATTAACCTGATGTTCTTCAGAAAGTTCCACTATTAAATCTTTATTCGGTTCCGGAGCTCCGTAAAGAACACGCATCATAACTATCTGGGGAGTCAACTTGAATATAAACATTGTGCGTAACGTTTAAAAATAATCCTCCTTTCTGCTAAGCTAACGGCCCCATAGCTTAGTCCGGTGGAGCGCACGACTGATATATTGGCAGAAGACATTTTCTGGATACCAGTGATGAAATCGTGAGGTCCGGTGTTCAAATCACCGTGGGGCCATATTTTTCTTACAAAAATAGGCCAAAGGTTATTATTTGTAAATGTCTTCTTTTTGTATAGTTAATGTGCAAGTTGGAGCTTCCATGCAAGCAGCATGTTCGATAACTTTGTATGAAATCATTTTATCTCTGAAACGCTGCGTCAAATCTGGAGTATGTAGATAACCTACATGTAATGGAATTAGATGCCCTTCCTTGATTTTGCCAGCGTGCTCCTGAATATTTATCACTATATGACCATCTCTAATTCTGATATGTTCATTTTCTACCGCTCTGAAAGCTTTTTCTGCTTCTTCCGCCTTCTTTTTATCAGGGGGATTAAGATGTTGAGCCTCGTAAAGAGGACCAGATGCGTTATACAAAGCAGTCTTTGCATCGTCAACAGCTTTTTGGTTTTCTACACCAATTGTCTGCAAATAAAATGGGCTTTCATTTTGAAACACGGCCTCAACTAAGACACTGGCCATCATTGGCTGAACTTCTTCCCAGTTTCTGGAAGATCGATCCGAGAAATGATTATGCCAATACTGGGAAGGAAAATCATGATTCTGGACCCAAGATCGTGCTTGTTTTTGCCGTTCTTCAAAAGGTAAATCAAGCAGATCTTTATAACGGCGAATTTGCAGGTTGCGATCAAAATATCTCATGTTTTGGAAGTTTTCATTATCATGTTCAGTAGGGCCTTCTCTTCCTTCTCTGGCAACAAATTTTACCTCGCCGGAAAGAACTAATTTTTCTAAGGTCAAATACGCATTTGCCTGACATCCATATGAAGAATGCTTATCCGGTATAACCACTACAGTAAAATCGCTCTTCCCTTCAAAACTATCCGTCTCTTTGCCTTCTTCAATAACGTAGTTGACATCCCGATCCCAAGGATTCCCTCTCATCGGCGGCAACGAAGCACATCCTGTTGCCAATAATCCAGTTAATAAAATTGAAGTTGAATTTTTCATTTTGTAACCTCCTAAACCAATTGAACGCTCCTAAAGCCAACTATATAATCCTTCTCCCTAGATAGAATATACCTCTTCCCAAAATATTTGGCGCTCACTTATACTGAAGGCAATAAATTATCGAACTTGATAGTTATTGCCTTCATATACGAGAAATGAAGAAACTACTTCATTTCTGTACAGAAAACAGATCGTTGTCTGTTTTCAGGTATAGTTCTGGCAAAATTTGTTTGAATATTTATTGCCCTCACTATATATTAAAGCCTATATTATTCCGTCTCTAAATCTTTAAATAGCAGTTACTGTTCCAGAATGATTACAATTTATATCATTGGGGGTGCCAGTATAATGAAAAAAGTAGGGATAATACTATCGTGTCTTGTACTATTGATTCTTATTGTAGGTTGCGTTAATTACAAATCTTCTGATGCAAATGAAGATACTAGCCTGGTGAATGAAATTGCCAGAATAGAAGAAGAATTGAGCTTAGGCGCAGAGCCGGAAGCAGAAGTAGAAGAAGTGGAAAAGCTTGAAGAGGAATTAAACGAAGTGGAAGAAGAGGTAGTTTTACCTGATCTCAAGGAAGCTGAAACCAACACTGTTGATGAGAATGTAAAAGTAATTGAAGTTGATGAAAACGAAATGGTCAAACTCAATGTTAAAGTCAATGATCCAGACCAGGATGCAGTACAGTATTCATTTACCTCGCCATTAAATAAAGTTGGCCAATGGAAGACTAATTATGGCGATGCTGGGGAATATCTGGTCACCCTTACCGCAACCGATGGAGTATTAACCACAGAAAAACAACTAAAAATAGTAGTAAATCGAGTCAATGTTGCACCAGTTATTAATGGAGTTACCGATCTACGAGTTAAAGAAGGAGAGACCGTAAAGTTCAAGCCTTTAGTTAACGATCCAAATAAGGATGAGATCACTATTACTGTTTCGGAACCATTGAAAGAAGGAACCTTCACTACTGATCACACCAGCGCTGGGGAATATCAAGTAAAGGTTGTCGCTAGCGATGGAGAATTACAAACTGAAAAAACTTTTACCTTGGTTGTAGATGACGTCAATGAATTACCGGTTGTTACTAATCTAGAAGACCTTGAAGTGAAAGAAGGCACACTAGTAAAACTTGAACCAAAAGTAACCGACCTTGACGGTGACGAGGTAACTCTTACCATCAGCGAACCAGTCGGCGATGATGGGGTTTGGGAAACACGCTTTACCGATCACGGAGAATATTTTGTTACTGTAACTGCTAACGATGGAAAAGGAACAGTTACGAAGAAAGTCAAAGTGGTGGTTGAAGACGTCAACATGCCTCCGGAGATCGTAGAAGTTTCCTTGGCAGTAAATTAATTATTTTCTTTTTTTTAATATCATTAATTAAAATGAGGCGACATGGCTTCCAAGACCGCTAAAATTATTATCGTATCCCTTGTTCTTCTTGCAGTAGTGCAGGCTGCCTTTGCCATCAAAAGTTTTCGGGTGCAGGAAACTGATTTGGTTACCCTTACTCCTGAAGCAATAGACCCAGATGAGGATGCCGTAGAATACAGCTATTCTCCTCCTTTGGATAAAAATGGTCAATGGCAGACTGGATACGATGATGCTGGAGAATATCTTCTAAAAATTAACGCTTCAGATGGTGTTACTTCAACCACCAAAGAAGTCTTGCTGATTGTGGATAATAAAAATCAGCCGCCTTATCTTAATGAAAAAAAAGTGCGGGTTAAAGAATTGCAAAGTATTGATTTAAAGCAGTTCGTTGCCGACCCCGATAATGACCCTTTACAATACTCTTTTAGCAAACCCTTTGACAGCAGCGGAATTTGGAAGCCGAGCTATAATGATCAGGGAAGTTTTGTTACTTCTTTTGTGGCCGATGATGGCGAATTTTCAGTTCCTTTGCGTCTTGAAATCGAGGTAGTCAGCACTAACCAGCCTCCAGTTATTAAAGAAACCTTTTCAGAGGAAAAAGTTGTTAGGCTCCAAGAAAACGAAGAGCTTTCTTTTTTTGCCACAGTTGAGGAAGGTGATGGTGATGCAGTTAGCTATCTCTGGACCCTGGATGAGAAAGTAATTGGAGATACTCAACGAAGTCACTATTTTTTTGGTTTTAACAGTGCCGGAGAACATGCACTAACTTTGGTAGTTAGTGATAGTTTGAAGACAGTAAAGAAAGAGTGGCTGGTTCAAGTTGAGAACATTAACCGTGAACCGGAGTTAGATTTATTACCGATAACCGTCGAAGAAGGGGAGACCATAAAATTGCCCTTGCCTACAAAAGATGCTGATGGCGATGTCCTTACTTATTTCTTTGAGGAAAAATTTGATGAAGAAGGAATCTGGCAAACTACTTTTGGTGATGCCGGATCACACTCACTCAGTATTTATGTCTCCGATGGTAAGAAAACCGTCAAGGAAAGAATCAAAGTAATTGTTCTTAACGTTGACCAACCGCCACAGTTACTGCTACCCTCGCGCTTGGAAGTACGGGAAGGAGAAGAATTATCTTTTACTGTTGAAGCTCTCGATCCAGATGGTGACGACGTCTCTATTACTGTTGAAAACGCGCCAGAAGGGGCTCTCTTTATGTCTAAGAGCAAAACACTTTCCTGGAAACCAGGATATGATTTTATCTCCCGTCGTTATGGCTTGTTGAGTAATATTCTCAATTCCCTGCGCTTGGAACAAAGAATATTGCACGTAAAAAAGATTAATCTAAACCTAAATGCTTGTAGTAAAGAGTTTTGCACTTCCTCCTCCTTGCCTTTGTTCGTGTATAATACTAATAGGGCTCCGGTCTTAGAGATTCCTACTAACATTACAGTTACCGAGACGGAAGTAGTGTCTTTAAAACCTTTTGCTCTAGATCCAGATGGCGACATTGTAAGATTCTCTTTTAGCGAACCCCTGGATGATGAAGGAAATTGGAAAACTAATCATAATGATGCTGCTAGATATGTTATGTATGTTAATGTCAATGACGGAAGTGCTTCTCAAACCTTACCGATAGATGTAACAGTTTTACAGAAAAACCGACCCCCAACGCTTAAAGTTCCTCGTGATAAGGCCGTAGTCAATGAAGGCGAAGAATTCTCACTTTCTCTTAAAGCTGCTGACCCCGACGGCGATACCTTATTTATGCGGGTAGAGAATCTTCCACCCGGAGCTTTATTTGCCAATAATTCTTTTACCTGGAAGCCAGGATATGAGATTGTACACAATGTAACTCCTGATGATTCTCTCCTAAGCGAGGTAAGTTGGCTTAGCAAAAAATTTGCTAGTGCTGAAATAGAACGCTGGATCAGCTTTGTTGTTTCTGACGGAGAATTTGAAGTATATCATCCGGTTAAAGTTGTGATAAGAGAAGTAAACCAGCCGCCAGAAGTTATTGATCTTCTCCCAGTTGAAGCTGCAACTATAATTCAAAATAAACCATTGCTGTTTAAAGTTAATGCTCGAGATAATGATGGCGACGATTTGATCTATAGCTGGAATTTTGGTTCTGGTGAAGAGATAACCGGAACTGCTGCAGTGGAGAGAACTTTTGTCAATTCCGGTGAGAAGAATGTTCGAGTAACTGTCAGCGATGGTCAGTCAGAAGTACAGCATCAATGGAAAGTTACTGTTCTTGAAGATAAAGTTCCAACCGAAGTTGCTTCTGAGATTCCATCGGTTGCTTTAGAAGCAGCCGAGCCAGTCAAGTTTAAAGTATATGTGATTGAACATTGAATATGAGGGGTATTTACTCACACTCTTTCTCACAAATTCTTTCTTTAATGTAATGTCCAGGTTCAAAGGGAATATTGCTTCCCCTTAACGGAACAAATTTGATAGTTTCTCTTCCTTTAAAATCTTCAAATTCAAGTTCATGGAGGGTGTATCCAATGATGAAATAAAAATACCTGCTCTGGGTAGGATGTAGTCGTACACAGCTATGCGATGCTCCGCCGTTCTCGACACTGAACGGTGAGCGAGTGAGATGGTTTCCCCAACCGTTATAGCCGTCTTGTACGGTTGCAAAAGGTTTTTTTTGTGGTTTATCATGGAGGTATAATGGCGCCAAGATCATTCCAAAAGCGTTAAATGGTCCAGGAAGTTTTTCTTCGTCCTCGATTTCTCCTTCTAATGCGGCCCAATCTGGCGGATTCCAATAAGGCATGAAGAGGACATTTTTCAAATAATATTCACCTTCTGGGGTGTCATAATCTTTCCTTCCGCCAGTCTTTTTATTTTTTACTTTGCCTCCTACCACTACCTTGGTTTGAAAGATTTCGATTCTCTCTCCTTCCTCTATAGTGTAAAGCCGCAATTTAGATTTTCGCCGATCTTTTTCCCATTTCTCAACTTCAACTTCCAATTTCATAAATTCTTGTTGATAACGTTCTGGAATTTCTAGATACACAGTTACATTTTCATGTTCTGCAGAAAGAAATTCTTGCACGCCTTGGATAGTATCAAGTTTTAATTGCTCAGCTGCGCTAGTAACTAATTTGTGTAATTCTGGTTGTTCAATTACATAGGGATATCTTCCATTGCATTTGGCATGAAATACACGCTCTTCTAATGTTCTCCGTACTCCAGCAAACGCATATTCTTCAAAATCTCTATTGAGTAAGGTACGAGTTGGTTTACTGATGCTTCCGTCAGCTTTCAGCTCATAAGGCACATCATTAACAGTAATAATGGGATTAAGTAAACGAGCTCGATGAAATTTCTGATACTTGATGATGGCAGCAGAGGTTTTTGGGTCATAAATACCTGTTATATCTCCTTTATAGAAATCTTCCCATTGCAAAATCTGTTGGATATTTTTTACTTCTTGAAGTTGTTTTTGGAGCGTATCCAACTCTTGCTTCACCTTTCCTTTGTCCTTTTCTGGAAGCTTGTCATCCTGAGATTGACTTTCTAAAGCAGAAATTTTCTTGATCGTTTTTTCCGTAGTATAAGGTACGAAAGGAAGTTCAATTTTAGGTTGTTTTTGATCGCCTCGCAGTTCAATGGCCTTAGCATAATGTTCAAAAATTGTCCGATGATGCTTAAAATCAGCGAATATACCAAGGCGATCTTGCTGAAGAGGATTGTGCAAACTTCCTTTTCTACTAAAGTACATCGGGGCATCTCGAGATAATGACATAAGTTCTGGAATGAAATTATTTGAAATATTGATTATGCACTCTTCTCCTTTTGGTGGGTCTAATTTTTGTTCTAAATTTTCTTTTTTTGGTTCAATTTGTACTTCTATTTCTGGAATAGAGATATTCTCTAAAATTTCTGGTTTTTCATTTTGACAACCAAGAAATAGCGCTCCGAGGAGAAGCAGCTCTTTTTTATCCATGGAAAAAAGCAATTTTTCGGTATTTATTAAGCTATCTTATATGTTGTATTTTACTACAAAAGATTTAAATAACACATGATATTTGTGTCATGTAATGAAACATTCCTTAGAGACTTATAAGTTTTTTTTCGGCGCCTTGGCCAATCCAAATAGATTACAGATCATCAATATATTACGGCAAGGAAAGAAGAATGTCGGAGAAATATGTGTAGTTACCGGATTCGAACAAACCATGGTTTCGCATAATCTCAAAGTGTTAGAATATCATGGAATGGTCTTTATGGAAAAGGATGGTAAATACAGGTATTACGCTGTAAACAAAAAGACCATCAAGCCGTTACTGGAATTTATTGATGCTCACATGGAAGAATATTGTTGTAAATTACTAGAGGAACAACATGAAAGAAAAAAATAGAACTTTATCGGATAAGAAAATAGAACAAAATATAACCCTCTTTGATCGTTGGGCGAAAACTTATGATAAACCGCTGTTTCAATTCTGGATGCGAAAATTCTATCAACCGGCATTGAAGCTGATTGATAGCGGTAAAGTTCTAGACGTAAGCTGCGGAACCGGAGAATTTTTACGGGAGTTAGATAAAAAAAAGAAAAAAATAACTCTTTATGGCATTGATCTTTCTTCACATATGATTGCTAAAGCGCGTACTAAATTAGGTAAAAAAATCAATATGCAAACGGCCGATGTCCACCAATTGCCCTTTCCAGAAGATTCATTTGATTATGTTGTCTCTACAGAATCTTTTCATCATTATTACGATCAATCTAAAGCTCTTGCAGAAATGAAAAGAGTTGCAAAGAAAGGTGGAACGATCGTGATTGTTGACATCAATTTTTTTCTTAAACCAATCCATTGGCTTTTTGAAAAATTTGAGCCGGGATGTGTTAAAGTTAATAGCAGGAAAGAGATGAGAGATCTTTTTAGAAAAGTAGGATTACACAACATCATTCAATTTAGAAGTTTTATCTTTTCAGTTCTCACCACGGGTGTTAAAAATGAAAATAAATAACAAAATATCAAAAATACAAACATCTACCCTAAAAATCTCTGGCATGCATTGCGCCAGCTGCAGCACTATCCTTACTAGAGCTTTACAGAAAGTTGAAGGGGTTCAGTCTGCAGTGGTTAACTATTCTACCGAAAAAGGCACAGTTACTTATGATCCTGCAAGAACTAATGAGCAAAATCTAATTCAAGCTGTACAAAAGAAAGGATATGGCGCGCAGGTGCTCGGTGAAGAAAATTATGCTCGGGAAGAACAGCTGCGCAAGAAAGAAATTCAGAAATTAAAATCAAAATTAATTCTCAGCGTGGCGCTTTCCCTGCCTGCACTTATAATTAGTATGATCTTGATGGATCTTCCGTATCGAGAATACTTCCTCTGGATTCTGTCGACTCCGGTTCAGTTTTATATCGGCTGGCCGTTTTACCAAGGGACCTGGGCAGCATTGAAAAACAAATCTGCCAACATGGATTCTTTAATAGCTATTGGAACTAGCGCGGCATATTTTTATTCTGTTTATGTTGTTTTATTTAATGGTGGAGAACATCAATACTTTGAGATTTCCGCTATTCTCATCACCTTGGTATTGCTGGGAAAATATCTGGAAGCAGTAGCAAAAGGAAAGACCAGCCAGGCAATTGCCAAATTAGTGAAGATGGGCGCAAAAACCGCTACAGTTATCCGTAAGGGAAAGGAATTGAAAATCCCTATTGAGCAAGTTATAATGGGCGATATTGTAATCGTAAAGCCGGGAGAAAAAATTCCTGTTGATGGCCTAGTTATTGAAGGGCACTCTTCTGTAGATGAAAGTTTAGTAACTGGGGAGAGTATGCCGGTAGAAAAAAAGAAAGGAGATGCAGTTATCGGATCAACTATTAACCAGCAAGGCACATTCAGGTTTAAAGCGACCAAAGTAGGAGCGCAAACTACGTTAGCCAGGATTGTAAAATTAATTGAAGATGCGCAGGGAAAAAAGGCTCCGATTCAGAGATTTGCGGATCGAATTTCTGCCTATTTCGTACCCATAGTGATAGGTATAGCGGTGCTTACTTTTTTAGTTTGGTTTTTGTTTGCTGGAGCTGAATTAGAATTTGCTCTAATCACTGCTGTTGCTGTTTTGGTAATTGCTTGTCCCTGCGCTTTAGGGTTGGCGACACCCACATCAATCATGGTAGGGACAGGAAAGGGCGCAACCCATGGAATTTTGATCAAAGGCGGCGATATCTTAGAAGCCGCGCATAAAGTGAAATACGTTGTCTTTGACAAAACTGGGACCATCACCAAAGGGAAACCAGAAGTAACGGATCTTATTG
>JACPIL010000070.1 GCA_016188105.1 Candidatus Woesearchaeota archaeon | reverse complement strand
GGGCATCGCGGGTTCAAATCCCGCCCGGTCCATCCTTACATAACAATTACTTTTTTATAAACTTTTCTAATTCTAATTACAAATCCGCGCATCTTCCGTCAATTCAGAACTGAGAAATCTATGCACCACATAATCCGGCAGATACAATAAATAAGCGATCACTTCCTTCAACGAGTAAGAATCCTTGTAATCAACCAGAGCTTTTATCTGTTCTTCCGTAAAATTAAAATCAGCAAAGAATTTCCGGCAGTAATCATACTCTGCTTCCTTCATCCCTTCAAACTTTTCCCATTCATGATGCAGCCTGGCATCATACTTTCTGACCACACCTTGAAACAAACGCATTAAATGTGTTTCTTCTGTATCTACCTTAGTCACTTCCCACATCCCTGCTTTCTCTAAGGCGAATTTCTTGAAGGCTAATTGCATCATAGATTTAGTCTCGCCTATGCCTTTCTTCATAGAAAGATAACACAACCTCTGATAGGCATCATAGGTTGCTTTGGCGCAGCGCTTAAATAACAATTGGGTAGACGGTATTTCTCTAGTGTACGAGATCCTGCTAGGATTTTCCAGCAAATATTTTTTGGTGTTATTCAGTATAAAGAGATTTTTGAAACATTGATAATTTCTTTTTTCCTCACTAAAACATTCGATGCTCAGGATGTTATGAGTTCGGTCAGCTAATTTTACCTGGATGGCGATCTCTTTTATTCTCTCATCGCTATGCTGAAATATATTTGAGATGGAGCGATAGTAGAAATCTCGCTTATGCCTGGTGAGTAATTTCAGGGCGGCAATGATAGTCTCGACTGCCACGGGATTGGTATGCTGCATAAGATCCTGTTCCAATTTTATAAAAACTTCTGCTTCATAATGATCCAATTTTTCAATATCTGGACCATCTTCATCAAGATTATGTTTGTCCCGATATACATCCACCACTTCTTCTACATAATCATGCAATAACCCCACAGAAAGAGTGATCTGGTCGGTGATCTTGGCATCCCGCAAGGCCAGGACCACATTAAGGGGATGAAGCAAAGCTTCCTGCCCGTCTTTTCTTTTTGGCAAATGAGAATATAATTCTTCGGTCTTGCTCAAAAGATAGGAAAATAAAGAACTGCCATTGGAAAATAACCCTTTCAATTTCTGCAGATCATCTTCTTTGCGCCAATGCTGTAAATATCTGAATGCTTGGTATTCCTGAGTTTGTGTTACCATGATATATCATTTGCAGGGTCTATTTTAAGACTTTTGCTCAAAATCTGGAGCAGAGATTTCTCTCAACTTCTCCTACACCATATCCTGAAAGCTTTACTACTACATGCCATACGTCTAAATCCCTCGGTATCATTCTTTTTCGAGCAGTATAGGTAAGAGTAGTTGCCGGTTCTATCACAAAAAGTTCTTCCTTATAAATAGGAGTATCACGGTAAGGAATTCGCAATCCCTTGCCTTCCATAAATAATTGAAATGCATCATATCTAAATATTCCTGAAGCATTCCCTTCATACAGTATTTTCTGCTGCCACATTTTACCACCAGCGATTTTCTTTTTCCCAGAAACGTTCTAACAGCATCTTATCTACATCAACCAGCAGGTTTTGAGCATTGATATGTAAAAGATATTCATTCTGTAAGCGCATACATTCTTTCTCTGCATTATAACCCCAGGTTTCTCTTCCGCTTCGGTAGAGATAAACATGACATGCTTCATGCACTAACTCGCTATCGATCCATGCTTCAGGTTGATGTTTTTTGCCTGTCGAGGTATTATCATCGCTGTCAAATACGCCATCCTCCACATGAACTTTTGAAGGCGGCTGAAACCGGATAGCGGTGAGATTATCATGAACAAAATACCAGAACGGGGTTTGATAAACCCGGTCCAAAGAATCTTTCATCCTTTGCGTGTATTCTGGTGGCCCAATTATCTGTATATCCAGATATACTTCGCCTGCTAAAGGCACTCCGCGATGCCTGGCCTGGCTTGAATAAATAAAGATCGGCTCGGTTGAGTTTATATTAACAGGATTACAACTTAACATCAATGCTGTCAAACCAGCAATAAATTCTTTCTTCATCCAGAAAAAAGTAAAATAATTCTATTTAGGTATTGTGTATAGGGAGCATATACTGAAACTAACAGTAATTTGCATAAATCCTACAGATTTCTGGGGTTTCGAAAAGATGTTCATTCTTTTCCAAAACCTTTATAAACAAAATAATAAAATTTACCCCTACCATGGAATTCACAGTCTTAGAAGAAACTAAAACTAAGTTAGTATTCGAACTCAAAGGGGAAACCCATACCTTCTGTAATTTATTAAAAGATGAATTGCTCAACACCAAAGGCGTGGTTACTGCTTCATACCGGGTAGATCATCCTTTGATCGGTGTTCCTCGATTCTTGGTAGAAACCAAAGGTGCTGAACCTCGAAAAGCTTTGAAAGAAGCTCTGGCCAGCATCAAGAAAAAAGCAGAAGCGTTTAGGAAAGAAGTAGCTGAATTCTAAGTATAATGAATAAAAAACTTCTCATCCGCAGTCTGGCTCTTGGGTCAATAGCTGTCATTAGCCTTGCAGATTTCTCAGAAAAAACAACACACTTATGTACATTGTCCGGCTCTTTCCTTCAAGAGAAAATAACTGCTGATTGCAGCAAGATTTATACTAAGCAGGAAGATTCTATACGAGACATTTACGAAGGGAAATTTGCTACTTACGAACTATCATGTTTTCGAATTAAGAACGAGGAAGATGAGCGAGAAGCAAGAGCCGTCATAGAAAAACAGTACTTTCCGCCAATAGGATACGACATAAATGCCTATCTTCTTCATGAAAGAGTATTTTGTCAAGTAGGAATCCATCAGCGATAATTCTCAGAAAATCATTTAAACTCCCTCATTTCTGAATCTCCATGCTTGACAAAGGGGTTTGTTTACGATTCTATAAACGAAAAGATATTCAGGATGCAATCATAGCTCATGCTAAAAATAAAGAGATCGGCGTCCGCTACAACGAATCTTTTGGCAAACGCCCGGACATCCTCAGTTATCCTAAAGAAATTCTCGAACTTTCTCTGCGCGGTGTAACCTCCTTCCACGCCAGCGAAGAGATCTGGGAAAATCCTTTAGAGTTAGAAAGCAATAAATCGAAAAAAGAACTTGATCAATTACGTTGCGGCTGGGATTTAGTATTAGACATCGACTGTAAATTTGTCGATTACAGTAAGATTGCAGCCAACCTCATCATCCAGTTCCTAAAGTATTGCGGAGTGAAAGATATCTCGGTTAAATTCTCAGGCAACAAGGGTTTCCATATCGGCGTGCCTTTTGAAGCTTTTCCAAAAAAAGTAGGAGAAACAGAAACCAAAAATCTTTTTCCTGACGCTGCTAAACGGATCGCTTTCTACATCAAAGAAAATATCAAAACGGAATGAGTGAAAAAGATTCTGGAACTTGAAAAAGGAGATAT
>JACPIL010000067.1 GCA_016188105.1 Candidatus Woesearchaeota archaeon | reverse complement strand
TGGACGGAAGGAAGTAAATTTATCCAAAGCCAGGAATGGAGTAGAGTATATTTAATAACAAATCAGTTTGGTAAAGAGAATTATAATCCTGGAAAAAATACCGAGCTTATTCTGGTGGATAGTTTTCCAGACACTCCGGCAATATTTATGACGGAGCAGATTAAAAAACAATTGAAAGATAAAATCACTGACTTTGAAGTGGCGTTGAATTTTGTTTCAGGAACAGGAAAAGAACACATGGCTTTATTGGAAGCAGTTCTTCAGCTAGGATTAAATTTTAGGCTGGTTACTGTAAATAGAAATAATGTGGAAGTGTTGGGATTAAAACCATAAGAGCTACATCTCGATTATAACTTTTAATTAACTCATAACCCGATACCAGTGATAAAGGAGGCGATCAACTGATTTCACTAGATCATATTCAGCGCCGGATATTTTGATACAGGTACCCTGAAGCTCTACTCCAGCATTTTCATCCACTACTAACTCTATTACCGGTTTCCCCTGGGTAGAAGCACAATTGAGGATAGTCCTATTTTCACATACGGGATTTTCTTTGCTGCAGGCCGCTTCAATATTTCTTTTAACTCCTTGAAGAACGTTATTATTTAATTCGGAGAGAGCCAAGGTATAATATTTATTGTAATTGATTTCTGGGTCAATAGCGATGTATATTTTTTCCCCTTGGTTAAATTGGGGGGAATCTAAATCTCCGGCGATAGCGATAGATTCAACTTCTTTCGGCCCAAAGTGGAGAGGGATTTTAATCAATCTATTTTCCACCTCTACTTCCGTCCACCATAGGCCATCAGCATTGACCACGCTAAAACCATTGTACATATACCCTTGCTCTTCATCAAGGTCGCCTTCTAAATTTTGCTGATGGAGATCATCAATAACCACGACGTCTGCAGCAGTGAATTGATTGTAAAGTTTAAATCCGCCCAGGGTAAGGACAAAAATACCAACTAAAACCCCAATCATGATCAGAACGCTTTTTCCTTCTCCGGTAGAAGTGCTGGTGTGCAGGTCTTCTTCGGCAAGCTTATGGATAGTGGCTTGCTCTTCCTTCTCAATTTCCCTCTCCACGACTTTAGCTATTTTAGCCTTTTCCACCATTTATTCTTACGTTTTTTAATCATTTAATAATCTTTCCGATTCTTGTTCCAGAAGATTGGTATTGAATAATCTTTATAAAGTTAGGGAGAAATACAAAAAAAATGGTCCAAGAACCAACTATAACTACTACAAGAGTTGAAGATTACTCGCTTAATAATACTCCTTTTAGTGTGCAATATGTTCTCCACACCATAAACGATAGCCACGGTGAGCAAGCTCTTGATGAACACGCAATACTTCGAGAAAGAGTTGTGGACTGTTATGAAACACCAAGACTTGGCTACTGTGACCTTCCAGAAGGAGTAAGTAGGGGGCATCAAGTTAAACATAGGGTAATTAGAGAAGTTGATCGTGACCTTACATCTAATAACAATGGTAGAAGATTCACAGAAATACATCAATGGGTACAAATTTCGGCCGACCTAGAAGCATTAATTGATACACTCCCCGATCATGTAAAAGGCTTGCTGAGAAAGGAATACGCCGATCTGGACGTTATACCTTATCACTTTGGAAGATAAGATCTTTTCGCATTTCTCATAAATATTATTTCTTCTCAACAAAAGACAAGTTTTTAAAGAAGGGTCTAAAAACAAGCAGTATGGATTTTTTAAACCTCATCAGAGAGAATAACGAGAGACATACCGTAAGTAAAGAAGAGCTAGGGCCTTTGCTAGAACAAGCAGAAAAAACATACAAAAAACATTTTCCTTTGACTGCTTATTTTGAACGATCTATTTTCATCAACTGGACTTGCAGCATTGCTGATTGCAAATATTGTTTTTTATCTACCAAACCAAGGCATGATCCAAAGGAAAAACCAACCGCAATCAGAAGCCCAGCATCTATTCTCGCAGAGGTTTTGATTTGTAAAGCAATGGGCTGGAGAGTTGGCTATATTACCGGCGGCTTGCGAGTTGAATCAATTGAATATCTCAGTAATTTGATTAGTAAAATCAATCAAATTACTGGTGAAAAAACCATGATGAATTTCGGCCCATACACCAAAAGTGAAATTGTAAAACTAAAACCGTATGTTACCGGGATGGGTTCTGCTATTGAATCTTTTGACGAAGAATTACATAATTTTATTTGTCCTTCTAAGCCGTTAAAGTCGTTGATGAAGTTTCTGCAGAATTTACAAGAAGAAGGATTGCAAAAGCTGATTACTATAATACTGGGCATTGGGGAGCGAAAAGAAGACGTAGAAATAGTTATTAAGAAGATAAAGGAGTACCACATCGAAAAAGTGCAGTTATGTTTTCTGAAACCACAGGAGAATACGGTTTTTGATACTGTTCCAGCGCCAAATCCAAACTACATGGTCTGGTGGATTGCCAAGATTAGGATTGCTTGCCCGAGTACAGAAATAAAAGTTGCTTTAGTCAGAGAAAGGATGGAGGAAATTGAATTGTATCTGAAAGCAGGAGCAAATGGGTTTAGCCGCTTCATGGTATTTCTTGACTTTAATTCTCAGTATGCGCAAGAATTGGAAGAAGGATGTAGAAGAGTGGGGAGGAAACTGGAAGGAAAATTTACTGAATTTTCAGAGATTGATGTTGAGAAATTGGTGGAAGAATTGCCATTTGATGAAAAATTGAAACAGAAAATACTACCGAAAGCGAAGCAGTATTATAATAGATTAGAAAAAAGAAAATAAACGAAAAGATTATTTCGTTCGCAACTCATTGAGCATTTTCTGGTAATGTTTTGCAGCTTCCGCTTGTTGTTCCAGCGTGGATTTACTTCCATTTGGAAACATTACTGCTCTTCCGACGTTTACGATGACGTTGTTTGGATCGAAATAATTCCAAATAGCACTTGCTTCTCCACCTTGCGCACCGACACCAGGAAGAAGGACTAAGGTATCATCACGAGAGTATGCTCTTGCTGCAAAAATCTCTTCATCTTTAAGATGATTCTTTTTACTTGGTGCGCCAATGACAATGCCATCAAGGCCATGCCGAGCTGCATCATGAGCTAGCTGGATGTATTTTCTAACGTGAGGAACGCCTTGTATTTCAACTGTATCAAGAGAGTTTGGAAAACTATCCATATCTTCCACACGCACCCATTGGTTTTTCACGCTTTCATACTCCGGATTGCTCATCAAGCACATAGAAATCAGACCAATGTCTCTCTTCTTGGCTTGTTCTGCTGCTTCTTTGATGTTGCCGGCAAATGCCGCCAAGGTAACTGCGTCAAAGCCTTTTTGTTTGGCATGGTATAAACCTGCATCATTGGTTGAACCGATGTCAGCTAGTTTTGAATCGTCGATAACGACTAAGCCCAGTTCTTTGGCAAGCTCAGAAAGTATTGCTAAAAATTCCATATCTGGTTCTCCCTTCCAATATTGAACATTAGGTTTAACGGCAGAGCAATATGGAGATACCGCTTCTAAATAACGTATTCCAAATGTTAGTTTATCATCTTTTTCTGAGAGGCCTTCATCGCCTCTTCCCATTGCAGATTCTGCTGGGTCTAATCCTGCACACAAGACAGAATTCTTTTGTTCCACTGCTGCTAACCACTTTTCTCTAAATGATGTCATTTTTCCACCTTTCTATTTTGAAAATAAGCCCTTAGAGGGACTTTCAAGCCGCGACACTTTAGGCTGCTCGTGGGATTTCCGTAGGAATATCCCACTTGACAACGTTCGCCTAGTGTAGCAGGCAATTTGAACCCTCGGCCTACTGCTTTTTCTGGAAAACATACGAAGCAGTCGCTCTACCGCTGAGCTATAAGGGCATAATCGTTAAGGTGACTAAGCAAAGCGCAGTCGCCCCGCCTCGGAACTGGCGTGACAGTTCCCGTTGAGCTATAAGGGCATGATCGTTAAGGTGACTATATCTTCTTCAACAATTCTTCTTTGTTTGGAAACTTTTTCTGGCATTCGAAACAGACCGGATATTGTTTGCTTGAACCAGCTTTCTTTACTACAGTTCCTTTGATTTTCTCTAGGAATAATTCTGCTATCTTGTTCCCGCAAATGCTGCATTTAGTCATTTTATTCATCTCTAGAAGTGCAGTTTTTAAATTTACTGCCTGCTAAATTGAAAGGCCATAGTTAGAAATGTTAATATACTTGAAATTTTTATTATAAGTAAAAAATGAGGTTGATGGGATATCTTGCATTACTTATTGCTCTAGACTTGGCAGTCATTTCCTGCGCTCCAGAGGAATTAGAACCAGCGCCAACTCAAGCACAGGAATCTCCGGATTTAGAGCATAGGGTCAAAGGTGCTCTTGCTGGAAGGGCAGTAGAACAGTCACAGGAGAGTAACAGAGCCTGGATAGAATTAGGAACTGGACCAGAACCATGCGGCAGTGATCAGGAATGTCCCATGAATTATAGCTGCTTGGAATACAAATGTGTAGCTCCAGAAGATATGCCTGGCTTGGAATGGTGTGACGGCATAGACAATGATGGCGATAGTTATATCGACGAAGATCAGCTCGGAGATAAAACATTCTGTGATAGGAACTCGCTTCAATCACTAGCTGGTTATGCCTTTAAACACGATCAATCTTATTATATCCAAGAGTTTGAAACACGTTGGGATGAAGTGAAAGATAACTGGAAAGCCCAGGCCGAAACGTCGCTTTACTGCAAGATTGTCAATGGAGTGAGCGTCCATGCCTCCCAGCCTTACAACCTGCAAAGGCCAATGAAAGCGCTCCTGACCATGTACCGCGCAACTCAAGATGAAAAATGGCTCAATGAAGCTACAGAGATCGCAGATTCAATGATCGATGCTGCGGTTCCCTTCTGCTGTGTCCCGCATAAGAAAAAATGGCAGACCATGAGTTCTGACGGAAAAACTGCCGAAAAAGTATGGGATGAATGGCTCGATTCCCTGCCAACATTACGAGTTGTAGATAAAAGCTGGCTTGATTCCTACTCTGAGCAGATTGGAGTGGGAAACTGGGAGGAATGGGATAAGAGTGTCGCGGAAGATATGGAAGGAGTAACGGCATATGATGCCTTGCTGGCAGCCTCAGCGAGAGCTACAGATAATGAGGATAAAGTAGATATCAAACTTCTCTACTGGGA
>JACPIL010000004.1 GCA_016188105.1 Candidatus Woesearchaeota archaeon | reverse complement strand
GTATTCTTTCTTCTGTTTCAGTTGAGAGAATCGGATATCTGAAAAAGACTAAGTTAGGATCATGAATAACTGTAAATAAATCCTTTTCTAGATACATACCTAGGGCATTTAGTACTCTTTGTGCGATTACCTTCAATCCTTTCTGAAATTGTTCTGCCTCTTGCCTGAACTCCGGAAAATCTCTCAGGAATTTTATAGCCAGAGCTTCCCTGGTAATATGGTTTAACTTTTCTCCATAATATCCAGGGTCTCTGATTCCCGGCCTAGATCCTACACATTCATCAAAAACTCCTTCAGCATTTCTATATAGTTGATCAACCAAATCTTGTCTTACTCTGTTTACCTGCGCTACCCCAACATACTCCAATGCTCGTCCTAATTGTTGTGCGAATTCAACACGATTTTTGGGGTAGAGTTCAATCTTTACAGTAGGAATTTCGAACATCTACTTTTTCGATAATAGCCGATTTAAAAATCTTATTTAACAGTGACTCATCGTGCAATACCAACGTCGTCTTGGCCGCTCGCCTCTTGACCATGACTACGACTTTGGCAAAAGTAATATAAACGCTCTTTTCTTTCTTCTGGTATGAAGCACAATATTACTATGACGATTATTTTATTATCGATCTTTCTTCTGGCTCAGTTTATCGGCATTGCAATTTTGCACAATTACATCGATGTCTCGAAAAGTGCAGAAACTGGCAAAACTGAATTCAAAGATTTGCCAATAGGCGAACGACCTCCGGTGCAAGAGAAAACATCATTTATTCCAATCATCATTGCGATCTTGATCGGTACTGGTTTTCTGTTCCTGTTAATGAAATATAATTTGATCTGGATTTGGAAGGGTTGGTTTCTATTAGCAGCATTTTTTGCGTTAACCATTGCTTGGGATGCATTTCTGCCGAAAATAGTGGCCTTGGTTATGGCGGGAGTATTTGCGTTGTGGAAAGTGTTTCGACCAAATGTGTTGGTGCATAATATCACTGAATTATTTATCTATGGCGGTTTGGCAGCAATTTTTGTGCCCCTGTTCAATTTGTTTTCTGTGATTATTTTATTGGTTTTAATCTCTGGCTATGACGCCTATGCAGTGTGGAAATCTAAGCACATGATTGCTTTAGCCAAATCGCAGGCGAAAGCAAAAATTTTTGCAGGTTTGATGCTGCCTTACAAACTGGGAGGAATGGGAAAACCAAATCCTCGACTGAAAATAAAGAAAGTTAAGGTTAAAGCAGCGATACTTGGCGGTGGAGATATAGGGTTTCCCATTATTTTCGCTGGGGTGGTGTTAAAAGAAATTGGCTTGTGGCAGAGTTTAATTATTCCTTTTGGCGCTTTGTTAGGTTTGGCAGTATTGTTGTGGAAAGGCAAACAGAATAAATTTTATCCGGCTATGCCGTTTATTTCAGCAGGATGCTTTATTGCATTAGGGATAGCGTGGGGAATCGGATTGTTGTTGTAGAAACAATAAAATCTTAAATATCTCCTTGAAGTAATTAATTATATGAAACCTTGCGTTTTCTGCGACAAAGAGAAATACGCTAAAGATATTTTTTATGAAACCGGTAATTTCTTTGCCATGCCGACTATTGGACAGATTTCCGATGGCGGTCATTCTTTGCTTATTCCAAAATATCATGCTCCCTGCTTAGGTGAAATGAATTTAGCTCTTCTTCGTGAGTTTGCGGATGTCAAGACAGAAGTCCAGGATGCTATTGAGCAGGAGTACGGCAAAAGTATCGCTTTTGAACACGGAATAATAGGCCAATCAGTTCCACATGCTCATTTGCAGATACTTCCTTCGAATACTGATCTTTTTCCTGCTCTTCAAGATCGTTATCCATTCTACAAAAAGCTGGATTCCTTAGAAGAGCTTTGGGACATCTATCAACGTCGTAGAGTCTATCTTTATTATGAAAATCAACAGCGAGAAATGTTTGCGTTTTATATGGGTGCAGTTCCCCAATATCTGCGACTGGTGGCAGCTCAGGAAATGGGTTGCACTCCTAGAGGAGATTGGAAGGCTTGGCGCAGCGATCCCGATTGCGCAAGGATTGATGATAAGTTGGTAGAAGAGACAGTGCAGCGTTTAGGAAGACTGCTGAAGAAATAATTATTTCAGTCCGGTGTTTTGCTTCCTTTGAGCTGCTTTTGGAATTAATGCAGTTCCAGTTGCATATTGAATTACCGTAAAATTGTTCATAGCAATTGCAAAGTTATAATCAGTAACTCTTTCTGTATTTGGCGGCGTTACTTTAGCTAATTCTTCTAGGATATTTGGATAGGTTTCTAATGCATCAATTTTCGTAACTTTTCTTGCATGAACTGGGACAGCATCGTACGCAGATAGAGCTTTGCTGCGGGAAGTACAGTAATTATTTGCGCTCATGCTGGTTATTTTTTCTAAAGGGAATTTCTGTGGTTCTTCTACTGTTCCTGCTGTTCTATATGGATCTATGTCCGTTCCTGTTCCACTCATTTTCAATTCCTCCAAAACATCTAAGAATTAACCTCAACATTGAATATGGGGAGTTTCTTTAAAAATCTTCACATCCTTTTAACGGCGGTTGTTGTTCTCTTTGATGTAATTCTTTCAAAGCCGCATTCAAATACAAGATTGTCCAATCTCTAAGAAATAATGCTCCTGGATAGTGGTCGATGTTGTGATGTGCATAAAGATGTCCTCTTACTCCAGCAACACCTTGAAATTGTTGTTGGTTTGGGTCGGCGTAAGCTTGGAATTTTTCTGGTGTAAAATTAACCGTGGACGGACAAATGTATCCTTGGCAAGAGCTATCT
>JACPIL010000064.1 GCA_016188105.1 Candidatus Woesearchaeota archaeon | reverse complement strand
AAGAGGTGTTATGATAGATGGCTAAGAAAAAAGCAGCAGCAAAGAAGAAAAAGCGAAGATAAATTTTTAATTTTACTTTTCTTTTTTTTCTTTCTTCTGCCTGCTACACTAGGCGAACGTCTTCAAGTGGGATATCCACTTTGTTCACAAGAAATGTGAATAAATATCGCATTTCTGTGCAGAAAACAAGTAGTTTCTTGTTTTCACGCAACCCCGCGACAGATGATTTACTTTTCGAGTTTTCTTAACAGAAAATAATAAAAAGGAGTCCTTATTTGAGCTAACATCATGATGCGGACACATACTTGTGGTGAATTGTCAAAGAAACATGCCGGCATGAAGGTAACCTTAGCTGGCTGGGTCGATTCTGTAAGAATTTCTGGAAAAATTGGTTTCCTCCATCTTAGAGACCGTTATGGAAAAACGCAGGTGTTCCTAAATAAAGATCTTGCTCATGAATTTAGAACCCTGAACAAGGAAGATGTCCTACAGGTTATTGGACAAGTGAAAGCTCGCCCTCCCCAACAGGTTAAAGGTGAAGGCACCGGTGAAATTGAGTTAGAAGCTTCTCAAATCAAGGTTCTGAAGGCGGTTCCGAGTTTGCCTCTCGATCTAAATGAGGAGATTGAATCACATGAAGATACCAGGTTGAAATACAGATATATCGATTTACGAAGGCCGGGAATGCAAGAAGCTTTACTATTACGACATAAACTAACCAAGGCGATTAGGGATTTTTTAGATCAGGAACAATTTATGGATATTGAAACGCCAATTTTGGCTAAATCGACTCCTGAGGGCGCAAGAGATTATTTAGTCCCTTCCAGAACTGTTCCCGGACATTTCTTTGCCCTCCCTCAATCACCACAAATTTTCAAACAACTTTTAATGGTGGCCGGGTTTGATAGGTATTTTCAGATTGCTCGATGTTTCAGAGACGAAGATTTAAGGGCAGATCGACAGCCAGAATTTACCCAATTAGACATTGAGATGTCTTTTATCGATGAAGAAGATATCTATCCTCTTATGGAACGGATGATGAAATTTGTGTTCAAGCAAGTTCTTGGAAAGGACATCAAAACACCATTCCCGCGCTTAGCCTATAAAGATGCGATGAAAATTTACAATTCTGATAAGCCTGATTTACGAAGTAAAACAAAGGAAGAGTTCAGTTTCCTCTGGGTCACTGATTTTCCTATGTTTGAATTTAGTGAGGAAGAAAATCGGTTTGTTAGCATGCATCATCCTTTCACCTGCCCTCATCCAGAGGATATCAAATTCCTTCATAACGATAAAGCAAAGGTACGAAGTCGAGCCTATGACTTAGTATTAAACGGTTATGAAATTGGCGGTGGTTCTATCAGAATTTCTGATGGGGCGCTGCAACAAGAAGTCTTCAAGGCATTAGGGTTGAGTGAGAAAGAAGCGAGGGAAAAGTTTGGATTCCTGCTGGATGCATTACAGTTTGCTCCCCCCCATGGAGGATTGGCATTCGGCTTAGACAGATGGGCTATGCTCATGGCTGGAAAAGATTCAATCAGAGAAGTCATCGCCTTCCCTAAGAATAAAGATGCTAAAGATTTGATGCAGGACTCGCCCTCCCCAGTTGCTGGGGACCAGTTGAAACAAATTCATATCAAAGTGGTTAAATAACTTCAATCCCTTTCAAAGTCTTTAAAGCATTTATATATTAGTTTTATTTTCTAGTGTTCAGAATAGCTAAATGGAGGTATAACCATGACTATTAAAGAACAATTTCAAAAATTAAAAGAGAACTGGCTGATCGTGTTATTGTTAGCAGTAGTGTTAGTATTGTTTATGGGTTTGCCGGCAGTGGAAACTCTACAACAAGGCGTATTTCAAACCGGAGGAGTATACGGCAGAGATTATGCTGAATCTGCAGTCGGAAAGATGGGGATAGGCATGCCTTCGCCGATATATTATGATAACGGCTTTGCTCCGGAAGAAAGTGATCGGAAGATTACGAAAACCGCTTCTTTGAGTACAGAAGTAGAACGAGGAACATTCAAGGATGCTGAGAACAAGTTGAAGAGTATTGTAAAAGTTACAGATAGCTTCTTACTTAATGAAAATGCCCAGAAGTACGAATATGGCGATGGACGAAGATCTTATTATTCTGGAACCTACACCATTAAGGTAGAAGAAGGAAAATATGCTGCAGTGTTATCACAACTTAAAGAAATTGGAGAAGTTACTTCATTCAGCGAGAGCGCAGATGATATTACTGAACAGTTTGTAGACTTAGAAAGCGAATTGGTTGCTGAGAAAGAACGATTAGCTCGCTACAAACAGATGCTCTCGGAAGCAACGACTGTTGAGGATAAGATTCAGTTGAGCGACCGTATTTTCAACCAAGAAAGAACCATCAAGTACTTGGAAGAACAACTGAAAAGTACCGGAGAACGAGTTACTTACTCAACTTTGTACGTAACCATAACAGAAGAACAGTCTGAGTATGTGGATGCAGTGTTAGTGACACTTTCAGAGCTGATAACTCGATTTGTTCAAAGCCTGAACAACTTGCTGAAGTTAGTAGTGGGATTGATTCCATACGCTATCGTGGCAGTATTAGCATGGCTGGGATGGAAGAAGTACAGGAAAGCTGAGAGCGTGAAGAAGAAGTAAATTTCTTTATTTTTTTATTTATTTCTTAACTTTTTCTCTTATGAATTCTACCAAAAAGTAAATCAACAAAGTTGCTACACTTCCTACTAAGAACCACAAAGCGATATCTGGCTGTGCAGTTACAACAGGAGCTTCTTGCGCCATCTTCAAACTTGCTTCCTGAACAAATGCTTGGGAAGTGTCAGCAACTCCAGATTCTACTGCTTCCATTGCAGGAACGGCTTGGGAAGTACTTTGTATAAACTTAATTACTGCGCTAATTCCTAAAGCAGCTAAGGCTGCAGGAAGGATTCCTTTCAATTTCTCTTTTAATCCAGAAACATGTTTAGGAGCGATGATAATGTATTTATTGGCCAGCTTGTAATGCAATACCTCTCGCCCTTTCTGGCTGTAATGGAATTCTTCGGCAGTGATGAGATGCGCTTCCTGCAGCTTTTGTAAATGATAATGAACAGTAGAAATAGGAAGATTGAGCATTTTAGCGATACTGGATTCAGTATCCTCCTTTTCTGCTAAATGGTTAAGAATTTTCCTACTGGTATCACTAGTTATAGTTTCTGCCAATTTCTTGGTCTTGGGCTCGTTCAGGTCCACTAAGAGGAAGTTTGATTTTGCCATAGATAGCTATTATAGAATATATATTAAAAAGGTTTTGATAACTTTAAATAGAATTGAAGCATACTTCCTATCGTGGGAGAACGCAGCTTTACGAAAGAGGAAGAGAAACGAATCATTGTTCCTATTGCTGAACGATTGCAGAAGATGCATAGTAAAGGTAAAACGATTATTGTTGGCATCCAAGGCGGGCAAGGAACGGGAAAGACTACTATTGTACAAGTTTTGGAGAAGCAACTGAAAAAGAAAGGATTCGGAGTGCAGTCTTTTTCTCTGGATGATTTTTATAAGAGCTGGAAAGAACGAAAAGCATTACAACAGAAATTTCCCAACAATCCATTCTATCAGATATCACGAGGTTTGCCAGGAACGCATCGCGTGAAATATTTATTGGAAACTGTGCAAAGAGCAAAAGCAGGAAAAGATTTTGAGATTCCTCTCTTTGATAAATCATTGTATGGTGGAAAAGGAGATGTTCTTTCTAAAACGAGAAAAGTTAAGGGCCGACAAGATTTTGTAATCTTGGAAGGATGGTGTGTAGGGATGCCGGAAATTAGTTCTGCGGAATTGTTAAAAATCTGCAAACAAAATAGTATTGATATTAAGAAGCTTGATCCTTCGCTGCAGGATCATAAAGTTGTTTTAGGCTTTGTGAAAGAGTACCAACCGGTTTGGAATTTATTAGATTATCAGATTATGCTGAAAGCAGATTCTCCGGAAGTACATAAGAAATGGCGATTACTGCAGGAAACAAGATTGAAAGCTGCTAAGGGGAAGGGAATGAATGAGAAGCAAGTGCATGCTTTCGTAGAGCCTTTTCTGCCGTTCACCTATGTGTGTTACGATCTTATCAAGCCGGATGTAAAAGTACTTATTGATGAAAAGCATAATTTTTATAGTATAATGTTTTATTGAAAGAATATGGTTGTGTACACTACTAAAGCGATGCAAAAAGAATTAAGTAAGATGGTAGAAGAAAGTTATGCAAGGTTATCAGAACTGCAAAAACAAAGATTAAGAGAGCTTGAAGAGAGAATGTATATAGCAACCAGTTACCTTAAGTATTAACCTTATCCTTCCAAAAACCATTTAAACTCTTAATTCCTTCTTATAGTATGGGCATCTTAAACAAGTTATTGTTCTGGCGCAGGGATGATGAGTTTGATTTTGACAAAGTAGCAGATGAACAGCTCAAAACCGGCATAAAAGACGATCCATTTGGTTTAGATCAGCCTGAGCATGATCTAGAACCGCCAGCATTTACTCAACAATCTTCTACTAAAGCTCAAGGATCGCCATACAAGCAAACTAATTTCCAGCAAACCTCCTCGCCTGCAAATGAAAATGTTGAAAAAGATCTAGAACTCATCAGCAGTAAATTAGATACCATCAAAGCGATGTTGAGTTCCTTAGATCAGCGGACCGCGAATCTGGAACGGGCAGCGGGAGTGCAGCAGCAGCGCCGGGAACGGTTATGGTAAATTTAAAAGAGAAAAAATATTTGATTCTTTTTGTTGTCGTATCTTTGGCTACTATTTTTGTTGATCAAATTAGCAAGATTCTTATTGCAGTGAAAAGACCAGAATGGGTTCTTGGATTTCTATCAATCCACTTTGTACAAAATACTGGAGCAGGATTTGGTATCCTGAAAGGGCAGATGGCTCTACTTGCAATCATCTCGGCCGTGGTGGTAATGGGTGTGATTTATTT
>JACPIL010000065.1 GCA_016188105.1 Candidatus Woesearchaeota archaeon | reverse complement strand
TTTCATTAAAAAATAATGAAGTCATTGTCGAGCTTTCAACTGCTGGTACTGCGCCACTATCAGGAGTTGAAGTTATTTTACAAAATACGGCAAGTACCATCTCTTCAACATCACAATCAATTTCAAATGTAGAAAACGTAGTGTTTGATCAAAATAACTGGAAGGTGGGAAGCATAGAACCAAAATCATCAAAGCTAATAACATTTAATGTCTATGTTCCAGACAATCTAAAAAACGCAGTACTTCATGCACCAATGGATATTACATTTTTTGATGCTCATGGAGAAAGAAAAACAGTTTCAAGAAGTGTTGACTTCTATGTCAGCGGACTGATTGAAACGTCGATCTATAACGTACAGCTAAGGCAGCTAGGTGACAGGCAGCTAGTGATAGGTGAAATCCTCAATGAAGGTAATACAGATGGCTTGTTTGCATTTGTTACTTTGGAGCCGCGAGAAAATTCAAACATAAAACAGCAAACACAATATCTTGATGAGCTAGAGCCTGACTCTCCTGTTCCTTTCAACATACCAGTAGAGTTTGATGGCGAGCCACGGGTTGGCGAACATGATATTAGAATCATAGTCAAGTACAAAGATTCGGTAAGAAATGAACACGTCGTAACGCATGATACTACAATAGACTATCAACTTCCAAAAAATACAGAATCCAACTTTGATGTCTTGCAATTATCAACAATTGCAGTTGCTGTAGGAATAGGAGCCTTTGCAGCTATAAAATTCAAAAAAAGAAAGCAAGTAGCAAAACAAACAAACTAGGAAAACAGAAAAATTCTATTATTATCTGTGAACTTTACAAGATAGTTTATCTACTCGTGCCTTTAACACCAAGATCTCATTTGTTAAAACTTGCAGGCATTGCACTGTCGGTATTGCTGTTAAGTGTAACTGGGTTTTTGCCCTATGTAGATGCCCAGACACAAACAAAGTATCTCTCATATGAAAACAAACAGTACGGCTTTTCAATAAAATATCCATCAAACTGGGAAAAAACTGAAAATCCTAATTCTGATGTTATAGTAAGTTTTGCCCCATCACAAAACACAGCTTACGCCGTATCATTTTCAGCTAATGATCAGTCCATCAAAGGATTAAACGGAGAGCAGATTTTAGCAGCACTGAAAAAACAAGTAACTGATACCTGTTCAGCAGCAGCAAGCAAGGGGGTTACATGTTCTGATATAACCGCAAATCGTGATACTCACAAAAATGGTTATGCAATATACGCAGTTTATTATACAGCATCTGGCACTTCAGAACAAGGTACTACAAACGTCGCAGAAATGACTGCGATCATTCCTGACGGTAATGATGTCTGGATGTTACAGCTTGTCAGCTATTTACCTACGGAACTTGAGCAGTTTATGGAAGATATAGGCTCAAGCTTGGATTCATTTACAATTTTTGATTATCAAGGTGAACAAACAACATCACAATCATCAACAATTGCAAAATCAAATGTTGGTACATTACAGATAAACTCTGGTCATTTTACTGCCTCCAAATATTTGCCAGCTGAATTAATTGTATCAGGAGAAATCAACAATTACCTGCAAGGAGTCCCACTCACAATAACAATTGTAAAACCAGATAAAACTAGTGAAGAACAAAACATACTAGTTACAAAGGATGGAAATTTCCGTGCGCCTATAAAAATTGAGGGTACGTGGCCTGCTGGTAGCTACCAGTTATCAGCCAAATATGGAACACAGGATCTGGGTACTGTATCATTTTCAGTAAATATGGGTAGTGGTGCGACAACACCTTCCATTCAACAACAAACTACACCAACACCTAAAACAACAAAAATTCTTTCGTATGATAACAAGCAGTACGGCTTTTCAATAAAGTATCCTTCATACTTACAAAAGGAGGAAACACTAGAGAAAGATGATACTATTCCAAACATGCTAAACATAGTCACGTTTAACACTTCTTCTGAACTCACTTACGCTAGTGTAAATCTCATACAAGACGATACTATTTACAGAGGACTAAGCGGTCAAAAATTTTTAGATAAGATGAAAAGTGAGTTTGAAAGAGTGTTTTGTTCTTCTGCTGCTGAATCTGGAGGAACTTGCTCAATGGAAGTTATTTTTGACGAAAGTTTTACTCATAAAAACGGTTACCCTGGTTATAGAGCTGCATATGGACTGACGCTATCAGATGGTCAAGATTCAGTTGATGTATTGGTAGCCGTAACCATGATTCCTGATAGCAATGATGTTTGGATGATAGTTGCTGGGAGTTTTTCAATGGATGAAATAAAAAGTATAGGTAAGGAGTTAGATCAAATGACTGACTCGTTTACAATTTCTGACTATGAAGGAGAAAAAAAACAATTCTCACTACAATCTAAGGCAGCTCAAGAAAACGACATCGTATATCTTGTAGTTAGAAATCCAGAAGATTCATCAGATGATATCTATAGCATCAAGCTAACTAACGTAAATGGTAAAATTACAAATTTCATCAAAATAAAAGACTGGACATACAAGCGTGTTGGACCTGACTCTATCATGTATCAAACAACTACAT
>JACPIL010000006.1 GCA_016188105.1 Candidatus Woesearchaeota archaeon | reverse complement strand
TTTTAAATGTTGTGTTACTTTTTTGTAACATATACTACATTTTTGTTATATGTGAAGGTCGTATATGTTTGGATACAGTGACGACCAGATACTTTAATCCCTAACGTGTATGATCCCCAATCGCTGAATAGGTATATGTTCGAGAGAGGGAATCCTTATGGAAGAACTGATCCAGCATATTCCACCTGGGCAATTTAGGATTATTAGGCATTATGGGAAGTATAGCCGGAAGAAAAGTAAGAAGGAGATATAACAAATATATCTAATTTTCACTTGCTAATTAACCCATTCTTCACCAAGAATCGATACACTGCTTTCGCCACCAACTTATTTGCCAAGGCGCTGGGATGAGCGTCTGGTTTTAATTGCAGTTCTTCTTCACGGTAATGCTTGAGCATAGGGCTGGCATTGAAAGCAGGAATCTTTTTCTGTTGGCAATATTTTTTTATTTTTTCTTGAAAATAAGAGTTGTCTAACCATCCTGGATCTGCACTCGGCCAGACAAAGAGAATCAATCTTGCTTTCTTTTGTTGGCATTTTTTCTGGAGAGAATCGAGGTACTTTTTATGTGCTTCCCAGAGCTGCTCTTTGGGAATTTTCCGGTTCATGTAGGGTGTTAAAGTCTAGAAGCTGTACTACAACTATGGCTGGATTGTACTTCAGTAAATCTTCTACTAGCTTTTCTATCTGGAAGAGTCCATAGCCGCCCATTCCAGCGTTAATGACCCCATATTTTTTTGAATCTACTAGTTTTTGTAGCTGCCCTGGAAAGGTTTCTGGATCAGTTAATCCTGCTCCTTCAGTAAATGAACATCCGGCTGCAAGTATTATTTTTCTTTTTTCTTTGGTTATATCTCCACGAATTCCTTCGCTATAGGTGGTCATGAAAGGAGCTTGTTTCTTGCCGAGTCGCTCTACATTGTAGACATCCTTGCCTCGCCGGTTTCTTGGCCTGCGGTAATATGGATAATAACGAAGATCATAGGAAATAATTTTTTTATCAGTATGGATACGGAGGAGAAATTCTACTACTAAAATAGCTGCGATGAGAATCAAGAGGTATAAAATCATTTTTAATCCATTACGTAACGGAATTCAGAGATATTTTCTTCTTTCTTTTCCTTCTTGAGCAGTTTTGCGGCTAGGGCTAGAGCCAGGATAAAAACAGAGAAAAGGATACTTTTTGGATATAATTTTCTGACTTGCAGGATGTTGCTCATAACGATTTAGCCGGTCTGCGGTTATATAAAGATTTTGATAATACTTACATAACTTTTTTAAATGCTCTCTTGGCCGAAAAGAGTATGAAAAAGATTAAAACAGTGATTTTCGACATGGACGGAACTATCGCCTTCCGTAATACTCATGAGGCCAGCTATGCTGCTTTCTTTCGGCATATGGGGTTGGAGGCAAAAGCACAAGAAATTACTGACAAGTATGATAATAAAGTTTTAAACGTAATGACTCCAGAAAATCATCAGCGCCAGTTTGCTGAAACTATTGCACTTCTCGAGGGTAAAGTTGCCCCTACATCCCACGAAGTCTTCCCCTCCATCCCTTATGCACCAGGTTTTACTCAATTCTGCCAATATCTGCGTTCTCATGGAACCGATACTGGTATCGTCACGCTCAGCCTTCTATATGCTGCAAACAGGATCAAAGAAGAAAATTATATGCAGTTTGCCTATGCCAATGAAATTGATGTTGATGGGGATGGAAGTTTCACTGGAACAGGAACGATTCATGTTCTTTTTGGCAGCAAAGGAGAAGTAGTTCAAAAAGCATATCAAGCTATTGGTGATGGAATTCTGTTGCTCTTCCCCTTGGTGTAAATTTGCACAAACCAGAATTGCACCTTCCTGAATACAAGAAACATGTGCATGCACATTTTGACGATTTTTATGGGGTACTGGAGTTTTTTAAAAAGAATGTGGAATTAGAGAATGCAGGGGAATAAAAAAATGAAAATAATGACTTATAACATCATGCTAGAAGAGCACCAGCCTGAACCATCTAGACTTGAACGCGTGGTCGGTATCATTAAAAGAGAAAATCCTGTTGTATTAGGTATGCAAGAAACTCGCTTAACAGACGGCCATGAAAATTATTTTTTGCAAGCCTTAAGAGGCGACTTCCCTTATAACAGAGCTTTACTGGAATCTGATCGCCAAGAGGAACAATGGTATAATGCTGGCACGACTATCATGAGTAAAGTGCAGCCAAAACATGCTGACCCAATTATTAAGGGAAGAGCAGTACAAATGGTTTTTGCAGGTAACTTAGGTGATCTTGCAGTTGCTTCTGTTTATTTTTCCCATCAAAGCGAAGCGGAACGAGTACCCCAGGCGCGTGAAGTT
>JACPIL010000063.1 GCA_016188105.1 Candidatus Woesearchaeota archaeon | reverse complement strand
TAAGATAATCACCGTACTTCTTGGCCTGTTGAAAGTAGTTCAAATGACCTAGATGCAATAAATCAAAGGTGCCGAAGCACATTACTTTCTTCATTTTGCAACCAATTTTGCTTTTTTGATAACTAAGTGGGCTCTGTTTTTATCTTCTTCGATTATTTCTGTTTTCTCCAGCACTATTTTCTTTGTAAATAAAGGACAATCTAGCACAAGAGATTCCGTTTCCCCGCCTTCGCCAGCGACGTTCAGACCATACTTTTGATGTAATTTTTGTAGCTTTTCAATATCTTTAACTGTGAATTTTCTTCCTAACCAACTCTTATCCAAACCTTCTGCTGCCACCGCCGTTAATACAATTTCAAACCCTTTCTCCAGCAAATCCTGAAGATGCTTGTCCTGCGGCTTATGCCAAAGCGGAGAAAATATTTTTAATCCTAACTTATCACAGATCTTCTCGATCCTGTCCCGCTGGTAAGTTGAAAACAATGCTCCGGAGACAATGCCTTCGATCTGATATTTCTTCTGTGCTTCCTGAAATGCTTTCTCTAAATCCTTCAACTCTGATTCTTTCTCACCTTTAGTTTTCTGAATGAGAATTGGTAATCCCATCGCTTCCGCTTGCATTTCCACTAATTCTGTTCCCGCAGTCTGAAACATGTAAGAATCGGGATTTTCAGATTTTAGGTGGATCAGACAAGTCAATTCGTAGTTCTGCTGTTTCATGATCTGCGCAGCAGCAGTAGAATCTTTTCCAGAAGAGAATAAGACTCCTAACTTCAGGTTGTGCGAGGGATAGAAAGTTCTCAGATACGCTGATTTGGAAGGGAATTTTTGCTGCTTGGCGAGTTTGCCCAAGGCATAATCAAATTTAGAACCGTACTGTGCAGCGGTTTTCTTTCTGAAAGCGTATTCTTTGGGGATTCCTTTCTCAAGAGCGATTTCACGGAGAATATACTTTGTGACTTCTCCTTTGATTTTATATTTCTCTGGAATCTTTAAAGCGTAGTCAATCAATTCTAAATCCAAGAAAGGAAGACGCAATTCCATGTTGTTGTCCATGGTTAGTACATCATCACGGTATAAATCGCGCTCATACATTTTTCTCAAGCCGGAAAGACATTCCTGATTGATATTGGCAGAATTTTTGTGCCGTTCGTATCCGGCAAATATTTCTTCGCTGCCTAACCCGGAGAAAATAACTTTGCAACCATCCTCTTTAGCCATTTCGCAGGCGACGTAGAAAGTCAATGCTACTCCTACCTTGACTACATTGGAATCCTCTATCAGAGGAACTATTTTTTTGAGATAAGGAGGAATTTCTTGGAGTTTAATTTTCTTAACTTTAAGATTCAAGCCTAATTCTTTAGTAACCTTCTGGGCAGCCTCTAAATCGGAAGGGATTGTTGCTGATTCTGTATCTAAAACTGCAGTATAGCAAGTAAAATCATACTCTTTATCTTTGAAGTATTTTGCCAGATAGGTGGAATCTATTCCTCCTGAGAAGAGAAGACCGAACTTCTTTTCTGGAATGCGCTTTTCGATGGCTTTATCCAAAAGTACAGCAGTTTTTTCTTTAAGTGTTTCAAAAGAGCCTATATGTTCGGGAAGATAGGTGAAAAATTCTCTGAAAATGAATTCTATTTTATTAGCGGAAATATCATATTTGATGAGGCTTCTTGGATTCAATTCCTGAATATCTAAGAATCCCAATTTTTCTAATGCCTTCTTTTCCGAAGCGAAAGCGAAATTGTCAGTGGTGTATGAATACCAAAGAGGTTTTTCTCCTAGAATATCCCTGGCAAGGTATAGGACATCTTCTTTCCGATAAGCAAAGGAATAGACCCCATCCAATTCATCAAGCCTTTCTATGCCAAATTTATCTAAAAATGACAGTAACGTTTCTGCGTCATTTTGTGCTTTGAATTTGTACTTGAGATTGAGTTTCTTCCAGTTGTAGATCTCACAGTTAGCAACTAAAATTCCGTCCTTCTTGATCGGCTGAGGGATATGATCTACTACGGCATGTAGAGCATGGCCTACAACATTTTTATCCTTTAATGGAAAGAATTTCTTCAGATCATGATGATGCTGTATTTCATGTCCATTAGCGATGCCGAAGCCATCCTTGCCTCTATTGTGTAGGATAGCTAGCGCTGTTTTTACCTTATTGAAAGCGTCCTTGTCATTGAAAACTCCGATGATGCCACACATGAGTGATTAATTTTGGGTAAATTTATAAAATATGCCTAAAAAATAATATCATGAAAAATAATTGTGATGTTTTAGGCGTACCAGAAACTGCTTCCACTGACGAGATCAAAAGAGCTTATAAGAGATTAGCATTGCAATATCATCCTGATAGGAATGGAAATAATCCTGGGGCAGTAGGGAAGTTTAGGGAAGTCACAGAAGCATACAATATTCTTAACAACACTGAAAGTAAAGCTGGCTATGATGATCCTTTGAAAGATGCTAAAGAATATCTCAGAGACCTACGAAGCATATTTGAAGAAAATATGAAAGGAAAAAAAGTATGTGGAAAAGATGAAAAACAAAGAGAAGAAACTCCCCTGAAGAAAGAACTTCTTCGACAGGAACATGATTTAGACGATATCGTCGCAGAAAAAAAAGGAATTGCGTTATCTATATGGTGCTAAAAGTGATACCAATCACCAAATTGAAGGATAGACCTTCCTTTTTTGTAAGTATTTCTTTTTATTACAACCATAACTTTAAATAGGGAAATTAAAAAAATAATCTATGGAAATAAAAATGGTAGATGCATGGGAAGAATTTAGAGAAAAGGCGTGGAGTGGAAAAATACCACCGCATACATTGTATGCCATGGATATATACAGAACCCCTAAAGATGCTCAACTATTAAATGCAAGTATTGATGTTTCCAGAAAGTATGATCGCCGCCAATTCCCCCTGCCTTTAAGAGCATTTGCTCCTTCAGAAGAACGCTTTTTTTCCGGTACTATTTATGAAATGAGGAATCTCATTGGTGAGGAAGAAGAAGAAACTTTTGATACGTTGGAAGAAGCAGTGACCTATCTGAAACAAAATGATATCGGCAAGATTAATGTACCTTCAGAAAGACCTTTTGATGTAGAAGAAATTGATGGGTCCTTGTATGTTAGCCGGGGATTGTCTGAGCAAGAATCAAAAGAGATACAGACTCTGGCAGAAAAATTGAAGTAAATAGTTTGAATTTACCGCAGATGAATTTCCAAGATATCTTTATCTTGCAAGACATGCTTTAAGAATAGTTTCTGTCCAGAGAATTTAGCTGATTTCCCCCAGACTCTGGCGAACTTAAACTTTTTGGCGAAATCTTTGTGCAGTTTATTACATACATCATCTATGGTAGAACCGCGCTTGATGATCAATGGTTTTTCAGTATCAGCATCTTTCTTTGGTTCTTTGAGGCATACGCGCATGAAATCCATCTTCTCAAAGATCAGTTCTTTCAATAATTCAATATTAAGATCCTGTTCAGCAGAAATGCAGATATCAGCATTTAATTCTTTTTTTACTCTATCTACTTTGCTAGCGTCAGCAAGATCGGTTTTAGTCAGGCAAGTGATGGCCGGCACATATTTCTTATTGCCTTCAATGACGTCGATGAACGCATCAACGTCCACTGGGCTGCGGATCAATACATCAGCACTTACTATCTTAAATTCACGCATAATCTTTTTTATGGTTTCATTATCTAATTCTGTCCATATGCTTTTTTCTTGATGAATACTTCCGGTTTGGTCTTGTTTAATCTGATGTTGGAATCAAAAACTTCTTTCAAGATAGCCGGATGATGCTCTGGATGGGTCACATCGACGACCATCAATACTAGATCGGCATTGAGGATGACGTTCAAGACTTCTTTACCTCGCCCCTTTCCTGAAGCGGCGCCGCTGACAATACCTGGAACGTCTAAGATCTGGATTTTTGCTTGCTTGTATTCCATCATTCCCGGGATTACCGTGAGGGTAGTAAAAGCATAGGCTGCCACTTCAGACTTTGCTCCAGTAAGCTTGTTCAGTAAGGTTGATTTTCCTGCAGATGGAAATCCAAGCAGCAGTACTGTACCATCTCCAGATTTTCGTACCGAATAACCATATTCGGAAGCTCCTGTTTTCTTCTGAGTTCTCGATTCCTGCTTTTCTCGTAATTGGGCGATCTTGGCCTTGACGATACCAACGTGGCCCTGAGTAGCTTTGTTGTATTTTGTTTTCTTCAGCTCGTCTTCCAGTTCCTTAACCTGCTTGTTGTAATCTACCATATTGTATTTTTTGGTGGAGATATTTTAATACCTTTACAAGCTTATTTATTCGCAATGTTTATAAACCAATCTGGTGATTATGTCCCATGTTCAATGAGAC
>JACPIL010000010.1 GCA_016188105.1 Candidatus Woesearchaeota archaeon | reverse complement strand
GCAAAATTACCAATAGTTACAATAACTTTGGGCTGCATAATTCCAATCAATTTATCCAACCTCTCCCGACAATTCTCTACTTCATCTTTAGCAGGATTACGATTGTTCTCAGGTCGACAAAGAATGGTATTGGTAATAAAAATATCTTCTCTAGATAACCCAACAGAACTCAGCAACTCATTCAACACTTGTCCGGACATCCCGCAGAAAGGAATTCCCTGCTTGTCTTCATTTGCTCCAGGAGCTTCGCCGATAAACAGCACTTCTGCCTGAGGATTTCCAGAGCCAAACACTACTTGTGATCGCGACTGGCATAAAGCAGGACATTTGCTGCAAGTAGAATATTCTTGTTTGAGTTGATCAAAAGGCATGGAAATGAAAGATAAATATTGTTTATTAATTAATCTGTGCAGGAGTACTCAAATTTCAGGTGTCTTTTCGCATACTCTTCCTTTGCGTTCTCTAAAGATTTCACAAATATTTTCCATCCATTCGGACATTTTTCTTGGTAATTTTTAGTATTCACCAACTTCAAAGTCAACGGAAAACTAAACCCATGCTTCTCCAGCGAAGCAATAGTTTTTCCCAGAACTTCTAAATTGGTTCCATAAAAAGGCATCAGCTTCAGGGCTTTAATCGCTCTATCCAGAAATTCTAAAACTGTATTACAACCATGTAAATCAATTATAAGAGAAGACATAATAAAAAGAAAATTATTTCTTCTTGTACTCAGTATATTTGGTCTTTCCACAGACTAGTCTGTCGCTGTGGTTAGCCATGAAGTCTCCCTGAGATTTCGGAGAAAATTTGTTCTTGCGTACTAACTTCTCGCCTTGAACTTCATACAATTTCCAGAGCTGGCTGCCTGGTTTTTTCTTTGCTGCCCCGCCTTTCGCAGGAGCTTTTTTTGCTGGAGCTGCCATTATTGTTCACCTGCTTTCGCCGCTTCTTTCGCTTTCTTCTTCTCTTCCGCAGCTTTCTTCATTTCTTCAGCAAGCTTCTTCTTCTGTTGCGGAGTCAAGCGTTCTGCGTTATTGCGGGCATCGACAGAACCATACACCACACCTTCAAACTTAGCTTCATGCTTGCTGTACTTGTTGTAGATGTGCTTTAAAACAACATGGCTGGCGTCAGTCTTGAACTGGGAAGCCAACGCTTCTGTGACTTGCGCATTAGAGGGAGTAGCTCCTTCAAAAGCGACTACACCCTGTACTTCTACTCTGTGCAACAGAGGGTTTTCATGTTTAGTATTTATGGTAATATTCATTCTCCTCACCTAACCTTGATGGCGTATTCGCCTTTCATTTTAATGTTGATTTTCTCTGCAATCATTGATTTAGCAACATCCACCACATATAATCTTCCCTGCCAAGTGCTGGTAAATGAACTAGTCCCGCAGTTCGGACAAGTATCTCCCTCAACAAACAATTTACAACGCCGGCATACTTCCCGTTTTGCCATTTTATTGATCCCCCGGGAATATTACTTTTTTCGTAACTCCAAATTCTACTTTATATTTTCGTCTATCGTCCAATAAAATATAAGAGAGAGTCAATTCACCTGTTTCTACTTCCCCGCTTACATCTGCCAAGTACTCAAAACCATGATTTCCATCAACAGAAACATACATTCTAACCACATCACTTCCGAGTAGGATGGAATGTACACCGCTATCACTACTATTTTCAGTAAGATTTATTTTTGGCATTGTACCTTCATAGGCACTTATTTCTAAAGAGTTAATGTTATTATCAGCGCGATAGCCATTACTGGTTAATTCTAGCATTCTTGTTTCTACTTCTGTAGTTCTAGTCGGTAAAAGATGATAATGTTCTCTGATAAATTTTTCTATTTTTTTCTTAGACGCTTCATCCATGTCACTATAATCGCCGTTCATTTTATTCCTTCTCCTCTTTCTTACTTTCTGCTTTAACTACTGGCGCTTGTTCCAGCCATTCTAATTTTCCTAAACCTTCCTGTCTCATGGTCAGGCCGATCTTTGGATTACCCATATCTTTATAGCTGACCGCGATAATTCGTGCCTTGCATTTGTCGCCTACTTTCAAGGATTGGCCGGTTTTCTTTCCCTGCAACACTTTTTCCTTGCTGAAAGAGACATAATCATCCATGCTCTGTGAAATATGCACCATACCATCAATTCCGCCCATATCCACAAAAGCACCAAAATCAGTGATGTCACGAACTGTTCCATATACTAACTCATTTAATTCCGGTCTGAAAGTCAATAACTCAAAGTCTGCTTCATAGAACGCAGCCCCATCGCCAGCAACAATAACTCCTTCCTTAACTTCACCCACATCGATAACATTCACTACAAACCCTAATTCTTTAGAAACAAAATGTTCATAACTTGACTTGATATTATTCAGCACCGCTTCTTTCTTACTCAGATTAAACATCTTTGGCGGTACTCTAACGTGATCCTTGACCTTGATTTTGTAGAACATTCTCTGGAATCCTCCTAGGATATGAATATTGTTTAACTCTTATTTTGAGCTTGGATTTATAAAAGTTTCGGCCATTCTGTAGTCCGGCTGCCTAGCACAACGTTTATATATCTACAAAACGTTTCCTTGCTATGGATTTACGTGAGCTTAAAAAAGAGGTTCATTCCCTGCCTAATCTTTCTGAACATTTGCAAAAATTCCAGCAGCATTGGCTCAAACCCATCAAAGTTAACACCAATAAGAACCTCCCATTCTTGCAGAAACTGTCAATAGAACAGAAACAAGAGATCAATGCGAAACTCGCTGCTTTCCAACAAAAGTTAAAGGAAGTCGAAGATGCCCAAATACTAAACCAAAAGTTACAAGAATATAGCCGCTACACTATCGAATTAAAACTCACTACCCTTAACGGCAATATAGCAAAGGGACACTACATTACCAATCTTCTTCTCAATGATGAATTTCTAAATACACCGCATCTTCTTCACGATATCAAATATCTGGAAAAGAACATCAGATCTCTGGCCTATAAATATCATCACATCAATAGCATTCTCGAGAAAGAAGCCCCTCTAGAAGAAGCGGTGCATTTCATGCATTTGCCGCATAAGGAACATCTTCAAGCCTTACTTACCACTTCAAGAAAACAGAAAACGTTAGTAAAACAGCTAGGTGAACACTTCTTAAGCTTAGCTAAACAAACCAAGAGGAAAAAATGAGCCTTGTAGCAGGAATTATCGGAGTAGTTTGCATTCTGGTTGCATTTATTTTAGACGAATTTTATAAAAAACTAAACTCTGAAACTATCCCTTATAATCTTCTTAATATTCTTGGTGCAGGATTGCTGATGTATTATGCCTACACTTTACAAAGTTGGCCTTTTGTTGTTCTTAATGCAGTCTGGGTTATCGCCGCCTTCGTAAAGACGGTGAAGATTCTAAAAGCCTAGGAGAATACCATTCAAAAATATCGATTTTCGGTTCTAATTCCAGATATCTGCTAGGAGCAAATCGTCTTCCTATCCGCAAGCGATTCTTCACTAATTTTGTAGGGTCTTCTTCTCCTCGCAAATGTTTTGGACTATAATATACATACTGCGGCAATCTTCCAATAGAAAGAGCCAGCAGATCTTTCCAGTAATTCCATAATTCTGGATCTGATAATTTTTCTTCACGATCATACTGCGCCTCATGATAGGGGCAGCGAATCAAATCTCGAGTGAGAAAAGAAGAGTCGGCAGTACGAAAGGTTGTTTGTGTGCCTAACTGGCCAAAAAGAAAATTCTGATGAACTGCTAAAGTTTCTTCATCAAGCGGATACAAATAACCTATGCCTATAAAATAACGACGTAAACGATCTGATAACTCTTTTTTCTCGATAGTTTTCGGCCAGCGATATAATTTCTGCAAAGCAACATCTAAGCCTTGCTCTTCCAGAAAACCTTCTATCTGCCCATTACATCCAGCATAGGTAAATTTCCAAAAAGAACTCGGCTCCAGCTTCCGAACAAATTTATTTCTTTCAAAATAACATCGATACTCTATTTCTAAACTTTCTACCAGGCCAGATAGAAAATGAGCGTCTATTTCATCACCCCTTAATCTAGAAAAGACCATATACCAATTGGTTAATCTTCTTAATTCATTTTCCAAGAAGTCGGAAGGAGCCTTTGTTGATCGTCGAGAGAATAATTTAATTCTCCGATCTACCTTTTCAAGATCAAATCTTATCCCAGCTTTTTTCATTTCACTCTCTCCAACAATGGGCGTAGTGGGACATAGCTCTTTATCTCCCTGAGCGCAGTATGAACCTGATGCATCTGATCGATATACAACATTCCCGCAATTCTAATTGCATCACAGTCATAGATCAACTTGCTATCCTGAGTAAGTCCCGCGACATAAGCTAAGCTTTTTTTTCCGCTTCGAAAAGTAATCTCTGCTCTTTCTCTAACTAATAATCTTGCAGACGAAGTATCCTCAATTATTGGCAAGGTATCCAAGCTCATTATAGGTTCCTCTTTCTGCCATATTCACAATATTTCCGCACCGGACAAATATTGCACTTTGGATTGATTGGAACACAAATAGTCTGCCCATGGCCGACAAATAACCGATTTACTTCTATCCATAAGTCTCTAGGGATTAATTTCTGCAATGCTTCTTCCGTCTCATCTGGAGTTTTGGTCTTCACCCACCCCAGCCGATTTGAAATTCGATGCACATGAATATCGACGGCAATTGCCGGTTTCTTAAAAGTGTATGCTAAAACACAATTGGCAGTTTTTCTGCCCACGCCGGGAAGAGAAGTTAACTCTTCAAAGGTATCGGGAACTTTTCCATGAAACTCTTCCAAAATAATCCCACTTAACTTCTTCACATTCTGCGCCTTGACTTTGTAAAATCCCACCCCGTACAACCATTCTTCCAACTCTTGAAGATCCATCTTCACAAAATGCTCTGGATTTGGATACTTTGCAAACATTTTCTTGACAATAGGAATAGTGGTTGAATCCCTGGTTCTGGAACTGAGTAAAGTCATCACTAGCATTTGAAATGGAGTGTAATGTCCAAGTTCTTCTAACATGGTCAAAGGATGATCTTTCTCCAGAAGAGAAAATACTGTTGTAATTTCCGATGGAGAAACCATTATTATACGCTAAAGAACCTTTCCTTTAATACTTTTTCTGGGAATATTTATATAATAGATTTAGTAACTTTAAAAGATGGAAATAATTCTGCCCAGATACGAAGCCGTACTGGAGAATACTGTTTATCAGAGAGAAAGCATTACTCATCCAGGTGAAGACTGGAAAGATTTTTTGATTCTGAATCGATACATACAGTCTACCGAAGAAGCGATGGTAGAGCGTTTAATGACTGCTCTTATCTACATTGACGAGCTTGAACCAGGTAAACCTACTCCGGTGAGAATAAACTCTCTTGAAGCTTCCGTAGTGCAGAATCTTAAACCTCCCACCATCAAACATTTACGTAAAGGCACTTGTTCTGAATGTTTTGATCTCATAAAACGCTGTTCGCCGGCATTAATATCCCGGAAAGGGCAAGAATTTCCTACTTACTTCCAGGCCATGTACGGTACTATCCATGAAGAAGCTCTCGCAAGTGGAGTTAAAAGCGGGGGAAACATGGACGCTCTCTGGTATGAAGCAGCACTGCATCATCCCCTGATAGTTTCTCAGGGAGGAGGAATCAAAGTCGTTGCAGAGGTAAAATTAGAAGAAGGGAATTTTCCAGTTAATTATAGTAGAAGATTAGTAGTTGAATCCAGAGGAGCTTCCTTAAAGACTATTAACGAGTTAACTATAATGCTTAAAAGGAATTTCGATACTGCAGAGAGAATATCAATGCTGACGGACTATTCTCCACGATGGCTGGAAAAATCAGCAATTAAGCCAATGGTCGTGCTAGGAGATAGATTAGATTATCTCAGCGCAAAACACGAAGGAAAAAGTACAGAT
>JACPIL010000062.1 GCA_016188105.1 Candidatus Woesearchaeota archaeon | reverse complement strand
GAGAGAAAGAGTACGCCGATTATACTATCAGTAAACCTAAGGAGTTAGGGAAGATTATCAGATGAAAGAACAAAATAAACCGATTATTGCCGTAGATTTTGACGGAGCATTACTTCGCTCTAGACCTTTTGATGAGGCGCATAAGCGATGGTTTTCCGTAATGTCAGTTTTGTTGAATGATAAATCCATTAATCAATATGCAGGTTTAGAAAATTATTTTGACAAGGTTCATGAAGTAATGAAGAGATATTTGGGAGATGTAGATGAGGAAGCAAGAGTTGTATTTGCACGGAATCTTTTTTCTATGGTAACGGTGGCAGAAGCAAATAAAAAAGACCTCGTAGATGATTTTGTCCGATATTTGCGAAAAATAAAGTCTAAATATAGATTAGCGCTTATTACGACTGCCCCAGAAACGTCAGTTGGGCCTATCCTTGAGAAAGTTGGTTGTGGTGACTTATTTGATATTTTGTACAAGAGCTCAGTAAAAAAGCAACCAAACAAAAAAGAAATGTTTAAAGAATTTCTCAAAGAATACGGAAAACCAGCTTTCTATATTGGAAATGGAGATAAAGACATCACCAGCTGTAAAGAATTAGGAATACCGGCCATTTCTGTCAATTGGGTCTCTAAAGGAAAAGTAAAGGGAGATTATGACATTAAGACCGTTAAAGAGTTAGAAAAAATAATAAAATAATCACTGCACGCAACCGTGCTTCTTGTATCCTTTATTCAAGGCTTCTTTTCGGTCAGCAAACCATAGCTGTCGATCTTTCTGGATCTTTTTAGCCCAGTCGCATTTTGGCTCGTGGTAGACATTGCTTCTTTTACTGGCAACATATTTGCCAGGCGTGAATTTAGTTTCAGATTCTGCCGGTTTTACAACCGCTTCTTTTGCTGGGGGAAGAGGTTCAAAGACTTGACTATGAGGTTCATCGCCATAGGGAACAACTCTGCTCTTAGATGCTGGCTTCTTCTTAGGAAGGCTGATTAAAAATCCAAACAGAGATGCTAAGAGCAATATTACGTATAATGATCCATAGAAATACCATATAGCTACAAGATTAAAGATATACAACAGGAATACGAGGCTAAGTAGGCTTGCTTTTTTATAATGTAAAAATCCAGCTACTGAAAGTAGAAGCAAGAAAAGTAATCCCACTAATTCTAGGGCCATAAACAAACCTTGACTAGAAACAATAATTTGGATGAGACCGAAAAAAAGTACTAGCAATACGAACCCCTGTAAAAATAAGGTGCTTAGTTTTTTAGATGCCATAATTTTAATCAGAGAAAGACTTCTTTAAGTAATTTTCTATTTTCGAGTAGTTAAATATTTAAGTTGCCTAAGTCGTCTTGGCCGTTCGTTCGCCTAGAATTCTTCTTCTAAATTCTTCAGATATCCTTTTCTTTTCAAGAAAGCTACTTCGGCTTTACCTTGGTACTTATGGACGATGTCGCCCTTTTCATTGCCGCCTAATTCCCAAGGCTCAACGATAACTACATCATTCTCTCTTACCCAAAGATTTCTTCGTAATCGGCCGGGAATTCTGCAGATACGTTCTTTTCCATCTAAACAGAGAACTCGCATCCTGCTGCCGCCCAATCTCTGTTGCACTATACCGAGCACTTCCTGCCTTTGCGGGAGCCTTACTCTGATTACCTGCATTTCTTGATCTTCTGGTTCAGACATGAAAAATCTATTCGATAGTGTATTTATAAACCTTTGTTAGAAATAGATGAATCAATCACGGAAAAACATTTAAACCACCGGCTGCCTGCTGTCAATAAAAGAGGTGGGATAGATTTATGGCTAAAAGGGTAGAGTCTCCGTCATCTATCAATACATTTAAACAATGCGCGCGAAAGTATTATTATCAATATATTGAGAAACTGCCTACATACCCGAGCGTGCATACGGTGCGGGGGAATATCGCTCACTCTTGTTTGGAAGATTTCTATGATATCGATTTCAGTTCCTTCGCTCCGGAGAATTACCGGCAAAGATCACGGGAAGCATTGCAGAAACTTCTTTTGCATCATTGGAGAGCAAAAGCAGAAGAGCTGGGAAAGCTAAATCTTACCCAAGACCAATTACGATTTTATTTTGAAGAGACCCTGCTCATGCTGATAAACTGGTCCAATCAATTCTTTGAAAAATTAGAAGAGAATATGCAGAAGAAAAAGATCTCCTTGCAAGAAGCTTTTACATACCTCACCCCCGTCCGAGAGATGGAATATGTTTCTGACAACTATTCTGTACGTGGCTTCATCGATGCAATCCAGCATGTCGAAGATGAGGTGCATATCATTGATTACAAAACTAATTCTAATCTGGAAGTAAAGGATAGCATTAGATTGCAACTGGCTATCTATAGTTTGTTATATTTTGAGAAACACGGTAAAATGCCATCAAAAGCAGGCATTTTCTTTTTGCGCCATAAATTAAAACTTGTGCAGGTTGATGAAGAATTATTGAAACTAGCGCAACGAGAGATCCAATTAATTCATGCTCATACTTCCATTACCGAAGCAAAAGAAGATTACCCAAAGACCATAACTTCGTTATGCAGATGGAACGGCGGCCAATGTGATTTTTATGAAGTCTGTAAACCGCATGGGTAAGGCAGGCTGGAAATTTCTGTAAGAAATTTTCTTGTATGTAAACCGCATGGCTAGCTGCCCATAGCACTAAAACTCATTCTGATGATGTCTTGATAAATAGTAACATTCTCTAGGACAAAGGCTTCTACTACTGCTCCCAACAATAAAAAGAATAATCCAAACAAAAGTAGATATAGATTGAATCCAAATACCTCAAAGAAGCGTTCAGAAGCAAATTGTTCTAAAAGTACATCTTTAGAAATAACACTGCCAGAAATCGCGGCCAGGAAGTAAGATAAGGCTTCGATAATCATGTGCGGGAAAACGATGAGCATGATTAAGGCAAAAAAGTAGATGGGGTGTGTTCCGGCAAAGGTGGCAGCACCTTTTGCAGTTAGACCAAATATGGTTCCCCATACCGAGGCATTCCAGGTAATGAGGAAAATTGCTCCGTCTCCCGTAAGTAAGGCCATGATGAAGCAGGCCATTAAGACTAAGAAATTGTTGCTTAGCAAATCGTAGAAGAGTGCTCCAGAGAAAATTCCTCCAGTAGCTGAACCAGAAAATCCTTGCCCAAAACGAATCTCCAGCTGTTCGCGAAAGAGGTTGTTAGCTTGAAATTCTGGGAGTAGAATAGTCCCTACTGAATAAACCAGCAATATTCCTAGGAATAAGAAAACATAAATTCGCACCACTTCAATATCATCCCGCCATAAAGCGCGTAAAGAAACTTTCTGTTCAATACTCTCCTGCCGTTCTTCTATGGAAAAAATTTTGTACAATTCTGGCAGCAACAGCATGGAAGTTAAGGCCACCGCAACTAAAGCAGGGTCGCCTGGAAATAAAATTGAAGCTATAACAATACCGACAATGGAATAACCTAAGCCTAAGAGAAAAGCATAAATTCCTTTTTGTTCCAACCAGTCTTCAGGAAAAATGTGTTCTAGTACCATCTTTTTGATGAGAACTAAAGTTTTTACGTTTATATAGTTTGCTGTAGAAAAAGAAGAAGAAAGCAACTGAAATACGCAATTTTTTTAAAGACACAAAGTAAAAAGAAGTCATGAACATCAAAAATCAACTTAAAACCGTACTTCTCTTAGGTGGATTAACCGGTTTACTTCTCCTTATCGGCGGATTCGCTGGCGGAAGAACCGGTCTGACTATCGCTCTTATTCTCGCTGGAGGGATGAATTTTGTATCTTACTGGTGGTCCGATAAAATTGTTTTGTGGATGTATAAAGCAAAAGAAGCCGATAAGAAAAAATATGCTAAGCTGTATTCGATCGTCAAAGAAATCACTGGAAAAGCAGGTATTCCTATGCCAAAAGTGTATCTTGTCGATACACCACAAAGTAACGCCTTTGCGACTGGCAGATCGCCCCAACACGCAGCAGTGGCGGTAACAACCGGAATTATGCAGATATTAGATGAAAAAGAATTACGCGGGGTACTGGCGCATGAAATTGGACATATCAAAAACAGAGACATCCTTATCTCAACCGTGGCAGCGACCATCGCAGGCGTGATTTCATATATTGCCATGATGGCGCGCTGGGCAGCGATCTTCGGCGGCATGAATCGTGATAATGAAAACAATGGCAGCGGAAATATCATAGAGTTATTATTATTAGCGATTATCGCCCCGATCATGGCTATGATCATCCAATTAGCAATTACCAGATCAAGAGAATATTTGGCTGATGATACAGGTGCAAGATTGAGTAAAGATCCTCTAGCTTTGGCAGCAGCCTTACAGAAAATTGAAAAGAGCGTGCATAATCATCCTTTTGCACGCATGGGGAAAACAGAAGCAACTGCTCATCTGTTTATTTCTAATCCATTGAAGGCAAGTTCGTTCTTAGAGTTGTTTTCTACTCATCCAAGTACTGAGAATAGAGTTAAAAGATTGAAAGAGATGAGATTATAGATGAAGAAGATGTTGTATGCTGGACTACTTTCGGCATTTGCTGCAATCTCAGGCTGTTCTTCTAAGCTGCAAACCAGGTACTTGAATTATCCAGTAGTTGTTGAGGGAATAAAATCAATGTATGCTATAGACAGCAATGATGACTGCCATTTGAAGTTGCAAAGATCAGACCAAAAAGAATGGCGCATTTACGATCAACAATGTGATAATCTTGCTGATAGCGTGATGATAGTGTCTCCGGACGATAATTTTTCTTATTACCAGCGTCAGCAATTGACCGCAGAAAGCCAGCAGGCTCTTGACGCCTTGCTTCAGCAAGGAGCAGCAAGTTTACATAACAGGTATAGAACACGCAATTATGATGAAGTCCAATTCTAATCTTTACACCGCTTTATTCTCTATAGCGCTTAGCTCATGTGCGCCACGCATAAATCCTAATGTTCCTTCTGATCATTTTAAGATCAATGGTTATTCTGTGTACGGTGATGATAAGCCCGGTGAATATTATGTGATTCACATCGCGGATCGGACCCATTATTATTTTTGGAAAAAATTGCTGGACGGAAATGAGTTATTGATTTATGATTGGGAAGGAGATTTAGAGAGCGATAGGGTTTTAGTTATGTCGAGGGATAATATTATTTTTGGCGTAGATGCCAAACATTTAGAAAAAGAGATCGTGCTAAAGTTAGATGAGATGCTATTGCAGTCAGAAAAACAAGTGATAGGGAAAAAACAATGATCTTGACAATTTCTCTTACAGTTTCTTTAAGTCTTCTAAACTCTTTGAAAAATAATTTTTCTTTTCAGAAATAGCTATCGGGCTGCCACCGCCATGCCAGGTAAAGCGCGGCCGTAGTTGTACTGGAAATATCCGTTCATTGGCATCGTCAAAGATAACTGCCGCTCCTTTAACTCGAGGCAGATGATCGATCTCCTGTTCTAATCCCTGGCGCATGTAACTCTGCGTTAATTGCCCTAATGCTTCTACGTCTAATCTGGCAGTGAGCCGATGAGCAATGACAATATCGGCCTGAGTCATAACATCGGTGTGAATTTTTCCCGGCTGCTGTGATGCAAGTATTAAAGAAATTCCTGGCTGGCGTCCTTCACGTAAAATGGTGATTAATGCTTCGGTAGCTGCTGTTTTCCCATCTTTGGGCAATAATTCATGGGCTTCATCGAGAGCAATCCATACTAGCGGTTCTTCCATTCTTTCTTCAACGCTTTTGGTGAAGTAATGCATAGCTGCATCAACCGTTTTGAATTCTTCTGTTTTTCTTGCTAACATGCGTTGATTGAACAGGCTGCGGCAGATTAATCCTACTACTAAGGCTTTGATTTCCCAACCTGAAGCCATGGTCGCATAAGGGCTGACATCTAAAACAGTAACCTGTCCCGGAGCAATAATATCTTTTAGCGGTGTTCCTTCTTTGGAAAATATTTCCCAGCCTTTGGCTTTTTTTTTTTTTTTGATGACCACGCTTTTTACTACTTTATCACTTTCGGTGTCCTGCTGTATTAATTCTATCAAGGTGTTAAGATCGTAGCTCTCTTCTTTTCTGAGAAGTTCTTGGATGATTTTAGTAATGAGAACTCCTTCTGCAGAATTGGGATCGAGATTGAAGGCAGTGCACCAGTCATGGGGACCGACATCTAGAGGACGAATAGAGAAAGGAAAATCAGTGGGAATTCCTTCGTTTTTGTATTCATAATAAAATCCTGTAGGAGTGTAAATTTTGACATCCAAGCCGCGCGATTCAATATTCCAATCACGCAATAGTTCTGCTTCCTGGAAATTAGGGTATTTCATGGTCCAATAAATACCCATGGTATCTAGCAGGACAATAGAAAGATTCTGTTTTATTTCTAAAGGTAGATCGGCCATGCCTTCCGCGATGGAACCGACACTGTAGCTCTTGCCTGAACCTCTTTTACCAACAACAAACGCAACATGCGCACTAGCAACATCCATATGTACTGGATTAGAAAGAGAAGTGGTCTGACCCATCTGGACGTATTGTTTCCCGATAAAAACTGTTCCTCTTTTGCCGTACTTTTCGACGTCTTTTTTAGAACGGCCAATGATAACATCAAACACCATTATAGAATAAAAAGAAAAGAAAGATAAAAAGGTTGTGGTGAAGTAATCGAAGATTTACAATTCCGCCTCAACTAACACACTTACTTTGTGGACTTCAGTTGCTTTGGAAGCTGTTCCTACCACATGAGTTATGCCGTATCTTTCGGCTAAACGCACTAACTCCATGTCAATCTCTCCGTCTAGAGCGATAGCGTAAATGCCGCCGTTTAAGCTCTTGACAGTTGAACTTAATTCACTTAAAGGAACTTTTCCTAAGACATTCAGTTTCTGATCGAAGATGCATGCTCCCTTGGTGCCGAAAAGGTTTTCCAAGGTTTCCTTGAAGATTTTCTTTTCTGCAGGAGTCAAGCGTTTCTCTCTGGAAACAGGAGCTGATGGTATAGGTGCTGCTGATCTGGAAGGGAATCTGCTGCGGGAATCATTTCTGGTATCTCGAGAATCACTGCGAGGTTCGCTTCTTCTGTAACTGCTTTGCTCTCTGCCGTTGTCTGATCTATTAGCATTGAAGGATTTTCGTTCGACCATGCGATCGGAAGGTTCTTTCAAAGTACCATCATTGTTGACGCCTAGGTCAAGCTTAGCTTGCTCAGCGGTAATTCTACCGCGTAAAGCTTGGTGGATCTCTTTCTTAGCTAGCTCTTCAACTTCTTTTCCATCCGGCGCTTTGGTGACGAAATCAACATCGGCAACTCCTAAAAGTTCGCGAACGATTAAATCTCCACCGCGGTCGCCATCAACGAAAACAGTAACAGATTTAACTTTACTAAGATCCTTGATGGTTTGCGGACAGGATGTCCCGTTCATGGAAATAGTGTTCTTGAATCCGTGTTTTAACAAGGTCAAGACATCGGCTCGGCCTTCTACAACGATAAGTTCATCGCTTGAATCAACATCTGGCCCGGCAGGAAGCCTTTCTTTACCATATTCTGCAACTTCCATCATACGGACAGACTGCGCAACTTCATCTGACAATTCCTGTGAGTCTGGCAATGTCTCCTGAGTCAATTCTCTCAATAAGGCTTTTGCTCTTTCAATCACAAACTGTCGCTTGCTGATCCTGATATCTTCAATCTTTTGAACTTCGATCTTAGCGTTACAAGGTCCTATACGCTGGATGATCTCCATCGCTGCAGCTATAATAGCTGTTTCAGTCTTGTCTAAAGAACTAGGGATGATGATCTCTCCTTTGGTCTTACCGGCGCTGATATTGACATTTACTTCAATTCGGCCGATTTTACCGCTTCTTTGAAGCTCTCTTAGTTCAAGATCATTACCTAGTAATCCTTCAGTCTGCCCGAAGATCGCTCCGATCACGTCAGGTTTATCGACAACCCCGTCAATGAAAATTGTTGAATGTACGATGTATTTAGCCGCTACTGGGCTTATTTTTGCCATTTTTATGCCTCCAGTTGTATGTTAGAAAGAGTCTGACTACGCTTTACGTAAAGTGCCTCTGAAGGTACCGTACATGTAAAATATGATAGTGATAGTCAACTCCCCCTAATTGTTTGTTTTTGTAATATTATTAGAAAATAGAACACTATTAACTCATCCTAAATTACTCGTAATATGGTGATGGTTGATGATAGTGAATGCTATTTTCTGGTTGATAATGAGGCCCGCGTCACTAACGCCTGAGTTCACAGCTTGGCGTAAGCCGTGTGCTCCCACAGGTACTCTCTGTGGCGGGCTATGATTTCATTTATAGGGTAGAGTATATAAATTCTTTGGTGCAGAATTCTTGAACTTAGAAATTGGAAAAATTTAATACTTCCTTTTTTCATAAAAAGTTGTTCCCGTCTCAGTAGCTCTCTCAATATTTCAAGAGGTTTCTCAGGCCTGGCTTCGGGTAGCCTTTCTTCGATAAATGAAAGGGAGTTACCTCGTTCAGCCATGGTTACAATTGTTCCCAAAGCCCTCCGAAAGCTATCTGCATACTGAGGATCACGCAGCTGCATAGCCCCGTACAGGGTATGTATCTGAGTAAGGTACGACTCTAAATTGTCATTATCAGGATTTTCTGCCATTTTCTTTTTAATTTGATCTTTATTTTTATATCTACCGTTAAATTTACAGCCTATACGGATTATATCATTGCTCTTTGAGCCATGATAAGTATCGCTGGGAATTTTCATTTTTCTTTGGTGTTCCAATTCGAGCCCCTTTTTCGTAGTCGGTGATCAAGATATAGGCCGTTTTTGAGCCGTTCAGGCCTAATTTTCCTACTAATTCTCTTTTGCTTAATCCAGCTTCTTCTCGTATTTTTCTAGCTCGTACATGATCAAAAGTAGTTGATAAAGAGTGGGAACGATTTATTTCTTCTACTACTAATTCTAATTTTCCGATAATAAGTGATTGTTTTTCTGGTGAAGCAGAGCCATATATGTTCTTTATTTCTGCTAAACAGAAGTCTATGCTGCTTTGAGGATCTCCCATTGTTAAATATTAAAAAACCCCAGCAAACCCTTAAACCGAAGTTTAAGAGCTTACTGAGGAAAAGAGGTGGTTTAGAGGTGTTTAGCTACTTATTAGTGGCACTTATATTTAAATATTTCGTTGTGAAGCTACTAGTGAGTGGTTATAACCACCTTTTCGATAAACTCTTTTAAAGAAAGGCCCTTTAAAGCCTTAAATGACTACTTTAACCTATCAAGAACGCTTCAAGACCTTACAAGGAGTCTTTGACGAGTTCACCAACCGGACTTTATTCGAACTGCAAAGCAGGGATTACTTCGATGAATTAGTGAGCCCGTTGCTGATCGGCAAGGAAAGCAATGTATTTCTGGCTAGTAAGGGTAAGGGAATTGTCATCGTGAAGATCTATCGCATCCAAAACTGCGACTTCAACCGCATGTTTGAATATATCAAAAAAGACCCACGCTATGAATTCCTGCAGAAGCATCGCCGGCAGATCATCTTGGCCTGGACGCAGCGGGAATACAAGAATCTGATACGGGCCCAGAAAGCCAAGATCCATGTGCCAGAGGCAATTACTTTCATGAACCATGTTTTAGTGGAAGAAATGATCGGGGATACAGAACCGGCTCCGATGCTGAAGGACACCAAGCCAAAAGACCCTAAGAATTTTTTTGCTTTGATCTTAGAAGACATGAAAAAATTGTACGATGAGGGGCTTATCCATGGGGATCTATCTCCTTTCAACATCCTTAATTACAAAGAAAATTATACGAAAGATAACATCTAAGTAAGGCTTTTCATTTAAAGAAAATCCTGAAAAGCAGCTATCCCCGCCCTGAAGGGCAGGGATTTACGCCGCTTTTTCCGAGACGGATCTTCTAAAATGAAAAGTAGCGAAATCCTATCACAGCATTCATCCCACACTATGAATAGCGGGGATTTCTGCTCTTTTCATTTAAAGACGGAAACTTTATATAAAATCGCTAGAAAAAGAAACTATGGCTGACAATGAAGGAGAATTCTCCTACGAACTGAAAATCCCTGAAGAACGGGTTGCAGTATTGATTGGTTCAGCAGGAGAAACCAAGAAGGAAGTTGAACGTGAAACCAAATGTAAGTTAGATATTTCTAAAGAAGGGGATGTTACGATTACTGGTGATGATGGAATAATGCTGTTTACAGCCAGAGAAATTGTCAGAGCTATCGCTCGGGGATTTAACCCGCAGATTGCAATGTCATTATTGAAACCAGATTATGCACTGGAAATCATTGATATGAAAGATATTGCTGGAAAAAATAAGAACACCATGGAGCGCTTGAAAGGAAGAGTTATCGGTACTGGAGGCAAATCTAGAGCAGAGATTGAGCGCTTGACTGATACCCACATCTCCGTCTACGGAAAAACAATTGGAATTTTGGGAGAAGCGGGAAATGTTTCTTTAGCCCGAGAAGCGGTAGCGATGTTATTGCAAGGATCTATGCATAAAACAGTATACCAATTCTTAGAGAAGAAAAGAAAGGAAATTTTGTATGGGTAGAAAATGGAAATAGCTCTTGAGGGAATTCTTTATGCCGAACTTGTTGAAAAAGCAAGTAGACAGAATATGAATTATCTTGTTTGCGGCGTGGATGTTTATAGGAGACCGGAAATTGCTGCTGAAAATAACATATCGATAGATCGATCAAGAAGATTACCATTTGAATTTCCCGGAACATTACACTTTGTTCGCAATAGGCCAGAAATGTTCTTTTCCGGTCGACATTATAGAATCATCTCTCTTGATGATCTTAATGAATATGATCCTTATACTACTATTGCCGATGTTAAGGGCAGATTGAGAGAACTACAAGTAGACGGGTTTGGATTTCTAATAGAAGAATATCTAGAAATAGAAGATGGCGAGGTTGCCTATGTTCTAACTCCTTTAACTGACCAAGAAATGGATAAATTGATTAGAGAAGATTAAGAGCTCTATGTATTTTTCAAACACCACAAATTATATAAGAGTTGATTCATTTCAAGCACTATGACAGAACATCATCACTTACCTGTTTTGGAGGTAATTTGTAGGGGCGTTGGTTCTAATGGGAAGACCCCTCTTTCAAAAGGTGATGCAGTAACCGCTCTTGTAGCATTTAAGAGTGCAGAGATAACTGTAGTCTATTGTCCTCATCTGGGAGAAAGATTCCGAAGAAACAATCATACTTACCTTACTCGTTATTGTACTGCAAGTGGAGATTCAAACTCTTCTCTTCCTTGCCCTTACACTAAAACAGATTTAGAATAATATTTTCTACACTTATCTCAAACCAACAAAAAGCGAAGCTTTTCAGAAACTTTTAAAAATAATTCACCCTCTTCCAGCGTAATGACTCAGAAGAGCGCGGAAGAACTGGCAAAAAAGCAGCGAGAGATTTCTATTGCTGAATTCTTCGAAAAAAACAGGCATCTGTTAGGTTTCGATAACCCGCGAAGGGCATTATTAACCGCGGTAAAGGAAGCAGTAGACAACGCGCTGGACGCTTGTGAAGAAGCTCGCATCTTACCAGAAATTACCGTAGAATTGATTGCGTTAAGTGAAACTCGCTTTCGCATGATTGTTGAAGATAACGGTCCGGGGATTATCAAGAAGCAGATACCGAACATTTTTGCGCGCTTGTTATACGGTTCTAAATTTCATAAATTGGCAGCAACCCGAGGACAGCAAGGGATCGGTATTTCTGCAACGGTGTTGTACGGTCAACTGACAACTGGAAAGCCGGCTACTATCATTTCAAAAACCGGGACTGGTAAAAAAGCGATTACCATGAAGCTGAAGATCGATACCCAAACTAACCTGCCGCAGATTTTAGACGAAGGGGAGACTGAATGGGAAGGAAAAGAGCACGGTACAAAAATTGAGGTTGATTTAGACGGCAGTTATATGAAAGGGCGCCAGTCTGTAGATGAATATTTGAAAGAAACTGCTATCGTTAATCCGCACTGTACAATTATCTACGTCACGCCAGAAGCGCAGCAGATCATTTTTGCCAGATCCACTAACGATCTTCCTCCTGAACCAAAAGAAATCAAACCTCATCCTTACGGAGTTGAATTAGGCAGGTTAATTAAAATGCTGGAGATTACTGAGACCAAAACCTTACAGCAATTTCTTACGGAAGAGTTCGTGCGGGTTGGTCCAAATACTGCAAAAGAAATCTGTGAAAATTCTTCTTTACTGCCAAGAACCAAACCAGAACAAATAAGCAGGGAAATGGCTGAGAAACTGTATGAAGGGATCCAGAAGACAAAGATCATCGCTCCTCCGACTGATTGTATTTCCCCTATTGGTGCAGAAGAATTGGAAAAAGGTTTGCGAAAGGAAATCAACGCTGAATTTTATTGTTCAACTACCAGGCCGGCAGCAGTATACAGAGGAAATCCATTTGTGATTGAAGCGGCATTAGCTTTCGGCGGAGAGCAGGATGGAGAATCAACGGTTCGAATTATGAGATTTGCCAACAGGGTTCCTTTATTGTACCAACAAGGGGCCCGCGGAATTACCAATGCTCTTCAAAATATCCGTTGGAAAACATATGGATTACAACAAAGCAGAAATTATTTAC
>JACPIL010000061.1 GCA_016188105.1 Candidatus Woesearchaeota archaeon | reverse complement strand
GAAGAGATTTAAAGTGTTGAAGCGCTCATCCTGGGTAAGATTGCTGTTTAATTCTCTGGCGCGATAATTATGCTCAGACAAAAATCGGGTGATTTCTGTAGTCTTGTCTTTGCGATTGCAGAAGATCATGATCCGTTTGAACTTATGCTGCTGCAGGAATTTGAGCAGAATCTCTTTCTTTTCAGGAATAGGACAAAATATTACTTCTTGCGTGATATTTTTAGGAATCAATTCCCCTATTTTCAGTAGTTCATACTCGCTTAGTTCAGTCTTAATAAACTCCTTAACTTTTTCGTTGATGGTAGCAGAAGAAAAAATGATCTGAGCATCGCTGCTGACTCGAGTTTTTACATACACACACTCATCAAAAAAGCCATGGTCAAACATCTGATCGCTTTCATCAAAAACTAAGTATTTAACGTCTCCAACTTTGATTCTTTTAGCATTGATATGCTGGATAAGTCTTCCGGGAGTTCCTACCATGATGTGATTCTTTTTGTTGATGGTGATAGAATCACCCGCTATTTCCCTCCCACCATAGAGCATGCCTACTTTAATTCCCAATGGCTGGCAAACTCTAGTCATCTCTTTCCCGACTTGGATACATAATTCTCTGGTAGGAACTAAAACGACCATCTGAATGCATAATTTTCTATTTATTTTGCCGATGTATCCGAGCAGGTAAGCTAAGGTCTTTCCGCTGCCCGTTCTGGAGGTAAAGACAATATTCTTACCCTTGAGAGCCAAAGGGATTATTTTATCCTGGACTTCTAATGCTTCTGTAAAATTTAATGTAGACAGAACTTCTACTATTTCCTTTTTCAAACCTAGGTCCGAGAATTTTCCCATATAAGGTAAAAGAAGAGATTAATTATAAATCTGGTTGTGTTTTATTGATCAGCTATCTAGCAACCCCAATCTTTTAGCTGATCTACTCTGTTTCCACTTCTTTCAACAATCCAGATTCGCCGCAGAAGAAAAACATATTCTCAACGTTCGGCATCAACCGCTTGATCTTCCGCAACTGCTTCCTGGCTTTGGTTATTCTATAACTGCATTTGACTTCATAGACATCGCAGGACTTGTCGCGGACTGCCAGCAGATCTATCTCAGCGATGACACGACCGCGTTTAGAGAATAAGCGCACATTTTTAGAGACAGAATCGTAATCCGACTTGATTCTTTGGTGGAGATCCTCAAGATAGATATCGTGCTTGATCCTTTTGACCACCTCTACTAAAAGTGAAGACTTCTGAGTATATATGCTTTAGTCTGATAATGAATATACCTGATTAAAGAGTTTAGGAGAAGATAAAGAAAAATGATTATTTCGCTAAATTCTGCTTCCCAGTAAGAGTAACCACGCCATCTTCTTGTTGAATAGTCAACTCTTCCAGATTGTTGATAACAATATCGTTACCCATTAAATAGTAAGAAATATTTTTGAGTTCGTTTATTCTCACTTTCTGCACATTTTGAATCTCCACCACTTCGAAAGGAACCTTGCCTTTTAGATGAGGATTATTCTCGTCAAAAAAACCGATAAAAGCGTGCCAGACTTCCTCATCTTTATGAGATGGCTTTCTACTGACCACGACACTTTTTACCTTGTACTTCTGAATTTTGGCCTTCATGAACTATTTAATGAAGTCCGTACTTTTAAATATTGCGACAATTCCTTTCAAATGCAGGTAATACGACAATATGAAGCCTATCGCAAAAAAAATGAAGGTCCAGAAACGGCTTACCCAGAAACTACCTACTACATAACCCACTAAAAAACCTAGGATGATGAGAACGAATGGCAGGATAGGTTGCTTGTAGCGTTGGATATAATATAATCTGGCTGCCAAAAAGGCACTACTAAAAATAGAGAGATAGCTGAGTCCAGGAGTGCGCAACAGCACAGAGATAAAGAACCCAATTACCACAAAGAGGAGACCCAGTAGTTCCGGCCATTGATCGACTAATTTGACTTTTACCATTTTAAGGGTTAGCGAGGAGGAGGACAACAGCGGAAATTGCGGCAATAAGGACCGCTAAAATTAATCCTAACTGAGTTTGTGTTAATAAAAGTATTCCTGCGATAGCTACAATGACGATAGTCAAATAATATAAACCTCGCGATCCGAAATAGATATTTAGTCCGTCAAGCTGAGGTAGAGGTAATATTGCACAAAGAGCCATGACCCAATTGAAAAGCAATGCCTGCTGAAAGAAAGTATTTTCTGGGAAGAAGTATAAAGCTACAGCAAAGATCAGGGATAATATGAGATTTGCAATAATCCCCCAAAAAGAAATTAGCGCATTTTCAAAATAGGAAAAACCATATCGAAATGATCCTAAACGATGCCTTACCATAAAAGAAGCGACTACGGAACCCATTAACACCGGGGTAACTTTTCCCTTACTAATAAGGGTGATGATAAGCGCGATAATAATTCCAGTCCACCAGCCCTTAAATTCTGCTTTGTATCCTTTTTTGAGGGCATCTATTTTCTGCCAGGATAATCTTGCCAGAACAGAGAAAGCCACGATGATAAGAGCAATTAAGAAATTCTTTATTCCTAACGCAATATCAAATTCAGTATCCCCCCAATCATTAAAAGAAAACATGAAAGCAGTAAGTAAAAGAGCTGGGATTAAAAATGATATCTCTTGCTTTTCAAAACGAAAATAATCTCTGATTAAGACCTGTAATTCCTCCCTCTTTACCATAAACCAGCTTAAACAACAAGAATATATAAAAATATCTACTTTTTCTGCATCAGCCAAATCTTATACTTATTCCCGCCGCGTTCCACTATTTCTTCAGAAATAAGCTTACAAAAACTAGGCGTAGAGATTTCCCAACTTTCTCTACCTATTAACAGTAAGGTTCCTGTTGGCTTAAGTAAATATTTAACCTGATGATACATTTCGTTAAGCTTATCCTCGTCTTTGGTGGTTACCTGGAATAGAATTTGATCAAGTTCCCGTTCATGGAAAATGCTGCCTAATTCATCGAGAGCAATTTTTTGGAAGTTAATCAATTTCCGCACTCCTGCGATTTGGGCATTCTTGCGCGCAGCAGTTATATTCTGTAAACTTTCATCCGTGGCAGCGATGGAAACAGAAGTATTAACTGTTAGAGGTTGAGGTTTGATTGAATTAAACAAGGGAAGCTTTTGATAGGAAAAGTTATTTTTGATGGAGTGTACGGGACTTTTACTGGCATAGAGAGCTGCTTCGATAGCAACAACTCCATCTTTCGCAAATCCAATTAACAATTTATTTCCTGCTTTGTAGCCTGTTTTGCGGACAAAATAATATCCCAAATCTCCTTTACAAGAAGCAGAATGAGTAAATACGCGATACGCTCTGGAATGTAATTCTTCTCCAGCTAGATCAATGCCGACAAAATATTCCTTACCGTTGAAATACACCAAAAGCAGAAACTGTGGTTTCTTTAAGTCTATAATCAAAGAGAGTTTTTGTTTCTCTACTGCAGCAAAAACCTTACTAGCAATCTTCTTAGAAATTGCTAACCTATTATCCATGCCTTTAACATTTTCTACTTCTACTTTAAAAGAGGAGTTAGAAATAAAATCCTTCCAGGCGATCGACGTGAAATCAACTTGTTCGAGGCCGTTGTATTTTCCTAAAGATATGATGATTCTACGCGGAGACTGCCCATTATACAAAAAAGTTAGGGCTTGTTCGGGAGAGGCATCAAATTCAATTACCTGCGGATTTTTTTTCCCAGAAACAGTAATGAGCTCCAGTAATTCCTGCTGGCAAAGCTCTTCCATTCCCGAGTTTACTAGGGCGCAAAATTTCATGGTTGTACTTCTGGAGATCCTGTCTGAACCGCCTCATCGTCATCCTCAACCACGATCTGAGCAGCGGCCGCGAGTGAATCTCCTTCTTCAAGGCGCATCACTCGTACCCCTTGAGTTGCTCTTCCGATGATAGAGATATCTGAACATTTCATTCGTATACCTATGCCTTGCCTTGAGACGAGCATAATTTCTTCTTTACCGTTAACCAGCATGACTGCTTTTACCGGGCCATTTTTATCAGTGATTTTAATGTTAGTAACCCCTTTCCCACCACGGTTACATAACCGATATTCTGAAACTGGAGTGCGTTTTCCATATCCTTTTTCGGTTATGGTTAAGATATTCATCCCATCTTCAGCGGCCAGCATGCCTATGACTTCATCTTTTTCTTCTAATCGAATGCCCCGCACTCCGCCAGCAGCCCTGCCCATAGAGCGGACATCCTGCTCATTAAAACGATTAGCTGAACCTTCCTTGGTAGCTAAAATAATTTCCTGATCACCAGTAGTGTATTTTACTCCAACTAACATATCTCCTTCTTCGATGCCAATAGCGCGGATTCCTCCTTTTCTAGGACGTGAGAATTCCTGCAGTTCGGTTTTCTTTACCGTTCCATCTTTGGTAGCCATGAAAAGATATCCCTCTTTAAAGTCACGAACCGGGATGATAGCCGTCACTTTCTCATCATTAGCTTTTTCAATTAGGTTAGCTATATGTTGTCCTTTTGCTTGTCTGCTGGCTTCAGGGACATGGTATACTTTTAGCCAATAAACTTGACCCTTATCAGTAAAGAACAAGAGATAAGCATGGGTAGAAGTGATGTATAATCTTTCTACGAAATCTTCTTCTTTCATGCCAGCAGCTTTCACACCCTTACCGCCGCGCTTTTGGGTTTTATAGGTATCAAGCGGGATGCGCTTTACATAACCTGAGTTAGTCATAGTAACAACCATAGTCTCTTCTTTGATCAATTCTTCCATATCAACATCAGTATACTCGCCTTCGATCACTCTGGAACGACGCTCGTCTCCATATGCAGTTTTGATCTCTTCTAATTCTTCTTTGATCAAGCCATATACTTTCTGTTCTGATCCAAGAACTTCCTGATAAAAGGTAATCTTTTGCAGTAAATCGGTATGCTCGCTGCGAATTTTTTCCTGTTCTAAGGAGGCTAATTTCTGCAGGCGCAAGTCAAGAATGGCATTGGCTTGTTCTACTGTTAATGAATAAGTGGCAGTCAGGAAGTTTCGAGCGTCTTCAACTGTCCGCGATTTTTTGATTCCAGCGACAACATCATCTACATTATTCAATGCTACCAATAATCCTTCTAAGATATGTACGCGCTGCTGGGCTTGTTCTAAATCATATTGGGTTCTTTTGGTGATGACAACTTTGCGATGCTGAAGGTGATATTGCAACAATTCCTTTAACCCTAAGGTTCTTGGCTGTCCTTCTACCAGGGCAAGCAAGTTAATTCCAAAAGAAGTAGTTAGTCTGCTGTACTGGTGTAATTGATTTAGAACAACGTTGGCATCAGCATCTTTCTTCAGGCTGACAACTATCCTTATCCCGTCACGATCTGATTCGTCGTTAATATCTCGAATTCCAAGGATTTTTTTGTCACGCACGAGGTCGGCAATTTGTTCGATTAATTCTGACTTATTGACTTGATAAGGGATCTCTTTTACAATAATCTTGTCGTCTTCTATTTCAGTTACGGCCTTGATAATAACTTTTCCGCGGCCTTTTTCATAAGCATGCAATAATTCCCCGCCACAAAGAAGTTCTCCGCCGGTCGGAAAATCTGGAGCAGGGACCAGTTGCATTAATTGCTGGGTGTTGAGGGAAGGGTTATCGATAAGAGAAATAAGGGCGCTGCATACCTCCTTAAGATTATGAGGAGGCACGTTGGTAGCCATCCCAACCGCAATACCTGAAGAACCATTTACGAGAAGGTTAGGAATTCTGCTTGGTAAGACTGTTGGTTCTTTCAAGGAACCGTCAAAATTATCTTTGAATTCAACGGTATTTTTCTCGATATCCTTGAGCATCTCTTCAGCCAGCTTGTTAAGCTTGGCTTCAGTATACCTCATCGCCGCAGCATTATCCCCATCGACGCTTCCAAAGTTACCTTGTCCTTTGATTAAAGGATAGCGTAATGAGAAATCCTGCGCCATGCGCACTAAAGAGTCATAGACAGCGGTATCGCCGTGCGGATGCGTAGTACCTAGCACTTGTCCTACTATCCTTGCTGATTTTTTGAAGGGCTTATTGTGGAACATCCCTAAATCGTACATTCCCCACAAAATCCTTCTATGAACTGGCTTTAACCCATCTCGAACGTCAGGCAAAGCCCTTCCAACTATGACAGACATAGCATAGTTAATGTATGCCTCTTTCATCTCCTCTTCTATCACACGAGGGATGATTTGTGCATTTTCTGGCTTATTTTCCGGGCTAGTTTCAGTCATTTTTTAGGGTTAAAACGTAATGTTTTTGGAACTTAGTTTATCGACGACAAATCTATAAAAATTTAAGAGAAAGAGGCTTTATAAAGATTGTGGTGAAAAAGTGGTTAAATTTAAGCGGAAGATTAGAGGAATAAAACTATTTCTTCAATTCCCCCATAGCCTTCGAAATCTCGTCTTTACCTTCCACTTCTTTGCCTTGCAATTCATTCAGCCGTTCCACTTCATCGGCTTCCTTATCCACATCTTCTGCTTCTTTAAGCGTTTCAGAAGAGACGTGTTTGAGGAAAGCCTGTTTAGCTTCTTCGCTCGGTAAATCAAAGTATTCAAAGAATTTTTTGGTAAGCCTGAGTTTGAAGGTCCTGCCAAATTTCTCTTTGGCTACAAAGCCCATCTCTTCCAATTGTTTCAT
>JACPIL010000058.1 GCA_016188105.1 Candidatus Woesearchaeota archaeon | reverse complement strand
GATTAAATCGAGGATTTTCAGGGCAAAAGAAAAATTAAGGGGACTGCTTGGAGATTATGATAGGAAGCAAACTTATGATCATGGAAGAGAAGATCATTATGCCCAGCATAATGGTGCAAATGGCAACACTGATGGGCATGGAAGAGATGAACCGCATCATTGGGACGATCTGGTAATTAAAGTTGATAAAGCATTGTATAATGAACTGCATAAAATTCTTACACCTAAGCAGATAAATCCGGGTGTAAACAACCACCCGTCATAGACGGGTGGCATTTAGCTTGCATAGCTTAACAAGCTGCTCTGTCTGATTCTGGCTTCACCATATTTCTGTTTTCTTATGTAATTGATTGTGTTCTTCATGTTCTTTGGCGAGCCTATGTAGTAGCTTGGATTCCACAAGCCAGAGTCCCAAAAATATTTTCTTTTGGCTTCTGGAAAATGCTCAAAGAATTTTTTTGCCGTGTATCCTCTCAAAAGCTTTGCCACTTGAGGTCTGCTGTAAAGGCAGATGTCTGCCATGAAGTGCACGTGGTTGTTGTCAAAGCCTATCTCGCCTACGGGAATCTCGTATTCGTATGCTGCTTCGAGCAGCAAAACTCTCATGCCTTCCCTGTAAAGCTCGTCATCAAAGATGCAGTGGCAGTATTTGATCTTGAACTCGCAGTGCTGCCATGACTCGCCGACTGCAGAGCTGTGTCTAGCTGGGTTTTCTTTTCGCATGTTCTCACCTTTCAGAAATCTTTTTATTCTTGCTCTGCATAGCTAACGCTATGCAAAGTTTGTTTTTGGTTAGCGCTCGTGCAAGAGCCTAACCTTTATTTTCTTAATTGATGTACAGAAAAAGCTTGTGCTTATTTCTCCCACCAGTCAAAGACTGGTGGAACTCTTTGGATTAGATTTATATCGCTGTATGATGTTCCAAGCAAGCCCCTGTAAGCCTCAACGCCAAAATTAGACATCCATTTTTGGTGCAGCCTGTAAAAAAAATCATGTGTGCTTGCCCAAGTTTTTTCTACGATTACGCCTTTGATTTCTATATTTGCAGAAATTTTATCCTTATGCAATCCAATCGCATTTATAACCGCAGCCCCTCCCATAGAGTGGCCGTACACAACAATCTCCTTGTATCCTTTGCTTGCTAAGTAGTTGATGGCGCCAACCACATCAAATGCCTCTTTCCAGCCCATGGTATTGACTCTTGTTCTAAGTGTAGCCAGCGGATTGGGGGATTCAGGCCCATGCAGTCTCATGTTTACAGCCAGAAAATCAAAATTGCATGACTGCTTTTTGTGTTTGGGCATTATTTTTATTTTTTACCAATAAGCCTGAAAGCTGCACATTATCCCAGGAATTGAATTTTACTTCCTGAATTGATTGTTCAAGTTGCCGGTAAACAGCCGGTGAATGCGTTATAGTTGATCTTTCCGGTTTAAACTCAAGGGCTGCAAAATAAACAGGCAGAACTACCTGAAAGCCGACATAAAAAAGACTAACATAGATTTTGGCTATTTTCTTTAATCTTATGTCCCACATCAAAATTTTTCTTGTGCGGGCGGCTTTGTCAAGGAATCTTTTGTCAAAAGCATAATCATCAAGCTCCTCCATTTTTGCAACATCTTCCAAAGAGCGTTATAATTATCGGGAGTTATCCTATTTGTTTCTTTCTCAACTGCCAAAATCATGTTGTTTATGTTAAGGCTCAAGCTAAGCAATAGTTTGTGCACTGCTAATCGCTGCTGGTATTGCCTGCTGCACTCTGCCATAAATGCCTGTAGGGTTTGATTTTTGGCGGTTGGCACCCTGCTCAATAGCCTGGAGTTTTCTTGCTCAATTAATGCTTGAAGTTCCTGCAGATTTTCTATCATCTTCTGATTGAATTGGATCATATGGTAAGCAAGGTAACGTATTTTTCTTAGGATAATCATAGACTTATTTAGGTAACGCTTCAGAACCTCTGCCCTGTCCATGTCAGCATAATCTTTTCGGAGTTCTGATTGTATTTTCTCCTGCTTTTCCTCCTGAAGGAATTCATAAAATGCGCCAAAATGCTTTGAAAGAATTTCCTGGCTCTGCAGTTCCTTCTCTGACAGTTTTTCAAATTCCAGCAGCAAGTCTTTGATTTTCTTGTTTCTTTTACCAAAAATTGCCGGCAATTTGATTCCAAGAACCATTTAAATCCTCTTTTTTATCCTCTTTATCTCCTCAACCATGTCTGATGCAAGATAAGTAAATCCTTTTTTCTTTTTCAGCAAGATGTCTCCAATTTTTTTGTTAAAATAAGATGCATTTATCGCACTTTGGAGCAAGTCTTTTGACTGAGCAAGAAATCCGGCGCACAATCCTGCCAAAACATCTCCTGTGCCCCCTTTGGTCATTCCGGCATTTCCGCCGCGGGCATAAAATATCCTGTTTTTTGAGATAATGATGTCAACTTTGCCTTTCAGCAGGATGATGTTGTTTTTATCCAGAAATTTTTGAGTTGTTTTTTTTATTAGTTTTGATTTATTTTTGATAATTTTATCATTATTTATTTTTTTAATGATGTTTTTATTGATTTTAGAATTAATCAAAAA
>JACPIL010000005.1 GCA_016188105.1 Candidatus Woesearchaeota archaeon | reverse complement strand
GAATTCGCCGCATCTTCAGGCGGCCTAATCAATCATTTAACTTCTATTCTCAAAACTCTCACTAATCCCGGGGGATCTGCTTCACGAGCTTATACTTTCAGCGACTTCTTTGTCGCTCAAGGAAATAATCAGATTAACAATCCCATCGGAATTGGAATAGTAGTATCATTAGTTGTCCTTTTCGCAGTAGGTTATATTTTGTGGAAACACAAATCCGCTTTAGTTGAAGAAAAAAATACCTGGCTATGTGTTTCTTTGCTTTGGTTGGTCTTTACTTTTTGGGGCGTGAATGGCATGACCTTCCCAGTTTCCGTAGCCAAAGGTGCTTTCCGGGTCTGGATGCTGCTGGCGATTCCAGTTGCTCTTATCGCCACGGAAGGCGTATATTCTGCCGCCGCCCTCGCTAAAAAATTCAAAATCCCCGCCATTGCTATATTTTCTCTGCTTATCGTCGGAATGGTACTTACTTCAGGATATCAAAAATATCAATTAAACACCGCGGTATGGCCAACCTCTGGTGCTTTCAGCGGCGGACATCCAGCGGAACCATTTGAATATGGATTATGGTTTAGAAGCATTCCTGCCAACACGCCTGTTTTTCTCTACACTCCCCGAGATAAAGTAGTCATTGGCTTCGGCGGCTATAGCTGCGACTGGTGCCAAGATTTGAAAGATTTCCGAGCCAATATCTTGCACACGGACGCAAAGCAGCTGCATAGTTTTTTGAAAAGAGAAGGTTACCAATATTTAATCATTAATCCGCGCATGGATGCGAAGTATTTAGCTGGTCCTTTTGGAGAAGATGAAACAGAATCATTATTACCCCAGCGCTATAACGAAATTATCAACTCAGGATCATTATTTACTCCTGTTTATCAAAAAGAGAATTTATTTTTAGTTTTTAAAGTAAATTAAGTAGATAGTTTTAAAAATCATTGGTTTTCCTTTCAACAGATGGAAATCCTAGCAAAAGCAATTCTCGATAGGCAGCAAATTGAAGCACGCAAAAAACTGGGCGTCAAAGGTATCGAATTGCTTCTTCTTGACAAAGATTTTCGTGATCTTGACAAAACTAAAGAAGCCTTGATTCAGATTGCAAAAGATTGGGAGATTGTCGCCTTAGAAGCGCCAGATAGTACAAAAGAATATCACATTAACCCCTTTTCTGCCGACAGTAAAACCAGAGTATCGAGTAGAGACTTTTTATTAAGATATGTAGAACTAGCTAACGCGGTAAATGATAGTACAAATAATATTGCTTACGCCCAATTTCAATACCTATTTGATGGATTTGATGATAATGGTAAACCAATAGAAGTTGATAGAGAAAGACAATTGGGGGAGATTAGAGAACATTATGGAAGCCTAAGACAAAATTCCCAAGTAGAATTACAGATAGAAAATATCACTCAAATCAATCCGGCCTACGCCGACGGTAGTTTGTGCCATTGTTATACTACTATACGGCCGAGCGATTTCCAAATTATTGGGACGCCTCTAGCTTTAGACATAATACACCTAGCTCAAGTTATGTATACCTGGTTAAAAGCTGAACCGACCGATGAAGACAAAAATATCGCGAGAGTAAAAATTCCCGGAATGTCGCAGTTCGGAGGAGAAGTGTACATTCAAATGACTGATGAGGACAAAAAAACTGCTGAGAGAATTAAGAAAGAGGAAAAAGGAACTAGCATAAGAGAAGCAATTACTTCAGAGTTGGTTAGAGCCATAACATTTTACCGGCCATTAATTGGCTCACTGCAATTTGCTAATGCTGGCGTTGGCTTTGGAGCTTTTCCTGGAGAAGACGGTGTCGCGAGCGACACCGGGATGATAGACCTAAAACGAGTTTTCCAAGAAGCAATAATCCCATCTGATGTTCCTTATGTAATTCCCGAATATAGAGAAACTGATTGGCTTAATCCCGTTAACCAACAAAATGCCATTGCTATGATAAGATTATCTGAAGAGCATTCTAAAAGAGAGTAAAATCTACTCAAACGCGCACTTATACTGGTTGCCAGCTGCTGCTAAATTCCCACCAGCGCCTTCACAGCAATTGTTGATCTCTCGAAATTTGCTGCAGAATGCCTCTCCTTTTTTTTCACATTTCTCCTGGATGCAGCGATTATATCCTTCTTCACCAACATTCCGTATCGCCATAACCGAAAAGACCACCATCAATAAAATCAATCCATAAACGGTAAAGAGTAACACCTTCTGCGCAAGAGTAAATTTATGTCCATCCATATTTTTAGATAATAAGTGAGGTACTATAAATAATTATCATGACTACAGCTTAACAAAATTTAAAAAGCATCTAAAGTAAAAACGTGCTGGGTTTATGATAAAAAAAGTGTGTATTATTGGTTTAGGATATGTAGGTCTTCCCTTAGCTTGTTTAGCTGCTAGAAAAGGCTATGAAGTTACCGGATTGGAAATCAACACCAAAAATGTGGAACAATTAAAAGCTGGAACCTGCCACATTAAAGATGAATTCTTACAAACAGAAGTTCGTGAGTTACAAGGAATACTCCAAGTAACCGCTGATCCAGCAACAGCACTCCCTTCTGCAGACATTATTATCATTTGTGTTCCCACTCCTGTAAACCATAAATTTCTCCCTGATCTGGAATATGTACGCTCTGCTGGAAAGAGTGTCGCCCAACACCTTCGGGCTGGACAAATCATTGTTTTAGAATCAACTGTCAACCCAGGAACAACAGAAGAAACTTTACAACCAATATTAGAACAATCAAGCCTGCAGGCCGGAAAAGATTTTCATCTTGTTCATTGCCCTGAACGAATCGATCCTGGAAATAAAAAATGGAATTTAAGTAATATTCCAAGAGTTCTCGGTTCCCTAACTACGGAAGGAGCAGCAGCAGCAAAACAATTTTATGCCTCCATCGTCAATGCAGATATCCTGATTCTCAATGGCCTTAAAGAAGCAGAAGCGACTAAGATCATGGAAAATTCTTTTCGGGATGTTAATATCGCTTTTATGAATGAAATGGCCAAATCCTTTGACAAAGCAGGTATTGACGTTACTGAAGTAATCAGGGGAGCCTCTACCAAACCTTTTGCCTTCCTGCCCCATTATCCTGGCTGCGGCGTAGGCGGCCATTGCATTCCCGTAGACCCATATTATTTAATTGAAGGAGCCAAAAAATTTCATTTTGAACATAAGTTTTTGGAATTAGCCAGAAAGATCAATGAAAGCATGCCAGAATATACTGTCTCTCTGCTCGCAGAAGAATTAAACAAAATAGGCAAAAGCGTTAAAGGTTCTCAGATTGGATTATACGGGGTAGCGTACAAAAAAGATGTTGATGATACTCGAGAAAGCCCTTCCTTGGAAATTATGCGCTTGCTGCGGGAAAAAGGCGCTACGCTTTTTATCTACGATCCACATGCCAAACACAAAAATAATGTGGCTGACTTTGAAGAATTCCTTAAACATTCAGATTACCTACTTATTGCTACCAATCACGCTGAATTTACTGGTTTAGAACTAGAAAAATTAAAAGAGAATGATATTAAGATCATCATCGACGGCAGAAACTGTCTGGATAAGGAAAAGATCCAACAGTTAGGGATCGTGTATAAGGGAATTGGAAGATAGTTTTGATCAATTTATATTATGAGTTATATTAAATTTATATAGTTACGTTATAGAAGCGCCTTTCTATATTCGATCATCCTTCGTATTCCCTCTTCTAATCCAACCTTTGCCTCAAAGCCGAGAATATCTTTTGCTTTGCTTGTATCCGGAACTCTTTTAAAAATTTCCCGTTCTTTTGTTCTATCTGAATTTTCAAAAGGAACTAAAACTGGCTCTTCTCCCTTACCGGAAACTTTCAGCACCAGCTTAGCAAGTTCCAGGATATTTGTCTCAGAAGCAGCATTGCCGATGTTAAACACTTGTTTACTGGCTTGCTCACTGAAAATAGCCTTTACCGTCGCTGCCGCCACATCTTCAACATGGGTAAAAGCGCGAATCTGCTTTCCGTCGCCGTAGACTTGTAACGGTATATCATTCAAGACATTATGCACGAAGAGAGGAACAACAAAATTGTTTACCTGCAGTGGGCCATATACTCCGAAGAAGCGCAAGATGACATAATCAAGATTGAATTTTTTGCTAAATGCTTTAATGTATTCTTCACCGACCACTTTACTTGCTCCGTATTCTGATTTCGGCTGAAATACTTCTTCCTCTTTAATGGGAACTCTCAAGGCATCACCATATACTTCTGATGAAGAAGAAAAAATAATCCTCTTAATATTATTAGCCACGCAACATTCTAGCACATTTCTTGTACCTAAAATGTTCACGTCAAGACATTCCAAAGGATTTCTAGTGCTGTTAGCAACTCCTAAAAGAGCAGCAAAATGGACAACATATTCACAGCTATCTATAGCGTGCATGATACTCTCTTTCTCAAGAATTGAACCCTTAAAATGAGTGATCCCTTCTATCTTGATAGGATAAAGATCCAGAACATGGACTTTGTGCCCAGCTCGAAGCAGCTGTTTCACTACTTCATTACCAATCATACCCGAGCCGCCTGTAACTAAAATCCTCGCCATAAACCTTCTCTTTATCAGAGCTTTGGGTAAGACGGTTTAAGAAGCTTATGGAAATTGAGTTTAACTACGAAATAGTTTAGAATCGAGAACCATAATCATTATAAACACGTTTTCGAGAGAAAGAGACTAAAAATGAATGATCTGCAGAAGCTCATCGGAGACTGGTCATCAAAAAAGACCATCAGCGGAAAAAGCTTCGATGATTTATTTCAGATAGAAGGGATACCCCTCTGGTGGTTTTACAAGAGATTTTTTGTGCAAAATGTCCTGCCTGGCCCCATAAACACGTTTAGTTTGATAGAAAAAAAGCAGCCGGTTAATTCTGCACAACGGATAAAATTTACCGTTAATTCATTTTTTATGAAAAACTATTCTTATTTTTTAGAAAACAGAAAGATCTATTACTCCCATAGAAAAAAGCTCTCCAGAGCTGATCTGGATAAAGAAAAAGTTCTTTTTCTTTCTTACAGCAATCATCAGGCTAAAGATGGGAGCGTCTTCCGGCTGCAAAATTTTATCCAAAAGATAAACCTAGATAAAAAACTAAAAGAACTGCTCATTATCGCTGACCCGCTTTCCAGCAGCAACTACAAAAATATTTCTCACCACAACGCTATCTATAGTTATTATGATCCGGACATTTCTTCTAAAGCATGGAAAATAGCTCGATCCATCTCTAAGCGATGGAATTCTTTGCCAGAAAAAACTAAATCTATTATGCTGGAGGGTAAAAACATCTCACTTTGGCCCTATCTGCGTTATGCGTTCAAGGTATTTTTCTCCAAAAAATTCCTCTATGTTACATCCTTGCATTACCAATTATTCAAGAAAATTATCGCAGAACAACACGCCCGAGCAATAGTTCTTACTTCCAATAACAGCCTCTCTGACAAATGTGCTATGGCCGCCGCTAAAAGCGCGAACATTCCCGTGTTTATTATCCAACATGGAATTGGTGGCTTTATCGGCAATCCGGATCCTATCGGAAAAACAACCTTTTTTGTTTTTAATCAACTTTACAAGAAACGCTTGCTTGCTCATGGAGTAAAAGAGAAAGATATTAAAATTGTCGGCCCTATTGTCTTTGATGACATTTACCGATTCAAAAAAGCGGCCGCACCAAGAGATACAATAAAGACAAAAATCTTTTTTGCCACTTCACCGCTTATAGAGGGCTCCCTTCTAACAAAGAAAAAATATTTCAGATATATTGCTAAAATATTGATTGATCTTCAAAAAATTAAAGACGTTTCCATCATCGTCAAACTCCATCCGCAAGAGAAAACCCTTAGAGAGTATCGCAATTTAGTAAAGAAGAAAAAATATACAAACGTCACCGTCACTCAGAATCACGACCGAAATCTTTACTACCGATTACTTTCGGAAGGTGATGTTTTTATCCATTTTAACTCTAGTGCTTCTCTGGAGGCGTTGATGCTAGATAAGCCAGTTATTGATATTGGCTTGCCGGAGCAGAAAAAAGGAAATCACTTTACCAGAGGAACTGGCGCCACCACTGAAATTTCTCTAGATGACCCCATTGATGAAACGGTGTTAAAATCATTGCAAAAAGATGCCAAGATGAAACAACAAGCACAACAAGCAAAGAAATTAATCCAACATTTCTGTGGGAAGGTAGATGGAAAAGCATTTGAAAGAGCAGCAAGGGAAGTTTACAAAATCATCTAATCAGACTTAATTCTCAGATCGTCGCCATATTTCTGCACAATTTGTTTCTGCGCTTTAGCGACAAATTCCCTGTTCGCAGTCATATTCCCACCATGTCGATAATACCAATACAATGGTTTTCGAACATGAATGCCTTTATACTTCTGCATCATCCTGATTAAAAAATCATACTCCGGCAATAGAAAATCCTTATTCCAGAATCCAATCTTGTCAATAACTTCTCGCCTTATTAGTATCCCACAAACTAAACTATCGAAAACCGTTTCTACCTGCACTCTTTCTTTATTTCCAGCATTATCAATTTGGTAATAATCGCAGTATGAAAATCCGTAATCTTCTCCTGTTTCCAAAAGTGAGGTATATAATTCCAAAATCGTCCCGGCATCCATTTCGTCGTCCCCATCGAGAAAAAAAACGTATTCGCCACGAGCATGGCTAAGTCCAACATATCCAGATTCTAGTGCTCCTTTATTTTCCTGGTTAATCACTTTAACCGCTGAGCCAAAATAATTCAGGATCTCTCCGGTTTTATCAGTGCTTCCATCGTTAACAACAATAATTTCATGTTCAACGCCATTAAAAATTTCTTTTGTTTGTTTTAAACATTCCGAAATGCATTCTTC
>JACPIL010000060.1 GCA_016188105.1 Candidatus Woesearchaeota archaeon | reverse complement strand
CTGAGATTATCGAAGAAGATAAAAACAGAGCCCACTTAGTTATCAAAAAAGCAAAATTAGTAAGCAAATGAAACCAGTAATGTGCTTTGGCACCTTTGATTCATTGCACTTAGGTCATTTAAATTATTTTCAGCAAGCCAAAAAATATGGTGATTATCTTATCGTGGTCATTGCTAGAGATAAAACTAAGCAGATGCAAAAGAAAGAAATCATCTTCTCTGAAAAAGAACGTCTAGAATTAGTGAAAGGTCTGAAAGTAGTAGATGAAGCGGTTCTCGGCTATCCGGAAGATCACTTTAGAATCATCCAGGAAAAGAAGCCAGACGTCATTTTCTTAGGCTATGATCATAAGATTGATGAGAAGATCTTAGCAGCTAAATTGAAAGAACGCGGTTTAAAGCCAGAGATTAAACGAGCCAAACCTTTCAAGTTAGGGAAGCACAAGTCAACTTTATTGAGAGAGAAGGTGTTGAAGAGCTAATCTTTACTTAATACTCCAATTGATCCAAGTTCATGTTTGTAAATTCTCTCAAATATCCCAGCAACAACTTCATAATTGTTTTCTGTAAATGGGGCTATAACCACTAAAGACCTGTCATTTCCTTGCCGGTCCATGCCCACAGCACAGCATCTAATATCCTCTTCGTAGGGGGAACCAGTCTGCAAAAGCACATAAAAAGAGGAGGTCATTAAACGTAAATACGGATCTAAAGTCATTCCCCTATCAATTTTGCTTTCCATTGCTGAGTGATCCAACTTCTCAAACCATTTCCTGACATTGTCTAACTCTTGGTTCTGATAAACAGCTCTAAGAAAAGCCTTATTATGTCTAAGAGGCTGATCATTTAAGTTTATTTGGTAGCGATGCATCATCAAGTGGTATTAGGAATTTATCGTTCACGCACTCCACGCGGGGACCCATTACATCCGATATGTCCTAATAGAGGAATAGACGGGTGAATAGCAACAGGAACTAAAAAATTCTGTGGTGGTAAATCTATTTTAATGGAATCTCTTAGCGCTTTGGGAATATCAGCAAAAGATCGGCCACAATGAAACTGAATAAAATCATCACCAAATTCAGATAGATCATGCCTATCATAGGTTCCTTCAATTTTTCCTAAGGCCATTTTTTCGAGAGAGAATATCCTTTTATCTTTAGCCGTAAACATTGGAGTATGATACTTGTATCTACATGCTTTTGTAACTGGGTCAGTATAATACTGCCATTGCAATCCAATTGGATCAAGGTATGCAATTAGATTATCTCCTTGCATTTCCCAGGCTAAGTTCAACCATTCGTAGCCTGTGCATTGAAAGATGTCCTGAAATTGAGGATCTGCTTTATTTTCTAGAATGTCAATAACTAACCCATATGCTTCTTGCGGCCGTAAGTATCTTCCAAATCCTTTAGCTTGTATTGCCCGTAATCCTTCATCAAAGCGTGCGTGATCTCCAGCATATAGCTGAACTTCTATATCTTTCCAGAAAGCAACCTCCGTCGTTCCACCGTCCTCTTTCAATGCAGTTATTTTCCTGATGGAAATGCCAGAATTTCGCAACGTGTCCTCTATTTCTCCCTCTGATGAGAACAGTTCATATCGTAATGAAAGAGAGCTGCTTGATTTTATGATCATCCCACTTTGATTATACATTTCTATTACGTTAGCTAGATCTTTTTGAGTAGGCATTCTTGGTAGAACAATATCGTTTTGGTGGTTTTGTCCGATACTTCCAAAATAGTGAGATAAAACTCCGGAGACCATTTTCAAAAGCTGTTGTTGTCCTGCAACTTGCTCATCATCATAAGGTCTTTCTAGGAGAGCAGCTCTTACCAATGATTGATTCTCATCTAGACGATGGCTTATAGAATACTCACCTTCAGGCAACGTGTGAGATAAAACAAAAGTAGTGATTGAACAAACATACCTATCTGGGATAGTACTTAATCTAAGATCATTTGGTCCTAAGGAACTTATAGCTGGTACGTAAAACTTCATTTTATTATCAGAATATACTTACTTTAAAAAATATCTGGTCATGAGTCATTCTTCCTTCCTAATTGTCAAATCCTTCGGAATCCTATACTCATCCCATCTTACTCGGCCTGCTTTCACTGCATCTCTGATTTTCCGTTGCACTCCATTCAATTCTGAACCGCCGCTTTTCACTTCCACAAATACAATCTCGGTAACTTCTTTCTCATCCATCCCTTCAAAAACAATCAAATCAACTGGCTTGCCTAAGAATTTACATTCAGTCGGTTTGTACTTGAAGTTCGGCAAATAAGGCGCAAGCTGTTCAGAAAACTGCCCTCCCAATGAAGCCCGAGATCGCTCAATAGAATCTTTCTTGATTCCAGGGATCTGTCCCTGCCAATGTACGTCCCTTTGCATAGAACCGAAATGAACTCCTATTTTATACGCCAGCGCAGCTACAATAATAAACAAAATTAAAAACAAGATCAATAACGGATCCATATACGTCCCGATGATGACAAGTTTTTTAAATTATCCCATAACTTCCCAATCATGTACATTGATGCTCATGTTCATTTCCGTGATTTTAATCAGCGACACGAAACAGTGGCCCATGGTTTAGAAGTTGCTCTTGATTCCGGTGTCGATGCAGTCTTCGATATGCCGAATACTGATCCTCCAATCTTAACCAGCGATGCTGTTATAGCTAGATTAAAGCTTGCCCAGGATGCAAAGGTGAAAAACGTTTTCTATGGCCTTTATGTCGGGCTTACCGCCGATCCTGAACAGGTTAAGCGGGCGGTTGATATTTCGAGAGAATTCTCACAAGTTGTGGGCATGAAACTCTATGCCGGACATTCAGTAGGGGAATTAGGCGTAACTAAGGAAGAAGACCAGTATATGATCTACGAAACCTTAACTCGAGAAGGATACGACGGGGTCTTAGCTGTACATTGCGAAAAAGAAGCCTTTATGGACGCAAAAGTATGGAATCATCAGCAACCTATTACGCATTGCTTTGCTCGTCCGGAAAAAGCAGAAATAGAATCGGTGAAAGATCAGTTAGCCTTCGCGAGAAAGACTAAATTTACTGGAAAATTACATCTCACTCACATCTCTTCTCCAGTTGCAGTTGATTTGGTTGCAGAAGCAAAAAAGCAAGGATTAGATGTATCCAGCGGAATTTGTCCTCATCATTTTATCTACGACTGGAATCAGATGCATGATCAGGAGGGTGTTCTTTGGAAAATGAATCCTCCATTACGGGAACCAGCATCACGGGAAAGAGTATTCCAATACCTGCAGGAAGGAAAAATTGATTGGATTGAGACAGACCATGCTCCGCATCCATTGGATTATAAAACTGGGAAAACTATAGATAAAGACGGAAAGCCTTTGCATATGTCAGGAATTCCTGGCATTGCCTGGTGGCCGCTCTTTGCAGAATTTCTTAGGAAGAATGAATTTTCTGATCAGCAAATAGAAGATCTAACATTTAATAACATACTGAAGAGGTTTAACCTTAGTCTTGATAAAAGTCGCCGTAAAATAAAAGATCACCGAGCAGATTATCCTTTTGATCCATATAAAAAAATGGCAGAGGAATTAAAATGGTGAATTTTTTAAGAGATATAGTTGATGCATGGTATGATAAAAATAGAGATGCAATATTTGCTAAAACTGAGCATGATCCTGAACAAGCTCATCATCATTTTGTAAAGATTGCTCAACTGATTCATATATTTGGCTTAGAAAAACTACTCTTACATTGTCCAGAAAATGATAATAATCCCGGTTTTGAAATTTCTAACGCTGGAGGTTTTAACAAAAATGGAGATCTCCCTCCTATTTTCTTACGCTATTTAGGCTTTGATAGAGTAGTAGTAGGAACAGTTACTGGCGATCCTTGGGAGGGTAATGTCAAAGATCTTACGAGAATAAAGAGGTATGTTGAAACTGATTCTATGGTAAATTGGTTAGGTTTACCGGGAGTAGGAGCTGAACAAGTCGCTTTTAATTTAGATTGGTCGGGCGATCACAGAGTACCTTTAACTATAAATATAATGTCTACTCCTGGGAAGAAAGGAGAGCAATTACTTCAAGACTTAGAAAAGACAGTTTCACTAACCAGAGACTTGCCTTACGTGGATAGATTTGAATTAAATATCTCTTGTCCTAATACACATGGAAGTAGTCAACAAGTAGATGCTAGGAAAGAATATCAACAACAGATTGGTGCTATGCTCTCACGCGTTAAACGAGAAATGTACGATTTCCAAGAACTTGATCTCAAAGTTTCCCCAGATTTAGATCGTGAAGGAGTTAAAGCTATTGTGTCTGTAGCAATGGATTATGAAGTAAGGAGATTTACTACTACTAATACTACTACTTTTCATGATCCAACTTATGTTACCTCTCCTCCAAATCCGGAAGGAAAAGGGGGAGCCAGCGGCAACGCGGTTTATGAAAGAGCGAAGAATGTGCAACAAATGTTTTATGAAGAAATCGTCAAACGAAATTTAGCTTGCGGTATTATAGCTTGCGGTGGCATTAATTCTGCTCAAAGAGCCTTAGAACGAACAAGTTATGGAAAAGGGAAAATAGAGGGGATACAGTTATTAACACCTTTGATATTTGAAGGTCCAAAACTACTGCGGGAACTGAGAAGAATTTATCTTTAGTGTTTCACTATATTTTTCAATTTAGCAAAACTTAAATAGCTCAAATTTCCTTGTCGGTGTATAAACCAAAAAGGTGATTTACAAATGGTCTTAAAGAAATTACAGAAGTATCGTGCGGAAGGCTATGCAGTTTTCCGAATAATTGTAGGATTGATGTTTGTGCAGCATGGCGCGCAGAAATTATTAGGTTGGTTTGGCGCTAAAGGAACAGCCCCTTTATTGAGTTTAATGGGTTTTGCCGGAACAGTTGAGCTTGTAGGTGGTTTAGCTATCGCACTTGGTTTTTTCTCACGGCTAGCTTCCGTAGGCGGAATAGCAGTCATGATCGGTGCTCTAGCTACAGTCCATTTCCCGCAAGGATTGATTCCTATTGTCAATAAAGGAGAATTAGCCTTAGTGTTCTTGGTCTGCTTTATCATGGTACTTGTCCACGGTAATGGCAAGTGGTCTTTAGAACAAGCTGTCTTGAAGAAAGAAGTGTTTTAGAAAATCTGTATTTAGATTTTCTTTAGAATTTTATTTATTTTTCTATTTTTTAAGTAAAATTTTATAAATAAAGAGCTAGAAGTTATAAGCATGACTAAGATGCTCGAGAATGTTGTTGGAAGCTTACCTGAGGTATATCCGTTGCTTGAACCACGCACCATGCTTTCCGCAGCAGAGTTAATGAATGAACGTCGTACTCATCCTGATGAAGAAACTTGTGATGAGTTAAGCAACTATGGGTTTTATACTTCTAACGGGATTTTTTACTTTGTAGATAATACTACTCCTAAAATAGTGCTCACCACGGAAAGGCATAATTCAATATTACAGCATATAGATGAAGCATTTATCCAACTTACTCAAACCCATAATTATATTCCTGATTCTGCTGAATTTCAATCCGCACTTCATGCCCCTGATAGTCTAGTGTTAGATTTAAACCAGATGAGATTGAGAGAATCTGATGATGAATCAAGTTATCTTATTATTTCTACCGTTAATTATAACCGATTTAATCCAGTAGAGCGCAGACTAGTTGAAAGAATATACGGTCAAGGAAATGATTTTGTTGAGAATATGAGGATGTTAAAAGAAGCTAAGATCAATCAAACAGAAATTTTTGTCCTTAATCCTGATTACGTTTTAAAGCATGCGGCAAAAAATCCAATTGCGCGGGCCTCTTGGCTTGGCGATTTCAATGATGATTCACGATTCAGCGCCTTTGATCGTGATGTCTATGACCTCTACCGCGTTCGTGGGGTACGCCTGGCAAGCGTCAGCGAGCAAGAAGCGTTGATAGGCGTGGCAAAAGAAAATGAAACTTCCAAAGAACAAGTTCTAGAATTACCAACCAGAGAAAAGATTTTACCTGTGCTTAGGCCTTATATAGCCGATCCATTATGGGAAAAAGCTACACTGATCGTTCCAGAAAAAGCTCCAGTGTTAGGAGACATTGTCCAGCGTTTAACCGATGAAAAGCTATTAGCAACCCATTCACGAGACCCCTGCATCAATGCTTTACAAGAAATGTTCCCAGAGTACAACAAAAAATAATCTACTTCTTCTCCATCGCTGCTTTCACTAATCCTAAAAACAATGGCGCAGGATTGCTTAACCTACTTTTCAACTCTGGATGGGCTTGGGTAGCGATGAAATAGGGATGATCTCTCAACTCGATAAATTCAGCCAGATTCTTTTCCAAATACAATCCAGAAATGCTTAATCCATTTTCTTGCAGGAATTGATGATATTGTCTATTCACTTCATATCTATGCCGATGCCGCTCAGAAACAATTTCTGAATTATATAATTTTCGCACTAAACTTCCTTCCCGCAAATAGGAGATGTATGCTCCTAATCTCATTGTCGCCCCCTTGGCTTCAATCCCTTTTTGTTCTGACATCAAATCAACCACTGGATGTGTAGTTTCAGGGTCTACTTCAGTAGTATTTGCTTTTTCCAGCAAACAAACATTTCTGGCAAATTCCACTACCATCAATTGCAATCCGAAACAAATTCCTAAAATGGGGATCTTATTCTCCCGACAATACCGTACAACTTCTAATTTTCCTTCCACACCCCGGCTGCCAAAACCGCCGGGAACAATAACTCCATCCACGCCAGCTAACGCCTCACCGATACTAAGCCTCCCTTCCTCAATAGCCGTTGTTTCAATAAACTTCATATTCACTCGCGCTTTGGTATGCGCGCTGCAATGCATCAGCGCTTCCTTGATACTGGCATAACTATCAGTCAATGAGGTGTATTTACCGCATAGAGCAACAGTAATTTCTTGAATGGGGTTTTCTAAATTATGAAGCAATTCTTTCCAAAGATCGTCTATCTTTCTGAATTCTAATCCTAATTTCTCTTTTAAAATTTCGACGATTCCTTCTTCTTCCAACAAGAAAGGGATTTTATAGACATTATCCACATCTAATCCAGTGAAGATAGCTTTTTTATCGACACCGCAAAAAGATGCAATTTTACTTTTAATCTCCGGTGTTAAAGGTTCTGAACATCTGCCGATAATAACATCGGGCTGGATTCCTCTCTTTCGTAGTTCATAAACACTCTGCTGCGTTGGTTTTGATTTCTGTTCTGCCACACCGGCCGGTATCGGCACATAAGTCAAATGAACATACAAAATATTCTCTTCACCAACATCATTCTCCAACTGCCGCATCGCTTCAATATAAAGATCACTTTCCATATCTCCTACTGTGCCGCCAACTTCAATCAACATGATTTCTGCCTGTTCTTTTTCTGCGACCGAGAATATTCTACCTTTAATTACATCTACGACATGAGGTACGAATTGCACAGTTTTCCCTAAATAATCCCCGCGTCGTTCTTTAGATCTTATTTCTTCAAACACTTTCCCCATAGTGAGATTATGTTCAAATTTGCAGCTAACGTTTAGAAAGCGTTCATAATGGCCGAAATCCATATCTACTTCTCCACCATCATCTAAAACAAATACTTCTCCATGCTCATACGGATTCATCGTTCCTGGATCAACATTGAGATAACCATCTAATTTTATAGGTACAACCCGATATTGAGAACTGAGGACGTGGCCTATACTTGCAGCAGCAATTCCTTTTCCTAAACCGGAAAGAACACCACCAGTCACTACAATAAACTTTCTCTTTTTGAGCATTATCTTTTGGGAGAATTCCCCCTTATAAAATCTTCTTTTCTAGAAAAGAAGGATCGGGAAATTGACATGAGAAAAGAATTGATTTTTAATTCTTAACCTCACATACTTTCGCAACAATTTTCCCAGAAAGGTACACCAATGATACGCCCAATAATACTATGCTTAATACTCCCAATTCTAATCCTTTAAATGGCAGTACGCTTAAAAAACCGCCAATTCCCAAAATTCCCGTTAACCCTAAAGCGCAGGAAGAACATGCTGGTGTAAGAACACTTGCGATGATTCCAGATAATCCTATTCCAGCCCCATATGAAAGCTGTCTCTTCACTAAAAAAAGGCTCAACGAAAAAACAACCCCAGAAAGCAAAGAAACAATTAACAAAAATATAAAAGAAACTGCCGACATGGTGCTATGAACGCTAACCAAAAGATCAAAAACGAGTAATAAAGAAAATTCTGAGAATATTAATTTGTAATTTCCAATAAGAGCGTTGAGAGAGAACATCAAGAAAGCAAAAAGCCCGCTAAATAAAAAATACCTCCGTTCAGAATAAACTTGGTCCAATGCTTCTTTAATCATGGATAGATGTTTCATATGATCATAAAATAAAAAAGAAAATAAAAATGGAACTCAAATTTAATTGAGTTCAGCATCGATCACTTGCTTAAAGACTGTAAAAGGCTGTGCTCCGCTGATAAGTTTGCCGTTCACTATGAATCCAGGTGTTCCTTGGATTCCTACGGAAGTTCCATCAGCCATATCTGCGCGCACTTCAGCAGCCATGGCGCCGGAATCAAGACAAGTATCAAACTTAGCTGAATTCAAGCCGAGAGTCTTTGCATATTGCTTAAATCCGGCCACACCGCCTTGCACTCCTTGTTCAAAGAGCATATTATGCATCTCCCAATACTTTCCTTGCTCTCCTGCACATTCTGCAGCTTCTGCTGCTTTCTGGGCATTAGGATGGAAACTTAATGGGAAATCTCTGTACACAAACTTCACTTTTCCAGTTTTAATGTATTCTTGTTCTAGTGATGGCAATGTTTCAGTATAGAATCGTCCACAGAAAGGACATTCGTAATCGCTCCATTCGACAATTGTTACTGGAGCATCTTTGTCACCTTTAACATCATCATCATCCAACAGTTCTTCCATATCAATATCAACGGTCGGGCTAGGCTCAGCTCCTCCAGTCGGAACGACTGCTCCCCCTGTAGGTGCACCACCAAAACTTCCCTTAAATGCTACCACTGCTAATATTACAATCAGAGCAACAGTTGTAATTTTCCAGAATAAATCTCCGCTTTTCTGCTGCGGCTTAGCCGCTTGTTCAGCTTTATGTGTTTCTTCCATAATAAAAAACCTCCAACTTCCTATTTTAATTATCGAAAAGGGTATTTGTATATATGTTTTTGGGTGTAAACAGATACTTCTTTACAGCCTAATACTTCAAAATTTTAATGAATCAACGTTCATAAGCGTTCTTTTAAGAAGATCTGCAAGGTTTTATCTTTTGGTTCGCGTTTGATGAGGTTTTTCTTCTCTAACTCTTGTAAAACCTGGCTTAATTTTGCTTTTGACATATCAACTCGTAATCTTAACATATTTTGAGTAATGCCTTCTTCTTGACGGACTACCGCCAACACCTTACGCTCAAACTCGCCTAATCCCTTTGACAAAATGGAATATTTTTCTTCTACTAACTTACGTTCAGTATCTTTTTCTAGACGTTCTACAATTGCCTCTTCGCCTTTGCTAAAAATCAACAAGTAAAATGCTAATGCAAACAAAAATCCAAAAGCTCCAAAGGCGAAGTGAACAACGCTTAACGATGTTTCAATGGTTCTACATCCAGCATTTTCGAAACAACCAAGGGCTTTTATCTCCTGATTTAGCGATTGAATAATCATAATGAAAATACTAAGTAAAATAAAGGTAATAACTAAGATGAACACACCTACTTTTTTATTGTTCATAACCAATCTTAGGTAGTCCCTTTTTATTAATGTTATGATAAATTCAAATAAAGAGACTATTCACAAACAGCAACAACGTGATCAATGCTGAGATCATACAATAGAAACAATAATCCTTGATCTTGTATATTTGCACCCAGATTAAAAATAATGAAAACAACAGCCCTCCCCCAACCGCGAATTTAATCAGTAATTTTAACCAGGAGAACTCCGGCATAAAAAATACTGCCAACCCAGAAACCAACATAGCTACATAAAACAACAATCCTAATACTTCATTTCTAACCAAGAAAATAGTTGACCATTTGCTTTCAGTCACTTTACTGCAATCGTGGTCTAAAGGGCAAACTAATGGCTCTGATTTATGGCTGTAATGTTTCCAGACTAAGTATCCAGCATCAACTATGCCTGCTAAAGCGAGAGTAATGAAAGATGCAATAGCTGCGCTCATTTTTGATAATGCAGTAAGGCTAAAGAAACTGCTGCTAGTAATAAGCCGATGTCTCTAAAGATGATATCTAATGCTCCAAGATTAGTGAGTGTTATGGTCAATAAAGTCAGAGCAGATAAAGCTGCTGCATATTTGGTCTTCCATCCAGAAAGAAGCCATAACCCTAAGATAACATTAAGCGATGAATGGGCCCCTAACAATAAAGAGCTCGGAAAGAGATTTTGCAGAAACTGGGGCATGAAACCAATCCATGCTTCTGGCTGTAAGGTTGCGGCGACTGCAGCGTAGAGGAAGGGAATTGCCAGAGCGACCCGTAATGTAAATGAGGCTAATTTGGAATAATTTTCAGGATTGTTTTTTAATTTCATTCTACCACAATTTTTCCAGTCGTGCTTGCTCGCAAGTGATCGTGATATCCCCAAGAACCTATCTCATTGAAAGTGAAGGAAAATGATTCTCCTTGCTCTAAACCTTTACAAGCATCGAATTTGCTTCCTATACAGCCGCCGCTTTCGGGATAAACATCATGCGTAGGATGCATGGCCGAAGCCGGCCAGTGCTTGTCTGAATCTTCATTCACAAATGTTACCATATCTCCTGCTTTTACGGTTAATGTCTTTGGTTCAAATCCATTTGCAGTGATTTTGATAACATTATCTGAAGCCGGCGGTGCACTTTCTTCTATTACTGCTTCTGTTATAACTGTAGGCTGCTCTTCAGTTGCTCCCGTAGTTTCAGGAACTTTTTCAGCAGGAGAGCAAGCAATCAAAAGTGTTAGCATCATCAAAATTGAAATAATCACAAATATCTTTTTCATGACAAGAAAGAAATAAAACTGGTATATAAACGTTGTCTTGTTAGTTAATCTACTCACATATTCCCAATAATCGCATCGCCAAATTCGGAACACTTCAGTAAGGTAGCACCTTCCATCTGCCGTGCGAAATCATATGTAACTCTTTTCTGCTGAATAGTCTTGGTCATTGCTTTCACGATTAATTCAGCCGCTTCTTTCCATCCTAATAATTCTAGCATCATCACTCCTGATAAAATCACTGAACCAGGATTGACCTTATCCTGTCCGGCATATTTTGGCGCAGTTCCATGGGTCGCTTCAAATACTGCCAGACCTTCTTCATAATTTATATTCGCGCCAGGAGCTATACCTAAGCCGCCGACTTGCGCGGCACAGGCATCGGATAAATAATCACCATTAAGATTAGTAGTCGCAATGACATCATATTCCTCTGGCCGCAATAAGAGTTGCTGGAACATTGAATCAGCGATCCGATCCTTGATCACTATTTTTCCCGAGGGGTTTTCTTCTCCTTCTTTTATCACATAGTCAGAAAATTCTTCTTGGGCAACTTGGTAACCCCATTCTTTGAATGCGCCTTCCGTAAACTTCATAATGTTTCCTTTATGCACAATGGTTACTGATTTTCTCTTATTCTCAATCGCATATTTGATTGCTGCACGAACTAACCTCTTTGTTCCTTCTAGGCTAATTGGTTTAATCCCGATGCCTGAATCATAGCGAATTTTCTTCCCCATTTCTTGTTCTAAGAATTCAATTACTTTCCCGGCTTCAGCGCTACCTTCCTTCCACTCTATTCCCGCATACACATCTTCTGTATTCTCCCGAAAGATAACCACATCTAACTTCTCCGGTTCTTTCATGGGATTAGGAACACTAGGAAAATACTGCACCGGCCGAATACAAGCAAATAAATCTAATTTCTGTCGCAGGGTAACATTTAGGCTTCGATGTCCTCCGCCAACCGGAGTTTCTAATGGGCCTTTCAAAACTACTCGCAAATCTATAATTTGCTGCAATGCTTCTTCAGATAGCAATTCTGCTCCGGCTTTGAGCGCTTTTTCTCCTGCAAAAATTTCCTGCCAGAGAATTTTTCTTTTACCAGAATATGATTTTTCAACGGCCGCATCCAATACTTTCAAAGCGACTGGAGTAATATCTACACCTGTTCCATCACCAACGATAAAACCTATCTCGGGATGATCTGGAACCCGCCATTCTCCGTTTGAAAATTTTATTTTCATAATTTAAGGGATTAAATAATCGTTTATAAGCAAATCTGTTCTTAATAAAAGAAATCTTTTAATACTACTCTTCTACAATCAATCTCATGAATTTACTGGAACAAGCATTAGCAGCAGAGAAAATGTATGCCCTTTGGAAACACAAGCACCCAGAAGCAAAAGGAACATTTGTTAGGCCGGAAATGATCATTGCCAACAGCAAAGTAAGGACCCATGCTTCAGGAATTGAAAGCTTGCAATGTGGCCGCGGTGTAGCCTACATTTTTCACTTAGATCAACCAAATGTCCAGCAACAATATGAACGAATGCAGCAAGAAGCGCATCAAGGAAGGTTAGCGAGTATTGATTTGCTAATTGGATTTAAGGAGAGTTATGAAGACTCAGGACAATTAGGTAATCTAGGCTGGATGATAACTACTGCAAACCATCCAGTTTCTAACTACACTCCTTCTGAAGATGATTCTTACGATCCTATGGGTTAATAGATACCAAAATAGCTAAAATAATATAAAGCAGTGGTTTTGATAAAATTCTCATGGAAGAAAAACCAGAACAACCACAGGAATTAGTGTTGCCGGTGCTTCGTAGCGCAGTTGATTTGGAATATTATGTTTCTCCTCCCTATACTAAAAAATTTATCGGTGCATCAGCAGTACATACGCGCGGTGATGGTTCAGTTGGAAGTACTGCTCATTATGATACGGATTTTCGTGATCAATTAATTGATTGGCTCGAGAACAATAATTTAGCTATTCTCAGAGGAGCTTATCCTGGTGCAGGCCATACTGATCGAACCTATCTTTTTGCTGATCAGAGCGGCATAGTTGCCGTGGATACATATTATAGAGAGTTTCGAAGTCCTCTTTGGGAAACGCCACGAGAAGAAACTTACCATCGTTTCGTCCGCATCCGCTCACCAAGAACACTAAGCGTACCTCCCTGGGATCTTACTCAAACTCTCAAAGTGCTTGGCTATGAACAGCAGCAGCCAACAGATGAATTCAAACAACGCTGCTATCAATTCTTCAAGAATGAGTAATTTTAAATAGTGTACTTAAGTCTTTTTTTGCATGCTTCATCTTAATGAAATCAAGAGAAGAAAAGGCTTGGAAAGCCAATTAGAATTATATGTTCATCCTCAAACCTATGTAGCAAGAACAATCCATGATTTCCTTCGCGAAAAAGAAGAAGTGCAGACAACTGGATTTTGGAGTGCCTGCCTTGGGGGTAATCCTTTCTTGTATGATAGTACTCTTATCCAATTTCAGAATGTACGCTATTGGCGTGTTTCAGAGGATACTGTTCATTTGCAAGACATAACTGAAACCTTGCCAGCCAGTATAATCTTCCCACTAGCCTGGAATATGATTATTGAAAGTCAGGGAATAGTAGACGGTGACAAAGTCCAAGAAGCCATAGTCCTATATCAAAAGTCCAAAGATAAAAGCTATCTCTACAAAATAAGAAAATCAATCGACAAGCCTAAACCAGCATTTGTCCCTGGACTCTTCCAGAATTTTCGTTACGCTCGTTAGTTTTCTACCAACTAAAAATTTAAATATCTCTTTTTCTCACAATCTTCCATGTCCTTCCTCAATCAGGATCAAATCAACGATTTCTACTTAGATTACATCGAAAAACTTGAAGTCATCAAAGAACAACTTAATCGGCCTTTAACCTACGCAGAGAAAATCCTCTTCACTCATTTTGCAAAAGGGGAATTTGCAATCCAACGCGGCAAGTCCAGCATTCCTTTGCAGGTTGATCGCGTAGCCATGCAGGATGCTACTGCGCAGATGGCAATTCTGCAATTCATGCTTACCGGAAAGAAATCAGTTGTTGTTCCCACCACAGTTCATTGTGATCATCTTATTGCCGCTAAGCTTGGTGCTCAACAAGATTTAGAAGAAGCAAATCTGCAAAACAAAGAAGTCTATCAGTTTCTGAAAAGTTCTGCTAACAAATATGGAATGGGCTTCTGGAAGCCCGGCTCAGGAATTATCCACCAGGTAATTTTGGAAAATTATGCTGTTCCTGGACAATTGATGATCGGAACAGATTCACATACACCTAACGCAGGAGGTTTAGGGATGATTGCTATCGGCGCAGGCGGAGCAGAAGCGATGGATGCCATGGCTGGATTATCTTGGACCATAACCATGCCGAAATTAATTGGCATCCAATTGAAAGGAAGATTAAACGGTTGGACTTCGCCTAAAGATGTCATCTTGAAAGTGGCAGAAATCTTGACCGTTAAAGGCGGAACCGGATGCATCATCGAATATTTTGGTGAAGGTGCGAGAACTATCAGCGCAACGGGAAAAGCAACCATCACTAATATGGGAGCAGAAGTTGGCGCGACTACTTCTTTATTTCCTTACGATGAACATACTGCTGCTTACCTGCGTGCAACTCGACGCGGTTTTGTTGCTGCTTTAGCTGATTCTTTGAAAGAAGAACTTCAAGCAGATCCTGAAGTGGAACAAAATCCTTTAGTATACTTTGATGAAGTTATTGTCATTGATCTAGACAGATTAGAACCTCATCTTGTCGGTCCACATACACCAGATTTGTCACGCTCAATTTCCTCCTTGAAAGGAGATCTAGAAAAAAATAATTGGCCCCTGCAATTAAGTGCTGCATTAATTGGTAGTTGTACAAACTCATCTTATGAAGATATGTCCAGAGCAGCAGTCGTTGCAAGAAAAGCTGCGGAGCAAGGTTTGAAAGCGAAAGTGCCTTTTATGATCACGCCAGGATCGCAGCAGATCTATGCGACCATGAAACGCGACGGATTATTAGATGTGTTTGAAAAAATTGGTGGAACGGTCTTAGCCAATGCCTGCGGTCCCTGCATCGGGCAATGGAATCGTCAGGATGTTTCGAAAGGAGTGAGAAATTCTATTATCACTTCGTTCAACAGAAACTTCAAAAGCAGAAACGATGCCAATCCCGAAACCCATGCCTTTATCGCCAGCCCTGAGATTGTAACTGCCTTTGCTTTAGCAGGAAGATTAGATTTCAATCCGTTGCTTGATACAATTGATGGTGTAAAGCTAGATATTACTGCAGTAGATCAATTGCCTTCTCAAGGATTTGTCTTCGATGTTTCTGGATATGAAGAACCGAGCGGTAAAGGAGATGTTATGATCGATCCGGAGAGTGATCGTTTAGCTTTGTTACGGCCCTTTGCACCATGGCAGGAGAAAGATTTTTCTGAGTTGCTGGTTTTGGTTAAGGCTAAAGGCAAATGCACAACCGATCATATTTCTCCTGCAGGAAAATGGTTAGAGTTTCGCGGGCATTTAGACAAGATCAGCGATAATATGTTCTCCGGGGCCGTTAATGCGTTTACCGAGAAGATTGGAAAAGGAAAGAATTTGCTGACCGAGATGGAAGAAAACTTTTCTTCCATCGCCAGGCATTATCAAAACCATGATAGGGGATGGGTTGCCGTAGGCGACACCAATTATGGAGAAGGTTCTTCTCGAGAGCATGCCGCAATGGAGCCACGCTACTTAGGCTGTCGTGCAGTGTTGGCAAAAAGCTTTGCTCGCATTGCTGAAACTAATCTGAAGAAGCAAGGAATATTGCCTTTGTTATTTGCTATCGAGAGTGATTACGATAAGATTTTAGAAGATGATATACTTGATGTTGATGTTGATGTCGCGGTAGGTGAACCGGTGTACGTAACTCTCAAGCATGCCGATGGCTCCGTTGAAGCGATTGAGATGAAACATACCCTCTCTAAAGAGCAATTAGAGTGGTTCAAGCATGGAAGTGCTTTGAATTGGTTGAGAGAGAGAAATTGAATTTCAGATATTAAGAGAAGGAAAAGAGTATTTATGCATCTAGACGTAACTCGCTAGATTCCTCAATTTTTAGTTTATCTGCTCTTTTTAATAGAGCAATCCTTCTAGGATTGGGATTTCTTTCTTCCTTAATCATGTTCTGGATAAATCTAATTGCGTCCTTTCCTCTTAGAGTAGGTGTTGGTTCTATTGGTTTTGCCATAATAACCTGAGAGAAGGGCTTTATTTAAATTTAACTGTAATTATATATTCTCTAATCCATAATCCTTTAATTTATAGGTGCCAGTCGTAATCTTAATGAATTTACGAATATCTTTATGGAATTGGGGATCCTTCCTAGCTTCAGCAAATAACTTTCTATATCCCTTATCAGATAAACTTGGTTTTGCCATTAATAACTCTTTAATACAACAAATATTTATAAATTTCCATCAAAAATGGGTCATTTATGGGGCTGGGAGATAAAATTCTAATTACAGATATTGATATTCAAAAAATAAATGACTCCCATAAACTGATTATTTCTAATTTCAAATCTTATGAAAAAGAGTTGATTAAATTCCTAATCGAAGATGCAATTGACAACCAAAATAAGAAGATTTCAACAACATATCTCTGGTTTTACAAACCTACAAAAGAGTTAGTAGGGTATGTTAGTGTAATGACAGATGCAATTAACTTACGAGGCGAGTTAAAAGAACATTTTAGACAAAAAGATATTTCATTCAAATCATTGCCTGCTTTGAAAATAGGGAAATTATGCGTCTCTGATAACTATTTAGGTCGTGGAATAGGAACATTAATGATAGAATTTGTTATTATCTTATCTGAAAAATTAGGTAAAGATGTAGGGTTAAGATTCATCACTACAGATTCCAAAAGAAATGCTGATCCAAAAAGAGATCCAATTCATTTTTATAAAAAGTTTGGATTCGAAGTTTTAAAGCAAAGAGAAATAGGAACAACGCCCATGTATAAGGATTTAATTAAGGAATGATTCAAAAAATTTCCTATGCTTATTGACACTGGCGTATAACTTCTTATCGGTCTCTGAAAGAGGAGACCTTTCTCTTTTAGCCATACGTTCTAAAAACTGTCTTGCTTCCTTTCCACTTAAGGTGGGGGTTGCTCTTATTAATTTTGCCATACTCTACTAGAGTAGTATGGTTTTTATAAATTTATTCATAATTTTGTAGTCATTTCTTCAACTGCTTCAAACCTTTCTCAGTAATCTTGACTACATGTGAAGGTCTTCCATTAGCTGGATCGATCACCTTCTCGATTTCGATGAAGTTGTAATCTTTCAACTCTTCGCAGTTGGACTTGACGGTTCGATAGCCGGTGTTAACCTTGCGTTCTAATTCTGCGTACGTAGCTGGTTTCTCTTTGACTTTGAGGAGAATCTGCTTCTTAATTGCGTATGAGGAACGCTTGGACATACTGCAATATAATCGTAAGGTTTAAATATGGCTAACTCATGATATTGCAGTAAGTATGGGAAATTATAACTTGTTAAAATCTATTTTCGTTTTGGTTGTTGCTTTATTATTGGTTGGTTGTGGAAGTATAAGTTT
>JACPIL010000057.1 GCA_016188105.1 Candidatus Woesearchaeota archaeon | reverse complement strand
CAGAAGTAACGTATCTGATTGTTGCAAAAGGATTTACTGAAAAACAATTGGTGGAAATTGCTGCGAGCATAGAAAAAAATTCTGAACACCCCTTAGCAGAAGCGATCGTGCAGGAAGGAAAAGAGAAAAAAATCTCGTTCAAAAAAGTAGTTGGCTTTCAAGCCCTGATTGGAAGAGGAGTAAAAGGTAAAATTGGTTCTAAAGAATATTATCTTGGCAATCCAACATTGATGAAGGAAAAGAAAATATCTCTTTCTTCCTATAGCTCTAAAATAGAAGCTCTGGAAAGCGAAGGAAAAACAGTAATGGTTCTCTCGGATAAAAAAAACGTTTTAGGATTGATTGCCGTCGCTGATGAACTTAAAAGTGATTCATCTGAAGCAATTGCTATCTTAAAGAGCATGGGTTTGGTTCCCTACATGATTACTGGTGATAATTCTAGAACTGCGCAGGCGATTGCTAAGAAAGTAGGCATCGACAAATTCTTTGCTGAAGTATTGCCGGAAAACAAAGTAAGGTATGTGAAGGATCTTCAGAAGAAAGGCAAGGTAGCAATGGTCGGTGATGGCATTAATGATGCTCCTGCCTTGGCACAAGCAGACATAGGTATCGCTATGGGGTCGGGAACAGATGTAGCGATGGAAACCGGCAACATTGTCCTGATGAAAAATAGCTTGCTGGATGTTCCAAGAGCGATCAAATTAAGTAAAATGACCATGGCCAAAGTAAAACAGAACATGTTTTGGGCTCTGATTTACAATATTTTAGGAATACCTATCGCTGCAGGCGTATTGTATCCGTTTACTGGCTGGCTGTTAAGCCCTATTATTGCTGGAGGAGCGATGGCTTTAAGCTCTGTAAGCGTGGTATCTAATTCCTTGTTGCTACGAAGGAAATCTTTAAAACTGAAGAAGGATATGAAATAAAAATGATTCGGTAGACAAGAATGAAAAAAATCAATCTCAAAGTTAAGGGAATGACTTGTTCAAGTTGTGAAGTATTGATAGAACGTAATTTGAAAAAAGTCTCTGGAGTAGAGAAAGTAAAAGTCAGCCGAGCGAAGGAGCAGGCTGAAGTAGAATGTTCTGATAATGTCAATCTTCAACAGCTTCAAGATGCAGTCAAAGAGAAAGGATATACTCTTTATGCTTCAAACGATCCTATCGAAAATCCACCCAAGAATTCTTTTATCAATTCTTTCATCTCCAAAGATAAACAGCGTTATTCAGAGATCGGCGCGGTCTTAGTGGTATTATTCGCAGTGTATTTTCTCTTAACTCAATTTGATCTCTTGCCAAATAATTTCGGCGTTACTGATAATATGAGTTATGGATTCATTTTTGTGATCGGTCTAGTCGCCGCTACTTCAACCTGCCTGGCAGTTGCCGGAGGATTGTTATTGGCAGTGTCAAGCAAATTTCATGAAAGAAATCCTCATCTAGCGGGCTGGCAGAAGTTTAAGCCGCATATTTACTTTAATGTAGGTAGAATTGTATCTTATGCTCTTTTAGGTGGAGCTATCGGTGCATTAGGTTCAGTATTGACACTCTCTACAACCGTAACCGGAATTATCACCATTATTGCCAGTTTGTTGATGATGGTAATGGGATTGCAAATGTTAGGCATATTCCCTTGGCTGAATAAAATCCAGATCAAGATGCCGAAATTTATTGCTCATAAATTATACGATGCAAGCAGTAATGCCGGCAATAAAAAGGTAGGCAAAACTTCTTTATTCCTATTCGGTGCAGCAACCTTCTTTTTACCTTGCGGCTTTACTCAGGCCTTACAATTGTATGTCTTGGGAACAGGGAGCTTTTTGACAGGAGCATTAACTATGCTTGCATTTTCTCTGGGTACATTACCCTCACTTGCTGGTATTGGAGCATTTTCCAGTTTTGCCAAAGGAAATGCCAAAAAGTATTTCATGACTTTTTCCGCAGTGTTGGTTATTGTTTTAGGAATTTTCAACTTGACCCCTGGATTTAATCTAGTAGGAGCCGGAGTAGCTTTGCCTTCTGTTGATGCTATCGATACTAACGATGATGGCATCAATGTTGTTGGAGATAAACAGGTCATTGATCTGAAAGTTGATGGCCTTAATTATTTTCCGGATAAATTCATCCTCAAGAAAGGAGTTCCAGTCGAATGGAATATCGATGGTAAAGATGCGCAAGGCTGTGCAGGAATAATCAGTGTTCCAAAGTTAGGAATACTAGAACAGCTGCCCCAAGATGAAATTAAAACAATCACTTTCACGCCTCAACAAACAGGTAAAATTATTTTCACCTGCGGTATGGGCATGGCCGGACCGGGAACATTTGAAGTATTACCTTGATGAGACGATATAACTATGAAGACAATCATAACTATAAAAGGTACCCACTGCAAATCCTGCAAAATGTTGATTGAGGAAGTTTGTTCTGAAATGCCAGGAGTAAAATCCTGTGTCGTTGATTTTAAGACAGGCAAAACAGTTATTGAGCATGAAGGCAAATTTGATCTGAAGAAGCTGAAAAAAGAGATTGAAGCATTGGGAGAATATAAAGTTCAACTTTAGAATAAGGAAAAATCCTTTAAACTGCTTCTAGATCTTGCTGATAAAGGGTTGGAACTTTATAATTAACTTCTCCGGGAACCGTTGAACGTACAATATACCCTCCTCTAATTTGTCGAAGGTCATCACGATCACTCTTGAGAGTAGTAAAAGTTAATTCTGGAAGTAAAGCAGAAAGAGCAACCGCGGTTACGTGCCTGGTGCCAGCTTCACCATTTTCTTGCAATCTTTCGTAAGTTTTCACAGCTCCTTGGTGCCGTTCATAAATACTAAAATCTGGAAGCATAAATTTGCCGCTGTGCATTAATCTGCCATCTTTTCCGATGAGAATTGCTCCATCGATCTCCATTGCTTCCTGAAGCGCAGCGAGAGCCCCCAAATCATATAAAGAAATTTGTTGATCTTGAAAAATATCCTCTCCTCCAAATTTAACGCCGGGAATTTTGAAATAAGAAGCATGTAGTTTTGGATCATATCCCTGCACGGCGCAAAGACCATGAAGCTGGTATTTTCTGCCTTCGTATGCTGCCTGTTCTACTTCACTTTTTCGCATATGATCGAGTAGAGAATATAAAGTATTTTCTAATTCTGAGAACTCCCCTAGATTAATGCTCCTATCCATATCTATCAGTATACCTTTTCCTATATTTATATTCTTTGGAGCTTATTTTTTTCTTTTTTGGTAAAAAATACGTAATATTTATTAATAAATAAAAGAAAATAGCTATATGAACCCCCTAAACCATACTTTGATCTTTCTCCGTTCAGAGAATGCGCGCATGAGTTTTAAGGAAATGGCCAGATTGGTGAAGAAAAGTCCTCAGATTCTCAAATATAATGTCTCAGTATTAGAAAAAGAAGGAATTTTACATGACCCTTTTTACATTTTTGATTATTCTTATTTTGGATTGCTTCTTTTTCGGGTATATTTCAAAGGAGTTTACATCAAAGAACAAGACAAAATGAGAGTTATTGCTGAATTACGTCAAAATCCTTACGTTTTAGCCGTCTACGAATTAGTGGGGGAATTTGATTTAGGAGTTGAATTTGCCGCTCCAAATCCCTCAAAATTTAACAAAGAATTCAAGAAAATCATCAGCAGTAACCCTCTTCTAAAAGAATATAAGATTGTGTTGAATATCGTCACCCATATTTATCCTCGGCAATATTTAGTTGACAGCGCTGAATTATTAACTTTATATAATCAAAAAATCGTCGGTGGTGATCGTGAGAAAGAAGAATTTACTCCAGATGAAATGGCGGTACTTGGTGTTCTTCTCCACCAACCTACCATCCGCTACACCAGATTAGCGAAAGAGGCAGGCTTAAATGTCAAAACCATAAAGTCCATCTTACAAAATCTTACCAAAAGAAATATTATCCGCGGCTGCAAATATCTTATCGATAAAAATAAATTAGACGTTACTAAGAATCGCTTGTTTTTGAAACTCCATAATCTTGACGTAGAATATGAGTCCAAACTCTTAGATTATTTGCACGACAATCCAGAAGTCATTCAGCTAAATAAAACCGTTGGCGACTGGGATATGGAGATCGATCTGGAGTCATTGGACAAAAGCAGGATCAGATATATCATCAGTAAGTTGAGAGAAGAATTTAGTGATCTGATCGCTGGTTTTAATTTAATTGAAATATATGATTATTACAAAAGAACCTATCTGCCGGAATATTTGTTTGAGGAAGAGAAATAAGAGATTCAAGAATTTAATTGCATCTCTAACTCTTCTAAAGCAAAAAATAAATCGACTAAGTCATTTAATACTGGTGCCGTATAGGTGGGCATCTCTCCGATATTTTTTAGCAGTTTTTTTCTATCCTGCTCAAAAGTGATTATTTTTTCGACAGAATATTTAAAGTGAATTTGTCGCAATTCATTGTACATCTCTAAGAGAAGATCTAATGTGTTAACTTTTACCGAACGTGCTTTCTCTTTCCCAATTGATTCAAATAATACACATAGTTTATCGGAAAAAATCTCTATTATTTTAAGAAAAGTATGGATCACTCCTATCTTTGAGAAAGGCGAGTATCCAAATTTATTTATTGATCTAAAACAATAGCTAACGTAACTATTTATAACATAATCCCTGTATTTAATTTTAATTAAGGTATTCCATTCTTTTAATTTAATCGCTTCAATTGAATCTTCTAATAAAGCAACAGTAAGGTTGAAAATTCTGTTAACGATTTTATTTAAATCAGTTGGCGACTCTTCTATCGACTTAAAATGGACATGGGTTTTGCGCTCATCGATGATCATCATGCCAGGAAAATATCTGACTACTTTGGTCATATAAGAACTCTGCTCAGCATCTTTAGTTTTAATGATTATTGAATCATATCCTGCAGTATAAGCAGTATCAATTGCAACCCACATCAATCTTCCGTCGAACTTTGAAATATCTATCTGAATTTCTTTGTGAATCTCAGTTTGTTGAGGAGAAACAATAATCCTGTTTTCATTTACTTCCACAGACAAGGATGTTCCTTTCTTAAGATTGTTTGATTTAATCCAATTTGATGGCAAAGAAATTACTGATGTCGATGGAGAGAGTTTGATCAATTTTCTTAACATTTGAAATCTAAATCAACTGTTCTTTTTAAGGTTTTGTGCAAAGCTTAACTAATTAAGCTAATATATATAGCTTAAGCTAAAAGTTTAACTTCTTCCGATATCGTTCTTTTGCATGGAGGTAATTAATATGAGACCGATTGCATATGTTGGAATAACCGGATTTAAAGAAGATCGTGAAGTAAGAACAGTCGCAGAACAATTTTTGGAACATGGTTTCTTGGGACCAGAGGCGGGTCATACCGCAAAGTACCATGTACCTATGTTTGGTTTTTTATGTTCTTCAAAGAGATTAGCAGACAGAAGAAGTCAAGGAGAACAATCTCCTAGAGCAGAAGTTTTAGACTGCCTAGCAAGATATACTCCTCATGGAGCAATACCGATGATACATTACTTCACCGAAAACAGAAAAGCTCTTGCAGAAGAAGTTAAAAGAGTATTTTCAATTGGTGACATGTATGAGAAAGATTATTGTAGAGCTGTTCAAATTAATATGGAGTGGCCGGATACGGATCAAATTGAGGCAATCAGGAAAGAATTTCCGGAAATGGATGTTGTATTACAGCTTCCAAAGGAAGCCTTGAAAGATTCGCAAAGAGCGATAGAATATGGGGACTTAGTTCAGTATTGTTTGATAGACCCGTCAGGCGGTAAAGGTCAAGAGATCTCTGATGAACATTTAGGGCTTGTTAAGATATTACATGATTCTATGCCTAATACGAGAATAGGAGTTGCCGGAGGATTAAACGGAGATAATGTCAGAGAAATAATGAAGAAAGTTTATGATGCCATTGGAGATTTTTTTTGTATAGACGCGCAAGGACAGTTGAGAACAGATGATAAAACGGGATTACATTATGTAAAAACTGCTAAATACATAGATTCAGCTTCTTATGGTGTTAGGATCGGTGAAAAGTTTTATGGATGAGTTTTTTTTTCTTGCTTCTTCACCGGAAAGAATTCTCATTTATAGAAATAAATAGAAAAATAGTTTAAATAATTGTTGGTAGTCCAGAATTACTTCCTGGCTAGTCCTTTCTTGATGTTAGCCATCAGTTTGTCGATCTCTTGAGGATCAACATTGTCATACCTGGTTTGCGGTTTGACTTCCTTGTTGTCCTGCGCGCTTTGCAGCATCGATGCGACAAAGATAGAAGCACCATCTTTCTTTACTGGTTGTTTTTGATTGTTCATGGTAAAAAGGAAAATGTTTAGCTATTTAAGGTTTGTTGTGATGGATAAAATAGCAGATTAGCAAAGATAGTTTTATAAATTTTAAGAAAATAGAATAGTCGTGAAAACATATTCTAAGATCCTTGTAGCTGTCTCAGCTCTTTTCACTTGGATCGTTATCGGAACACTGCTTTTCCACCGCTTAGAAGCATGGAGCTGGGTGCAGGCATTTTATTTTTCTGTTGCCACGATAACTACAGTAGGGTATGGCGATTTGTATCCTACTACCGACCTTTCCCGAATTTTAGTATCGTTCTATATCCTCTCAGGAGTTTCTATCAGCTTAGTTTCGCTTACAGTTATCGGCTCCGGCCTTTTAGCAAAACATGAAAAGGATTTTTTGCAGAGAGCCAAAAATTCTTTGTTTGGGAAGAAGAAATAGTAATCTCAATTAAAAAGAAAATCTTATTAAGCTTGAAAGAAATGATCTCTCCATGGAAAAAAGAGGGATTTTATTTGCAGGTCTAGTTCTTATTTTATTTTTGGTTGGTTGTGTTCAAAAAGAAGATCTTCAAATTGATAAAGGAGAAAAAGAAAGCAGTAAAATCTCAGAAATCTTCCAAAATGGGCTTGACAGTCTTTGTTCTGAAAGTACTTGCCAGGAATTCTGCAAAGATAATGGTTTTACCTGCGAAGCATACTGTATACGGCGCCCTCAAAATGATTATTGCCAGAAACACTTTTCATTTGTGTATACTGATTCTTCTATTGGTCATCCGCTCATGAAATTTCCAGAATTCAGAGAATATAACTATACCTTCACTAACGGAACTTTAGATCAAGAAGAACCAAAAATAGAGAATATTGGGGTTGAAATTGATTTTTACAATGCTCAAACCAATAAGGCAGGGGATTTCGTTTTTGATACATTTACCTATCCTTGGAACTCAGAAGTGTACAATACTAAAGTCTTTCATGATTTTGGCGAATTGGTTCTAGATGCCAGCGGCAGCGTTAAAGTAGCGCCTGAAGCAGCGTATATAGTTCCGCTCGGCACGAAAGTACTGGCAATGACTGATGGTATTGTAACAAATATCAAACTGCAAGAGACCGGAGACAATGAATTTGGTATTACCAAGCCGGAAAGCCCTTTGTGGACCTTCGGCTATGATCACGTCATTAAGCTTACTATCAAAGAAGGAGACGCTGTTGTCGCGGGACAGGTACTTGGCGAAGTAAGTGATTACAATAAATGGCTTCGCGGTGATGGGTATGGGGCAGTTGAAGTTTTCGTCGCTAATACAGTTTCATCTTTCATTCCCTACTGTCCGTTCATGTACTTAGATGAATCGGTCAAGCAGGATTATTTAAACAAAATCAAAGCATTATATGCCTCATGGGAAGAATATACTGGCAATAGTTCCTTGTATGATGAGGATAATTATTTTATGCCTGGATGTATTAAGGAAATTTTGACTGAGGGTTATTCATGAAAAAATATATT
>JACPIL010000002.1 GCA_016188105.1 Candidatus Woesearchaeota archaeon | reverse complement strand
TATTGACAAAATATTGACAAATAAAATAACAGGTGAAAAAATGGAAATCAGAAGAATCGAACCACTATCCTTAGGTAAGATCACTGGGCTTATTTATGCCATCATTGGTTTTTTTTGGAGCATCTTGCTGCTAATCGGAGCAAATGTTGGCGGAAACACTACTGGATATACTGCTTTTTTTAGCAATCAAATCTTGCCGATAAATATTGGATGGTTTATCATCATTATCGGGCCGCTCTTGTATGGAATATTTGGGTTCATCTCTGCAGTTTTTTTTAGTTGGGTCTACAATCTATTGGCAAAGAAGTTAGGAGGAGTACAGATCCAGTAGAATAAGATAATTAAAATCACGTGAATTTTTTTCCCAAAACTAAGCAAACCTTATAAATAATCTTTATTCTGTTGATTTTATGGAAGAAGAATTCCCAGAACAACCAGCAGGACCTCCAAAAGAAATCAAGCGTATCAACGATACTACCTGGGAACTCCCTACTTCTTATAGAAAAGGTATGCGTGTTCCAGCCAGAATAATTGCCAGCGACGAATTAATGAAAAATATGGATGCTGGTGTCTTTAATCAGATTGCCAATGTCGCAACCCTGCCTGGACTTCAACGCTACGCTTATTGCATGCCTGACGGCCATTGGGGCTACGGGTTCCCAATCGGCGGAGTTGCTGCATTTGATCCAAAGGAAGGCGGAGTCATCTCTCCAGGCGGTATCGGTTTTGATATCAACTGCGGAATGCGTCTCATCACTACTAACCTTACTATCAATGAAGTTAAACCTAAAATAAAACAGTTAGTTGACGAACTCTACAAAGCAGTTCCTGCAGGAGTAGGCTGTAAAGGTTTCGTCAAAGTCAGCAAAGAAGAATTCAAAGAAGTCATGAGGGATGGCGCGCAATGGTGCCTCAAAAAAGGATATGCCTGGCCGTCTGACATCGATCATATCGAAAGCCATGGGAAAATTCCTCAGGCAGATCCCAGCAAAGTTTCTGATAAAGCAATCAAACGTGGATTTGACCAGCTTGGCACTTTAGGTTCAGGAAATCACTATCTGGAAATCCAGGAAGTCAAGGCAGAAAATATTTACGACAAAGATGCCGCTAAAATAATGGGTATCACTAAACCTGGGCAAATAGTCATTATGGTCCACTGCGGCAGCCGCGGTTTTGGACATCAGATAGGAACAGATTACTTAAAATTATTTTTAGATGTGATGCCCAAATATGGAATTGAAATTCTCGATAAAGAACTTGCTTGCGCGCCATTTAATTCACCGGAAGGCCAAGATTATTATAAGGCTATGGCCTGCGCAGCAAATATGGCTTTTGCTAATAGGCAAGTCATCACTCATCAAATTCGAAAAGTTTTCAGTCAGGTTTTCGGCAAAACTGCAGAAGAGATGGAAATGAATTTAGTCTATGATGTTGCTCACAATATTGCAAAATTAGAAAAGCATAAAGTAAATGGAAAAGAAAAAGAATTGCTTGTCCATCGCAAAGGAGCCACTCGCGCTTTCGGCCCTTCTCGAGCCTCAGAATTACCTAAGAAATATGCAAAGATCGGCCAGCCTATAATCCTTGGCGGAAGTATGGAAACTGGTTCATATCTCTTGCTTGGAACCGATGGAGCAGACGAGACCTTTTCTTCTACAGCACATGGCGCAGGCCGTACTATGAGCCGCTCCCAAGCCAAGCGGGAAATCCGCGGCGATGCTTTACAGAAAGATATGGAGAAGAAAGGGATTTATGTCCATGCGGTTAGCATGGCGGGATTAGCTGAAGAAGCAGGGGCAGCCTACAAAGATATTGATGTGGTCGTTGATACCCTAGATAAGTCCGGAATCACTAAACCAGTGGTGGCCTTGAAACCGATTGGTAATGTAAAAGGATAATTTTAGGTTCCGTTTTAATTCATTTTCTTCTGTTTTCCGTAACCTATTTATATCTGATTATCTTCTCCAACTCAAAGAGGTGTTTTACATGAAAAAAATTCTTATTGCTATTTTACTCATTTCCCTGTCTTTAGTCCTATCCTGCGCTCCAACTGTTTCCGATCAAGAACTGCAGGCGGGATTAGAAAATTTATCTGATCAAGATTTGGATACGATCATTGATGAGGCAGATAAAAATGAAAACCCTTTGGCAGGACAGGCAAGTTCTATGTTGCTTCTTCCATCAATAAAGAATCGGGTTTCAAACAGCCAGCTCCTCACCAATGCTCAGGCACTTAAGATTAAACGGTTAGAAAAAAAGATAGCCGATATGACTGCAGGACAAGGGGTTCCTCCTATTCTCGTTCCTCCTGGGATAAAAGAAGTAGAAGGCACTACTCCTGATGATGATAAGACATTAGTCCCAGCAGTTAACGAAGAATAAAAATAAGCTTTTTCTTTTCCATTTCCCATTCTTAAATGAAGACAAACTATTTTAAATGACAAAAATAGCTTTTAGCAAATGCGAGGCACTCTCAAACTATTCCGTATTTTCGGCATTGATGTGCAATTACACTTCTCCTGGTGGTTTGTTTTTGCGATTTTAGCCTGGAGTTTGTCTACTTCCTTTTTTCCACATTATTTTCCTGGTTCTGATACTACTGCGTATTGGACCATGGGAATTGTATCTGTCTTCTTCCTCTTCCTCTCCGTATTGTTACATGAATTCAGCCATTCCTTAGTTGCCAAGACTCAGAAAATAGAAGTAGAAAATATTACTCTCTTCTTCTTCGGTGGAGTTGCTGGTATTAACGATGAAGATCTTAAACCGCTGCCGGAATTCATGATGGCAGTTGCTGGGCCCTTATTCTCCTTAGCCTTAGCAGGAATATTCTTTCTTATCTACAAACTGAATGGCCATGCTTTTTTGACTGCCATCACCTTCTACCTTTACCAGCTCAATTTAGTATTAGCATTATTCAACCTGGTACCTGGCTATCCTTTAGATGGAGGAAGAGCTTTTAGAGCTGTCCTGAATGGATACTATCATGATCTCAAAAAATCAACCAAGATTGCTGTACTGGGCGGCCGTATCTTTGCTCTCCTCTTGGCTTCAGCAGTAATATTATACCTTATTCATGGTTCTGGCGGTGGCTTATGGTTTATCTTTTTGGGCGGCTTTCTCTACTTTATTGCTGGGGTCAGTTACGAGCAAGTCATTCTTAAAGAAGCATTAAATCAAATTCCCATTATGAACCTGCTTACCAAAGATTATCTTAAAATAGAACCTACCTTGCGTTTTTCACAATTTCTGGACCAGCATCTCGATAGCGATCAGGATATATTTTTAGTCGGCAACAGCCATTTTTCAGGAATTCTTGACTTGAAAAGAGTCGAATCCATGCCGGCTAAAGTTCAAAAATTACTCACTGTGAAACAAGTTGCCGTTCCTTTGTCAGAAATCAACAGTTTACAAAAAAAAGATACCGCCTATACTGCCTATAAGAAATTTGCAGAACAAAACCTAGAAATTTTTCCGGTGATGGAAAAAACAAAACTTCTTGGCTTTGTTACCAGAAGAAAAGTCATGCATCGCTTAGTGTGGTCTTTAAAGTACCATATCGGTGCTGATGGGGAGAGTAAGAAGAAGAAATAAACTATGGGTAACATTACAAAGAGACTTGAGGCAATTGAACAAAGGAATAAGAAAGTAGAGTTAGATAAAGCTTGGGAATCAAGTTTGGCTAGAAAGATTTCCATTGCGGTTCTAACTTATTTCATAATCGTACTGTTTTTCTTTGTAGCTCAATTGCCAAAACCATTCATCAATTCTATTGTCCCGACTATAGGTTTTGTCCTTTCCACTTTATCTTTGTCTTTTTTGAAAAAGCTCTGGATTAGATTGAGGACTAAAAAGTAATTTTTCATAAGAATCATTAAAAATAATCCTCTGTTTTTTACATTCTATGGGTAAAGAAGAAATACTTGCAGAACTACAGAAACTAACTGGCCACAACCACCTAGAAATCACTCTCCGCGGTGATGCTGCTATAACTGCTGCCATTTTTCTCGTTCCCAAAGATAAAATCCTTCTTATTCCAGAAGAAGGCGGCTGGCTAAGTTATCCTAAGATACCGAAGAAGTTGGGATTGAAAGTAGTCGAAGTGAAATGTGATGATGCGAGAATCAATCTCAAAGACTTGCAGCAGAAATTGCAGGAGCATCCCTGCGGCGCGCTACTCTATCAAAATCCTGGCGGTTATTTTGCTGAGCAGCCCATGGAAGAGATTTACCAACTCTGTCAAAAAAATCAATGCTTAGTTATCATGGACGTTTCCGGCTCTATCGGCACGAAATTATGTAATGGAAAGTATGCAGATATTCTGGTCGGCAGCTTTGGAGAATGGAAATTAGTGGAAGCTAAAGTCGGAGGGTTTATCTCTTGCAAAAATCAAGATCTATTCGAAAAAGTGAAAAAGCATGTGGCTATTCTTGAAGATAAAAAAATCTTAAAAATTATCTCACAAAAAATAGAAGAGCTTCCGCAAAGGATATCCTTCCTGACTAGAAAAAGAGATAAAATAATGGAAGATCTGAAAAGATCGGAGGTTGTCCATAAACAAGATGTAGGATTTGTAGTTATAGTCAGGTATAATGACCAAACCGAAAAAGAAAATCTTATAAAGTATTGTAATGATAATGATCTACCTTGGACCGAATGTCCGAGATACATCCGATTAAATAAACCTGCGATATCTATCGAGGTGAAAAGATTATGAATTACATAAGTGGCATGGGTTTTATTAACTGTCTGCTTGAGGATAAGGTATTTGTAGAAGTATTTTGTCATCAGTATAATACGAGTGTAGTCGAAATCATTCCAAATACAGAGGAGTCTCCTCCCAGAGGCTTAATGTATATATTTGATGGGCAGAATGGCGGCTTTAATATCAAAGGCATTAAAAATAGTTTAGACAAAAAATTTCAGAAAGGTGATCAATAATGGCATTACGCGAACCCCAATCTATGGATGAATGCATCTACTTTACCAATCGTTCTATCGATGATGGTGAAGTGATGGCCTGGGTTTACAGGAAGGATTGTCCTAAATGCAAGAAAGCCAAGATGGGCAAACCGATTGTGAAAGGAAAAGTAAAGACCAGAGCTGATGAATATGAATGCCCTGCTTGCAAATATAGGGAAGCTAAAACAGAACATGAAGAAAGTTTGCAGATAGAAGCAAAATATACTTGTCCCCATTGTAAGAAAAAAGGCGAATCAACCGGTCAGTACAAACGGAAAAATTATCTGGGTGTGCAATCTTATGTTGTAAATTGCCAGCATTGCAAGGAAGTGATTCCTGTAACCAAAAAGCTGAAAGAACCTAAAAAAGGAAAGAAAGCTTCTAAGGAAGATATTGATGAGGATATCTAGCACTAAGGAAAACATTAAATACTACTTTTTCTTTCTACTCTTAAAAAGAGATAGTTAGATGAAAAAATCAATAAGTCCTAAAAAATCTTCAAGGCATCATATCCTGCTAGTTTCAGTCTTTGCGATTATTATTTTTCTTGCGGTGGCCGTATTTATTCTTCAACGTACTAACCTCCAAGCAGTAGCCGGAGAAGCGTTTAGGCAGACTAAACAGCTGGCATTGACTGAAGATCAAATTAAAGTGAAACTTGCTGTTCAGGAGGGTAAAGAGATCGTGTCTTATGATTGTCCGGAGTTATTAAAGCCGACAGCAGAACAGCATTGGAATTTAGAAGACGGATGGAAGATCCATTGGTTGCGTAACCAGGATGTTAGCTGCTTTACCGACAATAGTATTTATTGTTCTTATTGGGACGAAACAGACAACGAAATAGGAGTGCGTCGTCCAGACCAAGTTATTATTTATAAGAAGCTTTCAGGAGTGAAAAACTGCCACCCACATCCTTCAGATTATGCATTCATTTATAAAGGATGTGAATGTGAGCTCGTTAAATGAAAAGAGCAGAAATTCCTGCTATTCATAGCGCAAGAAATGCGGAAAACTACCTCATTTCTGCGCAGAAAATTGATAGTTTTCAATTTTCTTGCGTGGGAATGCTGTGATAGGATTTCGCTACTTTTAATTTTAGAAAATCCTTCATGGTGGGATAGCTGTTTTTCAGGATTTTCTTTAAATGACACACAGCAATATTTAAATAACTTCTTCCTTTTTGGAGCTTGATGAAATCACCTTCAAAAGCAACCTCAAAAACGGTCATAACTGCAGCACTCCCGTATGCCAATGGTCCGCTGCACATCGGCTTTCTGTTAGAGGCTATTCAGGCTGATATTTATGCTCGCTTTCTCCGCTCCATGCAAAAGGATGTCTTATACATCTGCGCTTCTGACATGCATGGTACACCTATAGAAATAAATGCCAAAAAAGCTGGCATGGAACCGGAAAAATTTGTCGATAAATACTGGAAAGAACATCAGCAAGATGCTGCTTCTTTTCTGATCTCCTTTGACAATTTTCATAAGACTCATTCTAAGGAAAACAAAGAACTATCAGAACATTTCTTTACCCAGCTGAAGAAAAAAGGATTCATCTATGTCAAAAATATGGATGTTATCTATTGCCCAAAATGCGAGAGAACGCTTCCTGACCGCTATGTCCGCGGCACATGCCCATTATGCGGCATCGCTGACCAATACGGTGATGTATGTGAAGGCTGCGGCAGCGTCTTGAAAGGAACTGATTTACTCAATCCGAAATGTTCTCTCTGTGGAACTACTCCTCATATCAAATCTAGCCCTCATTATTTTTTTAAATTAAGTGTGTTTACCGGCAAGCTCAAAAAATGGATCAATTCCAAAAGTGCAGATCTGCAGCTGGAAGTAAAAAACTGGTTGAAAGAATGGCTGGACAAAGGACTAGAAGACTGGTGTATCTCTCGGGACGCTCCTTACTTTGGGTTTGAGATCCCCGAAAGTAGGAAAGAATGCGGCGAAGTGAAATATTTCTATGTCTGGCTCGATGCTCCGATCGGGTACATCTCTTCGACTAAAAATTATTGTGAAAAACAAAGTGATAAACCTGGCAAACAGAAGATCTGCAGATGGGAAGACTACTGGAAAAAAGGAAGCACTCATCACTTCATAGGCAAAGATATCTCTTACTTCCATTTCTTATTCTGGCCGGCGATGTTGATGGCTATGGATATCCCCCTTCCAAAATTGACTGTGCATGGCTTCATTACCGTCAATGGCCAAAAGATGAGTAAATCCCGAGGAACTTTTTTTACTGCTAAAGAATTCCATAAATTATATGGCGCAGAGGCGTTGCGTTTCTATTACGCCAGCCACCTGGAGCGCCGAGTACTTGATGTAGACCTTAACTTCGATGAATTTGCGGCGGTGATCAACAACGTCTTAGTCGGAAAATTAGGGAATTTCTGTTATCGCACTTTAACTTTTGCAGAAAAAAATTATAGTGAATTACTTGCTCCTAAGCCTACAGAAAATAAAGCTCTTACTAAAAAAGTGTTATCCTTATCGGAGAAAATAAAGAAAAATTATCTTGCTCAGGATTATCACGCTGTGGTAAAAAACATTCTGCTCATCACTGACCACGGAAATGCCTATTTCCAAAAGGCAGAACCATGGAAAAGTAAGGATGATCTAAAAACCAAGCAGGCAGTGTCCTGGTGCGCAAACCTTGCCCGGAATCTTGCTATTCTTATCAATCCCATCCTCCCAGAGTTTAGTGAAAAAGTATTGGGCTCCTTGGGAGAAAAAGATCTTGCTTTTGCTGATATCCATTTCAGATGGAAAGGTAAAGTTAAGAATGTTCCTTTTCTCGTCAACAAAGTAGAAATTGTGCGTAAAGAAATTTTTCCTCTGCGCTTAACAGTGGGAAAGATTCTGGAAGTGAAAGATCATCCTAATGCTGACAGTTTGTATCTGCTCAAAGTTGATCTCGGCCATCTAGGAAAGAAACAAGTTGTTGCAGGATTGAAAAAGCATTTCCACAAAGAAGAATTAGAAAATAGAAAAGCAGTATTTGTTGCCAATATGAAACCAGCCAAGTTGCGTGGAGAGATGAGCGAAGCCATGATTTTAGCTGCTGATGACAGTGCACATGTTTCTATTCTTGAAGTGCAGAAGCTAAATCCTGGAGATGAAGTTCACTTTGATGGTACAGAGAATTCTCATGCCGAGATTACTTTTGAGGAATTTATCAAGCTAATCATAACTGTTCAGGCCGGCAATGTTTATCATTCTGGCAAGAAACTAATCTCACCCTTGGAAGAAGTAAAAGTGCATGGTCTTAACGATGGAGCGAGAGTGCGGTAAGGAATAACGGTAAAATCTTCCGGATTCTTCCTACAATTTTCTCTAAAAATTAGCTTTATCTGCCCGCAACCTTTATATACCTTTATTCTTTCCTGATTGCTGATAGAATGAAGCAAAAAAGGGGTAGTTGTAGTACTAGTCTCAGTAGCCTTTGCGCCTTCTCAAGACCTATTCAATCCAAGAATGGACAAGTAACTATTTTTATTATCATCGGCATTGTGGTTCTCTTTGTTTTTTCTGGAATTTTGTACGTCACCAAAGTCAGTAGTAAAGAAGAACTTACCAGTGCAGGCGAACCAGTAATTGCTGCTGTTCCGCAAGAATTTCAGCCCATTCAAACTTATACCGAAGATTGCCTAGCTCAAGTAGGAAGGCGCGGTTTGCTGGTTCTTGGACAGCAAGGCGGCTACATCTACCCAGAACTTATCGGCAGATTCTCATCATCGGATCCGACCAATGCTGATGGCCTAGATCTTGAACCAGTTAAGGTTCCCTACTGGCACTACAATCTTCCTTCCAACGACCTGTCCGATGTTTCTTATTCATCATTACAGCCGCCGTTACATGCTCAAGACGACCCCGAAATAAGTATTGAAGCGCAGTTGTCAAGATTTGCTGAAGAAAATCTTAACGGGTGTATTGGCAACTATGCTGGCTTCTCTGAACAAGGTTTTACAATTGAAGCGCCAGCGTTAGTTGAAGGAGTTACATCTGGAAAAGAGGTGCTGGTCACCATTGCTGATGAAACCGTTAATTTCTGGTTGAAGATGGAAGTGGAAGCGAGCAAAGGAGATGCTACCGTAGAGATGAATCAATTTTACATCAAGACCCCGGTCAGATTAAAACATTACTATGATGTTGCTGCAGAAATTGCCAAAGTAGAATCTGAACATAATTTTCTAGAACTGCAAGCGTTAGATTTAATCACCGCCTATGCTTCAGTCGACATCAACAAGCTTCCTCCCATGGAGCAGATTACTTTTGATTTTGTTCCTACCGTCAGCTGGGCAGAAACAGATGTCAAGGAAAAATTACGCAGTTTACTAACTTCAAGTGTTCCTTTACTGCGCTATCTGCAGAGTACTAATTTTTACCGCTTTGAATATACGCCGGAAGAAAGTGCTACGGTAGATTTACACGAGTTATATCAAAAGCACTATGACAACATGATCCTTCCTCTTGAAACTGGAAAAAATATTGAAGTAAACTTTGATTACTTTGGCTGGGAACCTTATTTTGACATGAATGACAAAGCCGGACAGATCGTGCCTAGCTCTTATCATGCTCCTAGCGCTACTCCTCTCCCGCCCATCCCTCTTACCGTGAACCACTACTATTCGACCTATGATGTAAGTTATCCTGTGCTAGTAACTATCCGCGATCCTGCTGCCTTAGAAGGAAGAGGATATACTTTTGCCTTTGCTCTAGAAGCAAATATCCGTAACAATGCTATTCCTGCTCAAGGATACAGCCAGCCTGCTCCGATTGCTCTCGAGCAAAAGAGTATGGTTTGTGATCCAGAAAAAAGAAATACGCAACCTCTGAAAACAGTCGTAGTAGATAGTGCAACCCAAGAACCATTAGAAGCAGTGCAGATCGGTTTCTCTATCCCTGAACAAGACGATTGTTTGATGGGCCTTACTGATAATGGCGGGGAATTTGAAAGCAAATATCCGGCTGTCTATGGCGGTGTTGCCAGCTTCATCAAAGATGAATACTTAACTAATTTTTATCCCGTCGACACCTACAGATTCAGAGAAAGTCCTGGCGTGATCGGTTATGCAACCGCCGCAAATTCTGAAATGGTCGTGCCTTTACACAAAAGGAAATTCATCAACGTTTCTTTCCGTCAAAAAAGTATAGAAAAATGTGTTGAAGATGATGACGGTAAAAATAAACAGTGCTTTACTCAAGGATTATTCGCTACAGGTTTAACTCCGGTGTATTCTTATCTGCCGGAAACATTGGATCAAAAACATTCCTGGATTTTCCCCAATACTGCCCGAGCATTGGAAGAAAAAGAGACTGCTACCATTGTTTTGAAACGAGTAATGGATACTAATCCAAATGCTTTTAGCGACCAATTTTCTGCTAGTGCTACTGTTCAAGGAAATACTCAGGCTCGGATGGAATTAGTTCCAGGGGTTTATGAAGTCACTGCTTTATTGACTCGCAGTGAACCTTTAGTTATCCCTGAAGAAGAACGTTGTGCTGGACTGACCTGTTTTACCTTGGGAGAACAAGTCTTAGACGAATTTTTATCTGGACAATTACGCTGGGATCAACCTAAAAATTACTTGACGGTCACTCCTGAACAACTCTACGGTGCTGATGAAATGGTTTTCACCATCCTCAGTTTCAATCTCGCTGGGGTTCCTGCCGAAGAACATCTTCGCATCATTGAAGATTTACAGATGATGGGAGAAACGGCAAATCTCTCCCAGCAATTACGTGCTAATTTGGAACCAACCTTCAGATAAATGAAAAGAATAGAAAAACGAAAAAAACAATAACAAAAAACAAAATGAAATCCAAAACCAGCAAAACCATCTGGAATTTTGCAGGATTATTTATCATGATGTTAGTTCTGAGCATGCCATTTTACTCTGCCAGCGCTATGGCGGCAGCAGTACAAATAACCAAAAATTCCGGTGAAGAGGGGGTTGAAACCTATCTTGATGCTGAAGGGGATGTCTGGACAGTTGAAACTTTAATTTCTGATTCAACAGCTCTTAATAATGGAACCGTTAATCCTGCCGATGTTAAAATTAAAATTGGCGACAGCGAAGCTCCTTTCAGTTCCTGCACCAAAAGCGCTTTGGGAAATCTCTGTGAATATATAAGCCCACTAACTGATGGTGTCCAGGAAGGAGAATATGCTTTCCAAGTGATTTATAGTGCCCTAAATGCCTTTGGTAAAACTGAAACGGCTTCCAATGGTGATGTTATCCGCGCTGATGGTTCCGCTCCGGCTATTTTCTTCGCTCCCGGCGATGTAAAACAAACTAGTGCTGGAGAAGTGGAACTGGACTTTACTGTGAATGATAAGGTTAGCAGTGGAGCTCCTTCGGTCGGATTAAAACAGGTCGATATCCTTGATGCTGATACTGGTCTAGTATACCAATCTATTACTGTAGAAGGTCAAGAAGAATTTAATTATATTTTAGACAGCGAGTTAGGCGGAATCCTTGACGCTGATTGGAGCGGTGAAGGTCTCAAAAGAATAAAGATCAGAGCTGAAGACAGATTAGGCCACAAAGCAGTAAGTCAATCTGTGTCTTTCTTTGCCGATTTTGTCAAACCGGAAATCGGCAGCAGTTTGAACTTTACTCAGTTTGGACAATTCATTGGACAGTTTACCGGAACAACTGATATTGTTGTAGACATAACTGAATCAAGCGTGCCAACAGTAAAAGGATATTCAGACCAAGCTAATTTCAATGGCCAGGAAGCGGTGTGTGAAGCAGATGATGATGTAGATAAACTTTGGCATTGCACTTGGAATAACATTGAAGTAAAGCCGCAAAGCAGTATCACAGTTTTAATTGTTGCCGAAGATGAAAAAGGAAATACTGCTGAAAGAAGTATTGTTACCTCATTTACTGTCGATAGTTCCCCTCCGGAAATAAAATTCTTCGGAACCTTACGGCAGTTTGAAGATAAAAGCTATATGAAGAGCGGTGAAAGCAGGATTATCTTACGCGCGGAAGATCAGGGAGCAGGCATCTCGAAAGAAGGAATCCGCGCTAATTTAGGTGCATTTGATTTAGGCAGCGCCGCTGAACCTACTGCTTGTGAAGAAGCAGCCGGTGTTATTGAATGTTACTGGGAAATCGACGATAATCTTGCAGAAGGAGTGCAAACTTTTGGCTTATCCACTTTTGAAGATAATGTCGGTAATGAGGGAGTCGCGCCAGAATTTGAATTCTTAGTGGATAACACTGGTCCAAAAGTAGAAGAGTTAGAAGTGTTTGGCGTTTCAGAAGCAGGTGATAAGAATTATTTCCAAAGTAATGACCTCTTTAAGATTGTCTTGAAAGTTTCTGAAGCCAGCGGCTTGAGAGTGTTGGTAGATGTTAATGATCTGGTCTTGGATGCGGAAACAAAATATCCTGAGAATTATACCGGGATTAATTATGTCGATGAAGAAGGATGGCAGGTATTTACCGAAGATGATTGCCAAAAAGTGGAAGGCCGCTGGGAATGTATGGTACAGACAGATTCCATCAAGAGCGGTCCTGATTCTAATGTAGAGGTCGAAATTAAGGTTCAGGATACTGCCGGTAATGATGCAGTGAGCTGGCCGGAGATTGATGATGAACCTAAGAACGTAAAACGATTTAAGACTGATGATAATAAAGCAGAACTGACTATCGATTTACTTGGCCTTGCTACCGAAGATAATCCAGATTACTGGGAAGTGCAAAGTGTTCTTGCTGTTGGCGGCGCCGGTTCTTTTATAGATTTAGATACTGCTCCTTTAACTTATACTCGTCTGCCGTTTAAGATTGTATTAAATTCAGATCTTGATAATGTCCAGGCCTTAAATATCGAATTAGCCAGCTGCGCTCCTAAAGAAGCTGAAAAGCAAGGAGAAGAAGCGCCAGTTTCTAGTACTGCTCCGGCAATTAGCCGTAGCTTATTGTATGGTGGAACTTCTCCAACTGGTGATTATACTCCCGCACCGAATGTTATAATTGAATTCGAACCATTTGATGGACGAGGATTGTTTAATATTCAAGAATTTGCAGAAGGGGAATTTAAACATCAAGAACCTTATACTTGTACACTGAAGATATTCTCACAAGTTGGCAAGAATGCTATCAGGGCGGCTGAAATTCAGGAAGTAGAAGTGTTAGTGCCATTTGCCTTCTCTTCACTTGGTGCGCAGGATGAGAACTTAGAAAAGATTATCGAAGATGCAAAAGACGACATCAACGCAGCTTGGGATGTTATCGGGGTCATGGCCGAAATTCTGAAGTGGGTAGATTATTTAGTGCAGATCTACCGCATTATAGTAAGTATTATTGAGATTGTTGAAGGGCCATCAAAGTATTCAAGTGAAGCATTGAAAGAAGCACCAGGTGGAGAAGCAGCAAGAATTGCCTTTTGCTTTGGTATGACTGGGGCTACAGAAGGCGTGGATAATGGAGTAAATATAATAGATCAGATCGTGCAAGTTTTATCTTGCAGCCCGAGGGGAAAAGCCGATCTTGGATGGTATGGGCAATGGCAGTCATTTATATTATCGTTGTACAATGTGGAAGTCTTGAATTTTGAAGCGGTCGGCAATCCAGATCTAGTTGGCTCTGGACAGTATCGGCCAGCGCGTGATATACGCGAAAATCTTTACCTCTCCATCGCAGGATTATGTATCCCGGGAATTATTAAAAATTTAGATGAAATCAGACAGATCAAATGCCGAAAAATTGTTTGTTTGCAAAATGAAGTTCGTTCAGGAGTGGCTACGGTAGCCATGTGCGAAGACTTGGAAGATTTATTGATGTGTAAATATGTACTGGGAGAATTGTGGTACATCCTGCCCTTCTCACAATTTTACGATACCGTTATCAATGCTTTGTACAAAGCCTTTGGCGATCCTTTTGCCATCGCTCATACTGTGACTATTTTAACCTGTGGAATTTACTGTACAACTAGCAGCACTGTTTCAGGCGCCTGTACTTATGCCTATTTCATTTGGGATATTATTGGCACACTAGAAAGTATTGTCGGATTTGTCACAACTATCGTTGCTGAATTCGAATCAGGTGGATTGAACTACTGTGATGCTGCGGATGTGGATGTGATTTAAGATGAAACGAATCTATCATTTACTTGTACTCCTCCTTTTACTTAATTCAATCCTTGTGGTAGCGCAGGAAACAGACGACATCTATGAGGCAGAAACTGTTGAAGAATGCGGTATTGGTTGTAAGATTTGGCAATTCTTATTTGGCAGCAAAGAAGCCAGAGCTGGCAAGGCATGGTGGGATCGAGGAGCGTTAGTTGGAGAAGCTGGATCACAAACAGTAGGATGGGACTGTACGAATGTAGGCGGAGCATTACCCTATTCTTGTGTTTGTAAGTCATCAGTTGGGTGCTTTGATGAGAATAAAGTCTGGTATGCAGATCTAGAGCCTACATCGCATCAGCAAGATTTACATCAGCTTCAAGCTTTGGGGCAGGTAGTAATCCCCTCTTCTAGGGAAAATGCACTAACTATAATAAGACCAGAAGATAAGGAAGCTGCACAAGATTATTTTTGCGCAAATTCAAACATCGATAGTTGTCGTTCACTTGCACTTGCATATGTTGCTGTTGGAGAAGATGAAAAAGCTGTTGCCTATCTTAGCAAGGCCTGCAATGCTGGTTCACAAGAATCGTGTAAAGATTTTTTAAGTTACAATGACCCAAAAACACAAAATGAATTAAAGACTGCTGCGCAAGATCCAGAAGTTAAAAAAACAGTAGAAGGATTGAAAGAAACAGGGGAAATTCCAGCAACAATTTCAACTGAAACCACTCCAGCACCAGGAGCTCAATCTCAAACTTCTGCCCCAACAGCTGGTACTTCAGGAACAGCCGCACCAAGAACTCCTGCAGATACAGAGGCAGCAAAAGCGCTTCACGCTGAAGGAACAGCTCTTTACGATGCTGGAAAATACGACGAAGCAATTAAAAAATGGGAAGCTGCTTATGAGAAAGACCCTAGTCCATTAATATTGTATAATATAGGAAATGCATATAAGAAACAAGGAAATTCACAGAAGGCAAAAGAAACATATCAGAATTTTTTAAACAATTATCAGAAACTTCCTGCAGGTGCGAGGAACGCTAATGCTAATCAAGCCGCCAAGACTACTGCAGAAACGTACCTTAAATTTCAACCAGGATTACAAAACAATGAAGCGTTAGCAGAAATAAAAGATATCTTAGGTGCTAACTATAAAGTATATGACAAACAAATCAGTGGTGCAAATGAGTTCTTCGAACAAGTTACTGAAGAAGGAGAGCCGAGAGTTTTAATCTTACGAAAAACGAATACCAAAACTGGCGAATTACAAGGTTTAGTTCAATTAACAGAAAATCCGGACACTGGAGTTTGGACTGGAGAAGTAACTAAAGTAGCGCCAAAAGGCGGCGGTTTCAAGGAAGAAACGATTTTTGTTAAAAATCAACAAGTTATTGCTACTAAAACTGCGCCTGGAACAATTAAAATAGGTAATGAACCATTTACCGTTGATAAAGATGCTACCGGTAAGGAAATCTTTTCCAAAGAAGGTTTATTCTACCAAGTCGAAGAAGAAGAGGACGGTGGAAATATTAAATATAATCCCGAAGATGATACCAGAACCATTACCAATTATATAGATGAAACCCAAGACGTTTATGATACTAAAACTGGTGAGCAATCTAAATTAAAAGGAGATTCTTATATTGATGGACAAGGTGGCTGTAAAGAAGATCGATGTTTTGTACCCACTGGCGGGCATGAGACCAGATTAGTCGGCAAGGATAAAAAAGAAAAACCAATCTATGATTCATATTTAGTAGATTATGATTACAGAGATTTAACTGGCGCTGATAGAATAGAATCGCTTGAAGCTAAAGGATATTTCAATCCCCGTAGCGGCCGAAAAGAAGGAGAAACATTTCATCACGCAACTGCTGATGGAGACGTAGTTAAAACTACTGTGGTTGCCCAGCGTGAACATGATGAAAAAGGAAAAGAGACTGGAAAGTACACTGGAAACCTAATAATTGAAGACAAAGAATTAGGAGAAGCAATATTAACCCGATCTGGAGAGGAAGGGCCGTGGAAAGCTGCTTCTCTTCCCAAATTGGATGCTATAGTCGAACAAAAATCATCTATCTACGAAGTAGCCAGGAAAAGTAGCGCTGCAGCTTTTAATGATTTTAGTCTTAAGAAAACAGCGCTTGATAATAAGCAGGGTGAATTAAATTTGCGTAAGGTTGAGCTCAGCAAAGCAATCGCTGAGAAAAAAATCAAAAGCGGCAGTAATGAGGAGAAAAATGAATTAGCTCTACAACAGCAATTAGAGCAAGAGGTTAACGTTTTGCAACAGGAAGCGACTGATGCTCAGAATGCGCTAGATGCAGCTAATAATCAATTTGCTGTCGCAGGAGATGAATTAAATCAAGCACAGAAAGAGAAAGATGAAGCAGAACAGAAAATCAATGAAGAAGCAAATGAAGGTACCTTCAAAGAACATAACGACGACATTCTTTCCAGTTCCCAAGGAGGCTTGGCAACAGCGCAAACTATTCTTGAATCAATCTATGCAGTCTCTTCACAAGTTAAATCCTATCCAGCTATCAGCAATTTATTATTTGGAGAAGCAGAATTCTACCAAGACTGGAGGAGAGCGCAAGACGCTGCCTTTGCTCCATTATTAGGAGAAAATTGGTTCCCCTCTTTACTATGTGAAGATTCAAC